>JBBIJV010000027.1:0-23702 GCA_037445815.1 Rhodospirillaceae bacterium
CGCCCTTGACGGCGGCGACGAGCGGCGGCGTGGCCGCGATGACGACGGTGGCCGCGAACGGCGCGAGCAGCGCGACGGCGAGCGAGCGAAGCGCGGCAGGCCGCATCACGCCACGAGCTCGCCGATCGTGCCCGTGCTGTCGCCGAGCGACTCGACGCCGGCGTCGACGGAGTCGAGCATCGTCAACAGCAGGTTCGTCATCGGCGCATGGTCCTCGGCGACGATGTGCTGGCCGCCCTTGATTCGCCCACGGCCCCCGCCGGCCAAGATGTTCGGCAGCGGGTAGTGGTCGTGCGCGTTGCTGTTGCTCATGTTGCTACCGTAGAGCAACAGCGAGTTGTCGAGCAGCGTACCGTCGCCATCGGGAATCGAGTCGAGCTTCGCGAGGAACTCGCCGAAGAGCGAGATGTGGAACGCCTGGATGCGCGCCAGCATGTCGAGCTTCTCGGGCTTGTTCTGGTGATGGGAGACGGCGTGATGGCCCTCCGTGACGCCGACCTGCGTATACGTGCGGTTGCTCACCTCGCGGCCCATCATGAACGTGAACACGCGCGTGATGTCGGCGCGGTAAGCGAGCGCGAGCAAGTCGAACATGAGCCGCACGTGCTCGGTGTACTCGAACGGCACGCCGGACGGCGCTTCGGGAATCACGAGATCCGCGTTCGCCGCAACCTGCGACTCGGCGCGCTCGAGACGGCGTTCGATCTCGCGCACGCCTTCGAGGTAATCGTCGAGCGTCGCGCGGTCGTGCGCGCCCAGCTCTCGCTGCAAGCCCGCGGCTTGCGTCGTCACGGCGTCGAGGATGCTGCGGTCTTCCTGGCGGCGCGCGAGCCGCTCGGCCTCGCTGTCGCCTTGGCCGAACATGCGCTCGAATACCTTGCGTGGATTGATCTCCATCGGCATCGGCGTCGTGGGCGTGCGCCACGAGAGCGTGTTCATGTAGATGCAGCCGTAGTCGCGGTCGCAGGCGCCGATCAAGCCGGAGTGGTCCTCGGTCGCGAGCTCCATCGACGGCAGCAGCGTGTCCTGGCCGATCACACGAGCCGCGATCTGGTCGGCCGTGACGCCGGCGTAGGCGTCGGTGCCCTGCGTCGGCTTCGGCCGGACGCCGGACAGCCACGTGGTCGGAGACAGCGAGTGGACCGCCGTCGAGTCGGCCGCGCGGTGGTGCAGGCGGCTCACGATGCTCAAGCGGTCGCGAAACGGCTCCAGCGAGCGATTGATGTCCTTGAAGGCGAACCCTCTGCCGGCGGCGTCCGGCGTGAAGCGGCTCATGACCATGCCGTGCGGCACGTAGACGAAGCCGAGTCGTGGGCTCTTGACGGGCGCGGCGGCGAAGGCCGGCACCATTGCGTCGAGCAGCGGCAGGCCGACCGTCGCGCCCAAACCCTTCAGGAAGGTTCGTCGCGGAAGGTGCTTCTTGCTGATGAACATCCCGATTCTCTCCGCCCCCTTCGATCGCCGATCCAGGCCTTGGAAAAGTGTAGCCAACACTCCACAGGAACCCAACGGCGGCGTCCACACGCGGGCGCACGGTTCCTCTGGGAAAAGTTTAACGTAAGCGCCGGCCCGCAGGGCGCCGAATCCTTACGCAAGGCGTTGATTCGGCGGGCTCATCGCCCTTCGTTCACTCGATTTTTCTCAAGCTCTTCGAGCCAGTGCTCGGCCGAGCAGGCGTACTCGAGCGTGGCGGTGTCCGCCATGCGTTGGTAGTAGGCCGTGCGCCGCTGCGGCCCCTCGTAGAGGCTCGGGTCCGTCAGCGTGATCTCCACGACGAGGACGTCGTCGTTGATCGGCTTCTCGACCGTTGCGACGAAGCCCGAGGGGCGGGCTTCGACCTCGGCGAGCTTCGTGAGACGGACGCGCTCGACGATGTGCGTCTGCTCCGTTCGAGGCCACGGCCGCAGCTGCCAAGCCGAGAGCAGCGTCGTGTCGATGACGAGCGTGTCGCCGTCCCACGTGCCGACGGAATGGCCGACTCCCGTCGGCAGGAAGTCCGTGGGGTGCGGCCGCCCGTCCAAGTAAACGCGCCGCACCTGCATCTCGAGCTCCGCGAGCATCACGAGCCGCGAGGGATGCTGCACGATCTCGATCGGATACGACACCGTCGATAGCATCACGCTCGGCATGCCGGTGCCGTAGCACCAGGCGCCCGTTTCCGGGATCGAGCTGAACTGCCGCGCGAACGCATCGAGCGCGGCTTGTCCTTCGGCCGAATAGCGCGGCGTGCCGCCGCCGCCGTCGGGGTTCTCGACGGCGAAGGCCATCCAGACGCCGGAGAGATCCGGCGGCGCCGAGCTTTGCGCCGGGGCGACGGCGCCGGTCTGCGGCATGCACGCCGGCAATGCCGACGCTGCGGCGAGCACGAGGAGGAGCGGCATTCGACGAGCACACATCAGGCTTTGACCCCCCTGCGAGAACGATCGCGAGCACTATACGGTCACCGAAGCGGTGCAGATACGGTCGCGACGCTCGAGCGGCGGCTCGACGTCGGTATTTCTTTGGGCGCGGGGTGTTCCCAAGCTCCGGGCCGCGTGCTTGAATCTGCGGCACGGCGACGCGGTTGGGCGCCGGCGTGTCACAGAGGGGAGAATCATGAAGCTCGAGACCGGCATTCTGTCCACCGCTACCGCGCTGCTCGCGGCGTCCCTTCCGACGGCTCTTCTCGCACAACCGCCGGGATCCCCGCCCGACATCGAGCTGCCCGAATCGCGGCAAACGCCGGCCGAGCAGCAAACGGCGCTCTACAAGAATCCGAATTGGAAGGCACCGCGAACCTCGTGGGGGCACCCGAGCCTCGCGGGCACGTGGAGCACGGACGACATGCGCGGCATACCGCGCGACCGGCCGCGGGAGCTCGGCAACCAGGAGTTCCTGACGCAAGAGCAATTCCTCCAGCGCGCGCGCACGCAGCACGCGGGCCGCACGCGCGCCGCGACGACGGAGACGTTCTTGCGCAACGAATGGGGTACGCGCACGTTCGGCTTCACGTCGCTGATCGTCGACCCACCGAACGGCCGGCAGCCGGCCGTGACGGAAGCGGGTCGCGCGCGCGCCGCCGCGACGGCGGGCCGCGGCACGTTCGGCCCCGGGCCCTTCGAAGACTTCGACGATTTCTCGCTCTACGACCGCTGCATCGGCCTCGGCATCAACCGCGGCATGGGCGCCGCGATCTACGGCAACGGCATCCGCATCTTCCAGAGCCCCGACTCCGTCACGATCACGTACGAGATGATTCACGAGACGCGCGTCATCTCGCTCGACCGCGACCGGCCGTATCCCGACGTCCGCCAGTTCACGGGCAACGCCCGCGGCTATTGGGACGGCGATACCCTCGTCGTGGAGACCCAGGGCTACACGGATCGTACGAGCGTCGGGGGGCCGCCGAACAGCCTGAACATGAAGACAGTGGAGCGCATCCGGCGCGTGGATCCGGAGATGATCGAGTACCGTATCACCGTCGACGATCCTGACACGTACGAGCGGCCGTTCACGGTGCGCACGATGTGGACGACGCAGCCGAACTACTACTCGTACGAGTACTCGTGCCACGAGGGCAACACGGCCGTCGGGCAAGGGCTCGCGAGCGAGCGCGCGTACGAGCGCGAGGTCGCGGCGGCGATCGCGGCGGGACGCGAGCCGCCGAAGCGCTCGGACAGCAACGCGATCTACCGCGACCCCGAGGAAGGCGCGCAGATCTTCGATATCAACTCGGGAGAGTGAGGGCGCGTTTCGCTTCGAGCGGAGCGGCTGCGGGTCACTCTGGCCCTGTTGGGCCGTCGAAGGACGCGCGAGGCGGACATCAAGTCTGCATGCCCCAACGCCGGACGGTGCGCCGCTCGACGGCGCGGAAGACCACGTTTTCGACGAAGAGTCCGAAGATGATGACGGCGAGAAGGCCCGCGAAGACTTCGGGGATGCGGAGCTGGTTTTTGTTTTCGAAGATGTACCAGCCGAGCCCGCCGGACCCCGAGCTCACGCCGAACACGAGCTCGGCCGCGATCAGCGTGCGCCACGCGAACGCCCAGCCCACCTTGAGCCCGGTGAGAATGCTCGGAAACGCGCCCGGTATCAGAATGCGCGAGATGTAGCCGATGCTCGAGAGCCCGTAGTTCTCGCCGACCATGCGCAGCGTCGGCGAGAGCGCGCGAAACCCCGCGAACGTATTCAGCGCGACGGCCCACAGCACCGCGTGCACGAGCACGAAGATCACGCTCGAGTCGCCGAGCCCGAACCAGATCAGTGCGAGCGGCAGCAGCGCGATCGACGGCAGCGGGTTGAACATGGCCGTCAACGTTTCGAGCAGATCCGCGCCGACGCGCGAGACGCTCGCGAAGGCCGTCAGCAGTGCGGCGCAGACGAGCCCGGCCGCGTACCCTTTCAAGAGCAGCGATAACGTGTAGAGCCCCGCGCTCGGTATCTCGCCGCCCGCGACGGCGGCGAGCAGCGCTCGAACCGTGTCCGTGAACGTGGGGAACAAGAGCGCGTTGTCGAGCAAGCGCGCGTAGAGCTCCCACGCCGCCGCGAGCACTACGAGCAGCACGGACTTGCGGATCGTGCCGTTGCCGTAGACCTTCGTCCAAAAGCCGAGCGGCTGCGTCGCGACGGCGAACCCGGACGCGTCGTCTTCCGGGGTGTGGAAGATCTCGGGCCTCGATGAATGAATAGCGCTCGAGTCAGCCATCGGCAATGCCTCCCGTGCGATCGAAAAGCAGTCGTTGAATGCGTGCCGACGTGAGCTCGCCGCCAGCGCCGGGCGCGTCGCTGCCGGTGGAGTTGATCTCGGCCTTCGTGCGGCCGGGATGCGGCGTGAGCAGCAGGATGCGATTGCCGACGCGGATCGCCTCGGGAATGGAGTGCGTGACGAACACCACCGTGAAGCGCGTGTCTTCCCACAGCTCGAGCAAGTCGTCCTGCATCTTGGCGCGCGTCAGTGCGTCGAGCGCCGCGAACGGCTCGTCCATGAGCAGAATCTGCGGCTCCATGGCCATCGCCCGCGCGATCGCGACGCGCTGCTTCATGCCGCCCGAGAGCGTGTGCGGGAAGGCGTCCGCGAATTTGCTCAAGCCCACTTTGTCGATGACATGCAGTGCGCGCTCCGTCGCGGCCTTCTTCGGCAGCTTGCCGCTCGCCGTCAGCGCGAACACGACGTTGTCGACGACGGTTTTCCACGGCAAGAGCTGATCGAACTCCTGAAAGACGAACGCGCGATCGGGCCCGGGTTTGCCGATGCGCGCGCCGTTCAGCAGCATCTCTCCTTCGGCGGGCTGGAGATAGCCGCCGATCGCCTTCAGCAGCGTCGACTTGCCGCAGCCCGACGGGCCGAGCAACACGAATCGATCGCCTTTCAGCACGTCGAAGCTCACGCGATACGTCGCCGTCACGAGCTGCTCGCCGGTGCGATATTGCAGCGTCACGCCGTTGACGGATAGGAGCGCAGGCTCTTGCATCGCGCGGGAGTATAGCGTGCGCTTGTGCGCGCTCGGCGAGACGAGCCGGTTCGGCGCTGGCGCCTCCGCCGCGAATCGTGGCAGAGTCGCGGGTGAGTCCGCGACGGCATGAGCACGCACGGTGAGCGTCGAAACGCACGAGAAACCTCCGCACGCGATTCTTCAGGAGATGCTGTTCGGCGCGTGGACCGCAAAGATACTTGCCGAAGTGGTGCGGCTCGGGGTTCCCGACGCTCTCGCCGCCGGGCCGTTGACGGCCGAAGAGCTCGTGCGCAAAGGCGGCATCCGCGCCGAGCCCGGCGCTTTGCACCGCGCGCTGCGTGCCTGCGCGGCGCTCGGCATCGTGACCGAGGATTCCGCTGGGCGGTTCGGCCCGACGCGTCTCTCGGCGCTCCTGACGCACGACGCGCCGGGAACGATGAAGGGCTTCGTCGAGTTCTCGGGCGGCTTGCTGTGGAGGGTGTGGACGGGCCTGCCCGAGGGGCTCGCGACGGGCGCGCCGCAAGCCCGCGCACAGCTCGGCATGGAATTCTTCGACTATCTTGCCGCGAATCCGAAGTCTCTCGAGGAGTTCGGCGAGGCGCTGAAGGTGCACAGCGCCGTCGTGAACAAGGGCGTGCTCGAGCGCTATGACTTCTCGGGCATCCGCACGCTCGTCGACGTCGGCGCGGGCTTCGGCCATCTCGTCATCGCCGTGCTCGGCAAGTACCTCGACGTGCGCGGCGTCGTCTTCGATCTGCCCGAGGTCGTGGCGGCGGCGCCCGTGCAAGTGCCCGTCCGCAGCGACGCCATCGCGCGCCGGATCTCGTACGTGCCCGGCGATATGTTCAAGGGCGTTCCGTCCGCGGACGCCTACGTGCTGAAGCTGATCCTGCACGACTGGGACGACGCGTCGTGCGCGACGATTCTGCGCAACGTATGCGACAAGCTCGAGCCGGGCGGCCGCGTGATCGCGGTCGACGCCGTGCTGCCGCCGCTCGGCGACGTGTCCGACGTGCCGAGCAAGCTGCTCGACATCAACATGATGATGCTGCTGCCGGGCAAGGAGCGCACGCGCGTCGAATGGGAGGCGCTCTTCCGCGGCGCCGGCCTCGCAATCGCGGCGATGGTGCCGATCCCCGACGCCTACAACACATTCGTCATCGAAGGCCGGCGCATCGCCGAGCGCTGACTGGCGACGCCACGCGCCATCCGCCGCTCGGAACGTGCCTCGTAGGGCCGTCAGGTCGTTTAGAATGCTCGGGTGGATCGTACTCCGGTCAACCCGCGTCTTCCCGACTACGACGAGTCGCTGATCGACTGGTTCGTGTCTCTATCGCCCGCTGAGCGGCTCGCCGAGCTCGAATCGCGCGTGGCGTTCTTCAAGCAGGTGCGCCGCGATGGCGAGCGAGAGCTTCCGCCGAATCCTAGAGGTTCTTGAGCGGCACGGCGTCGACTACGTCGTCGTCGGAGGCGTTGCGGCGGTGCTGCAAGGCGCCCCCGTGACGACATTCGACATCGATGCGCTCGTCAAGGTGAGCCCGGAGAACAGCGAGCGGCTCCGCAAGGCGCTCGACGCGCTCGACGCTCGCTATCGCGAGCATGCTTCGCTGCAACCAACCACGGCCGATCTCGAGGCGGGCGGTCATCTGCTGTTGATGACGAGCGCAGGTCCGCTCGACGTGCTCGGCTTCATCGGCGGCGGCAAGCGCTTCGAGGACGTTGCCGAATCCGCGGAAGCGATGAGCATCGGCGACATCGCCGTTCGAGTCCTGTCGCTCGAAGCGCTGATCGAAGAGAAGCGAGCGCTCGGCCGCGACAAAGACCGCGCCACGCTCAAGGTCCTGGAAGCGCTGCTCGCGCTACGAAAGGCTACGTAGCTCGCCCGCAATTCACGACCCCGGGGCCGAGTGGATCTCGGGGAAGAATAGGTCGCGCCACGAGCTCGGCCGATTCTCGATCGAGCCGATGTCGTGCATGAACTCGGCGTACTTCTCGACGTTCTCGGGCGTCGTCGTGAAGCGGATGTCGGGATCGGCGAGCACCGCGACGATCTCGTCGACGGAGAACCCGGCCGCGGACTCCGCGGCGAACAGGATCTCGGCCGCTGCGCGCGGGTCGCTGCGAATGAGCTCGTTCGCTTCTTCGAGCGCGGCCAGCACGGCCGCGTACGCGGCCGGGTTTTGCTCGCGGTAGCGCGCCGTCGTCGACAGCATCGTGAACGTCGTCGCGCCGCCCATGATGTCGTCGGTGTCGAGCACGGTGCGCACGCGCGGATCGCGGATCTCGCGCTGGTGGAACGGCGGCGAAGTGAAGTGCGCGTTCACCTGATTGCCGCCCGAAAGGAGCGCGATCAACGCGTCGGGATGCGTCATCGACACGGTGTAGCGGTCGAAGCGAAACGCCTCGGCCGCGCCGTAGCGCTCGGCGGCGTACATCTGCATCACGATCGACGGGATCGACACCTTGACGGCCGTGACGGCGATCTTGTCCGTCTCCATGAGGTCGTCGATCGACTGAAGCGCCGGATTCGTGGTGTTCAGGTACATCGGCAGCGACGACATCGCGGCCACGCCGCGCACGTCGGCCGAGCCGCGCGTTCGGTCCCACAGCGTGATGAAGGCAGGCGGGCCCGCGGCGATGAAGTCGACGGAACCCGACAGCAGCGCGTCGTTCATGACGGCGGGGCCGCCGAGATCGATCCAGCGCACCGTGAGATCCGTAAGCCCCGCCGCTTGCGCGTGCTTCTCGACGAGGGCGCGGTCCCGCATCACGTAGAGCGGCAGGAACCCGACGCCGCCGGCGCCGAGCGGAATGCGCACTTCCGTGCTCGACGACTGCCCGCCGCAACCCACCGCGAGCGCGAGCGCGGCGGCAAGCAGCGCGACTCCGAGCGTACGGCGAGCGATGAGCATGACGTCAGTGCGTCGTACGCGCGGAGCGCAGCGCGCTCGGAGTCCGCGGCACGGTGGCGCGCGCGAGATCGCCGGCATCCGCGAGCGTGTCGATCGCCCAGCACTGCTCGACGAGGGCGTCGACCTGGGCGCGCGGCAGCGCCAGCACGGCCTGATCCACGAACTTCTCCGTGAGCTCTCCGTTCGACAGGGGGCGGTGCACGTTGCCGAGCGACTGCTCGACGAATTTCGTCAGCGTTCGGCCGCTCGTGAGCTCGACCTCGATGTGCACCTGATCCTCCGTGATCGTGTCGTCGCCCACGGCCGTCGTCACGGCGCGCACGCGCTGCAAGTCCGCGTCGGCGACGGCCTCCTCGGTGAACTCCGCGAGGCCGCCTTTGCCGCGGACGAGACCGATCGCCGCGGCATGGTAGATCGAGTACTTGCTCTCGAGCGCGCGCTTGAGCTCGCGCTTGTTGCAAAGATCGAGCACGAGCGGCGCGACGCGCAGCCGCACGGCGGCGATGTCGGCCGGCGCCGGATGAAACTCGCGATGGAGCTGGCTGCAGCCGTCGATCGTCGGGTGCACGACGAGGCCGCAGGCGTAGGGCTTGTAAGCGTTGTCGCGGAGCTCGAAGTCGCGGCCCAAGCCGGCCGTGATCTTGCCGAGGTCGTACTGCGCGGACGTCACGGCCGCGAAGCCGCGCGGGCCTTCGAGGGCACGCTCGCCGGCCGTGAAGTCGGCGCGGCCGAGCAGGGCGGCCGTGTAGCCGTTCTGCGCGGCGCGCCCCGGCTGAAACGATTTCGCCATGGAGCCGAACATCTCGCGGATGCCGGCCGCCTGCGTGGCCGACAAGCCGAACGCCCAGACCATCTGCTGGACGTTGAGGCCGAGCAGCTTGCCCACGGCCGCCGCGGCGCCGAATACGCCCGTCGTCGAGGTGATGTGCCAGCCCGCCGAGTAGTGCGCTGGATACACCGCGTTGCCGATCCGCGATTCGGTTTCGAAGCCCAAAATGAACGCGTGCAGGAAGTCGCGTCCCGACACGGGATTCGCGCTGGCGTAAGCGAACAGCGCGGACGCGACGGGCACGCTCGGATGGATGTAATTCTTCGGCAGCGTGTCGTCGTACTCGTGCACGTGCGAGCCGATGCCGTTCAAGAGCGCCGCGTTCAGCGGGTCGAAGCGCTCGGCGCGGCCGAGCACACAGGCCGTGGCGTTGCCGGAGTAGGGCGCCAGCGTCTCGATCGCCACGGCGAGCGCTGGCTCGACGCTGCCGCCGAGCGCACAGCCCAGGTAGTTGAAGATGGCGCGCTTCGCTTCGTCGCGGACGTCGCGTGGGATGGCCTCGAAGGTGCTGTGCGTAACGTACTCGGCGAGCGCTGCAGTAACGGACATCGAAGCTCCAAATCGACAACGGACGTAGACGCGCGGCGCTTGCCCGAGGTTGGCGCCGCGCTCAATTCACGAAGCGGACACAGTAGATCGGCGGCAGGTAGTTGCTGACGTTCTGCCAGCGCTCGCCCGCGTCGTCGCTGACGAACAAGTTGCCGGTCGTGCTGCCGAACGCGAGTGTAGCGCCCGCGGCATCGATGTCGAGCCCGTGCCGGTAGACGACGTCGTAAGAGTGCTCTTGCGGCAATCCTTCGCGCAGCACTTCGAAGCTCTCGCCGCCGTCGCGGGTACGCGACACGACGAGCGCGCCGTCGACGGGGTAGCGCCACTGGTCCTTGCGGCCCGGCACGAACCAGGCCGTCTTGGGATCTTCGGGATGCACGACGACGGGGAAGCCGAACACCGACGGCTGCGCGTTCGTAATTTCCGTGCACGTCAGGCCGCCGTCAGCGCTGCGGAAGATCCCGTTGTGGTGCTGGATCCAGATGTGGTCCGGCGCGGCCGCGCATTGCGCGACGCGGTGCGCGTCTTGGCCGCGGCGCTCGTAGGCCTGGTCCGGCGGCGCGTAATCGGCGCGCATGCCTTGGCCCTTGCAGTCCCACGTCTCGCCGCCGTCGGTGGTCAGCCATAGCCCGCCGCACGAGACGCCGATCCGCACGACGTCGGGGTCGCGCGGGTCCACGCAGATCGAGTGGATGCCGGGATAGTCGGCGCCGCCGCCGACCCAGAACTTTCGGTCCGGGTGCATCCAGAGCGTCTCCATGAACTGCCAGCTGTCGCCGCCGTCGCGCGAGCGGAACAGGCCGCCCGGGATCGTGCCGCACCACAGCTCGCCGTCGCGCTGCGAGGCCTCGAGCGCCCAGACCTTCATGACGTTCCAGGGAATCGGCGTATTGCGCATCGGGTCGAGATCGACGACGTCGTCGGGCTTCGGCGGGTAATGCGGCACGGGCCGTTCTTCCCACGTGGCGCCGCCGTCGCGCGAGCGCTTCATCTTGACGCCGAAGTGCCCCATGTCCTGGGCCGCGTGCAAGGTGCCGTCGCGCTCGGCGAGCACCATCGTCACCGGGTCGCCCAGCAGCTCGGCTCGCTCGATGCGCCAGGCGCGGCCGCGCCGGCCGAGCAGAAAGAGGCCCTTGCGCGTGGCGACGAGCAGTTGATTGGCCATCTTCATCCTCCAGAAAGTGCTTGAAAAATATAGACTTCGCTATTGCTATTGATGCGGTCTGTTAGCTTTCTTCGGTCTTGGATGTTGCGCCCGTCGACGAGCACTTTGACGTGGTGGCGAACCCCGCCCTGATCGTCGAGCACGTAGCCGCGCACCGCCGGCCAGCGCTCGAAGTAGCGTTCGAGCAGCTCGCCGACGGTCTCCGCGGCAAGCGCCTCCGACGGGCACTCCGTGTGCCGCGCGAGGTTTTGCGTGAAGTGCAGACGCGCCATCGACGCCGCCTCGCGCGTCAAGCCGCCGAGCGCGCCAGCACGTGATACGGCGAGAGCTCCGGCAACCGGCAGTTGGCCAGCGGCACGAGCACGGTCGTCACTAGGGCGTGCTGACCCGTCAGCACGGAATGACTGATACCGTCCGTGAACACCATCCACGCCGACATCGGCGGGAAATGGATCTCCTGATAGCCCGCAGGATTGTCACGGAACTTCGCGTTTTCCTTCATGAAATTATGGATCCTCCGCATCGACCGATCGTACGGGCTCGAGTCGATGACGCGGACGAGCGGGTAGAGCTTGCCGACGACATCGATGAGACCGCTGTACAGCTTGTCGAACGGACCCTTGTCGATTTCGACGCGCGGCTTGCCTTTTTTTGCGGCCTCCCAGAGCTCCGGGTGCCGGCTCATGATGTCGCGGAAGCTGCCCTTCGTGCCCCAGACGCGGTCGCGCGTCGGATGGATGTTCACGAAGAAGCGGAGGATCCGGGCGCCGTTCGTCGCGCCGTAAGCGCCGGCGTCGATGTGGACGAGCTCGTTGCTCGAGCGCGGCTTGAGCTTGCGGCCTTGCTCCTCGATGGAGCGGAAGCTCGTCGTCCCCAGCGTCCAATTCGCCACGTAGTCGGGGCAGGAACGGCGCAGGAACGCCTCGACGCGCCGGCCGTGCGTGCGCAGGATTTCCTCGATGCGGTGTTTGACCTCGGGCGCGGCTTCGAAGCGAGGAATCGAATCGGATTCAGGGTGATAGCTGATGTTCTTCACCTGGAGCTCACGAGGCAGGCCGCCGCGCATGAACTCGAGATCGGCCTCGCTCGGCAGCTCGACCGGGCAGCGGTCGAAGAACACGACCTCGGAGCGCTCCATCGCCTCCTCGATCTCGATCGGGGTGGCGTCGTTGAAGCTCCGGAGTTGATAACGGTCCACGGTTGGCCCTCGCAAACCGAAAAACTAGCGCACGGGCGCGATCCCGCGCTCGGCGAATGCGGCGTCTAGTTTAGCCGTGACGTCGGCAACCGTAATCAGGCTCATGGCGGCCGGGTCGCGCACGCGTTGCCCCCAGCGCAGGGTCTCGATCGGCCGGCCGAACTCGCGGGCCACCGCTTCGGGGTACTTGTCGACGACGAGGTGCTGGCTGAAGTACGGCCCCGTTCGATGCCGGTTCGAGGTGGCGTAGAGCCCGACCACGGGCGTGCCGACGGCCGTCGCCATGTGGGCCGGGCCCGAGTCTGGGCAGAGCACGACACTCGCGCGCGCGAGGATTGCGAGCAGCTGCTTCAGCGACGTCTTGCCGATCAGGTTCGTCGGCTTCTCGTCCGTCAAAGCCGAGATGTCGCCCCCGTACCGGTGCTCGAGCGCGGTGCTGCCGCCCGTCAATAGCACCTGCGCCCCATAGCGGTTCGTCGCATAGTCGGCGACGGCCGCGTACCAGTCCGCGCGCCAGTTGCGGTAGTTCCGGAAACGTTGACCCGTGCAGGGGCTGATCACGAGCGTCGGCCTGCCGCTCGTGAAGTACGGCTCGATGGCGGCTACGTCGGCGCCGGCAATGGGGATGTCCCAGCGCGGCTTCTCCGGTCGCGGCACGCCGATCAGCTCCGCGAACTCGAAGAGCCCGTCCATGACGTGCCGTTCGCTTCGCGCCGGCAGCTTCGCGTTCGTGAAGAGCCACTGGTGGTCGCGGGCGCGCGCCTTGTCGAAGCCCACGCGAATCCGAGCGCGCGCGAGCAGGCTCACGATGTTCGCGCGCGCCGACGCGTGCATGTGTAATAGCGCGTCGAAACGCCGGCCGCGCAGAGCGCGGTGCACGGCCGCATAGCCGGAGAGGCCCCGCCCTTTGTCGAGCACGACGAACTCGACGCCGCTCAAGCCCGCGAGCAGCGAATGCTCGGTTTTGCCAACGATCCAGGTGAGCGCCGTGTCGGGCCACGCGTCTCGGATCGCGCGGACGACGGGCACGGTGTGGCAAGTATCGCCGATGGCGGAGAGGCGGATGATGCACAGCGCCGCGGGCGGTTTGGCGAAAGGCAGCTGCATGCTCGGGAGCGATCAGCTGCCGGTGATCAGACGATCGACAGCTCGCATGAGGTCGTGCCGATAGGCCGCCAGCGACCCGATCGGAGCCCCGAGCGTTTTGCTGATGACGGCTGCCATCTGTGGAATATCGACGACGTAGTCCGATCCTTGGAAATTGACAACCGGCGTCAGCTCGGCGATCGGCCGCCTGATGAGGGCTCCTCTCGCGATCGGTGCAACGAGCCTCGTGACGAGCACGTCGGCCGACAGCTCACTCTGTAGGTCCACGAGGAAGGGATACAGCCGACGCGACGACGGGTTCGAGTTCTCGAAGACCGCGAACCGGGAAGCGCTCATCAGAATCGACGTTGCCCGTCGCCAAACAGCCCGTGTTTCTCCACTCGATCGTTGTAGGCCCTGAACGCTTCCTTGTTCTCCTCGAGCCACCGCGCCCGTTCGAGCTGCGCGAGTTGCTCGCTGACCGCGCGGTCCAATGTTGCGGACAAGTTGATCTTGGCGCGCTTGGCCTTCGCGAGTAGGTCGGCGCGCAGCGATAGATTTACGGATTTCTTGGTTGCAGCGGCCGAGCGTCGCGCCATTGGCCGCTCCTGTGTCCTTCCGACTGGAGGCGCATTCTAACACGCAGTGTGAGTGCGCATGGAAATGCGGGCTCGACGGCCGGGCGGCGAGCGCCGCCCGGCCGGTCAAGCCGCTACTTGCGGACGACGTACCAGTTGTTCTGGATGTCGTGCGCGAGCGCCTTCTTGGTCACCTCGCGGAAGCCCGCGCGGTCGAGGTACTCGCGCGTCTTCTCCTCGCCCCACATCGCGCCCAAGCCTTCGCCGCCTTGCGCGAGCGACACGGTCATGCAGTGCATGCACGAGACCGTGTAGAGCAGTGTGCCGATGGGGTGCTCGCAGTCCTTGTGCACGTGCGACGTGCCGCTGATGTCCTGCATCAGATACACGCCGTCGGCGCGCAGCGTGCGGTGGATGCCGCGCAGCACGTTCAGCGGCTTCGCCTGGTCGTGGATGGCGTCGAACGTGGTGACGAAGTCGAACGCCTCGGGCTCGGCCCTGCGGTCGAAGTCGCTCAAGTCCTGCACGCGGTACTCGACGTTCGTGAGACCCTTCGCCTGTTGCTTCGCGTAGTGGATGGCTTCGGCCGAGAAATCGATGCCGACGAAGCGGGTCTTCGGGTACAGCGTCGCGAGCCGGTGGATGATCCGGCCGCGGCCGCAGCCCAAATCGAGCACGCGGATGCCGCGCTCGAGGCGCTCGGCGAGCCCCGGCACGAACGGCACGATGTGCGACTCGAGCGCCGACATCACCGACTGACCGCTGTCCTCGGCCATCACCTCGTGAAAGCGCTTGTACTTCGAGTACGGCACGCCGCCGCCGTGGCGGAAGCACTCGACGATGTCGCTTTCGACGGAGCCGAGCTCGGCGATGTACTGCGCGAACACGGCCATGTTGTCCGCGGCCGCGGCGCGAGTCAGCGAGCTCGCGTGCTCGGCCGGCAGCGAGTGGCGGCCCGTCGCGGGATCGAGCTCCATGACGCCGGACGTCACCATTGCGCCGAGCCACTCGCGCACGTAGCGCTCGTTCAGGCCCGCTGCGGCGGCGATCTCGGCGCTCGTGGAGGGCGGGAGCTCGCGCAGCGTGTCGAAGAGGCTCGTCCGGTGGCCGATCGACACCATCAGACACAACGCGCCGTCGTTCAGCGCGCGAAGCAGGCGCTGGGCGAACGCCGACGCACGCTCGGGATCGAAAACGACTTTCTCTGCCGGGTGGCTCATGGCTCGACTCCTCCGAATCTGCTGGGTGAAAGTTGTTAGCGGCCGGCCGGCCTAAGGGGCGACCGGTCGATGGCGTGCAGCCTAGGCGGAGAAAGCCGTGTCGGCTAAAGTCGATTCGGGCAAAAAACAGCCAAAACTGCCATGCCCGAATGTGCCAACGACAAGCCGACCGTCGCCTTGCTTTGCGTGCCCGAGTCCACGGCCTCGACGCTGTGCGGCATGTTCGACGTGCTCGAATCCGCGGGCCGCGACTGGCCGCTGCTCGTCGAGGGACGGCCCGGCGAGAGCGCGCTTCGCACGTTGATCGTCTCGGCGGACGGGCAACGCCGCCCCATCGGCAACGGCTTGTGGATGCAGCCGCACGCGTCGTTCGCGGACTGTCCGACGCCCGACGTCATCGCGATTCCGGACCTCATGGTTCCGCCGCACGAGGGGATCACGGGCCGCTACCCGGGCGAGGTGCAATGGCTTCGCCGCGAGTACGAACGCGGCGCAACGCTCGCCGCGGCGTGCACGGGAGCGCTGTTGCTCGCTGAGGCGGGCGTGCTCGACGGCCAGGACGCGACGACGCACTGGGGCTTTTGCGAGACCATGCAGGCTCGCTATCCGAACGTGCGCGTGCACGCGAACCGCCCCCTGGTTATTTCCGGCGAGGCGCAGCGGCTCATCATGGCCGGCGGCGGCACGTCGTGGCAGGACCTCGCGCTGTTCCTCGTCGGCCGGCTCGCCGGCACGGACGAGGCAATGCGCGTCGCGCGGCTGCACCTGCTCGATTGGCACCACATCGGGCAGCAGCCGTTCGCGTCGTTGACGCGCACGCGGCAAGTCGACGACGCGTTGATCGCGAAGTGTCAGGAGTGGATCGCGCAGCACTACGATCGGAACTCTCCGGTTGCGGCGATGGCCGCGCTGTCCGGCCTCGCCGAGCGCTCGTTCAAGCGGCGTTTCGCGAAGGCGACGGGCGTCGCGCCGCTCGAGTACGTGCACACGCTCAGGCTCGAGGAAGCGAAGCACTTGCTCGAGACGACCGACGAGCCGATCGAGCAGGTGGCGAGCGAAGTGGGCTACGAGGACGCGAGCTTCTTCGGCCGGCTGTTCCGGCGCAAGGTTGGGCTCACGCCGGCGCAATACCGGAAGCGGTTCCGCTCTTTGCGGCGCGCGCTCGGCGCGGCCTAGTTGAACGTCGTGCTGCACGAGATGCTCACGGGCGAGCGGCCGCCGGGCAGCGCGTGGAGCGAGCACGCGCTCGAAGCGATTCTCGCTCCCCGACGCTTGGCACGGGTTGCCACGTCGCCCCGCGGACAGCACTATGCGCCGGGCGTGCTTCGCGCACTGTTAGGGCAAACGCAAGGGTGGAATGCATGGGCGAGAGAGCGCTTCGAATGATCGCGCGGGGGCTGGTGAGCGCTGTAGCCGTAGCCGCTTCGAGCGGAGCGGCGGCCGCCGAGCTCGACGACTGGGAGCCGATCACCGACGAGCGCTTGCTGAACCCCGAGCCCGGCGATTGGCTGAGCTATCGACGCACCTACGACGTCGCGGGCTTCAGCCCCTTGAGGCAAATCAATCGCCGCAACGTCAACGAGCTGAGACCGGTGTGGTCGTACACGGTGCGCGACAACAGCCGCTGGAATCCTACGCCGATCGTCGCGAACGGCCTCATGTACGTCGCCGAAGGCAGTGGCCGCGTGCTCGCGTTCGACGTGCCGACGGGCGAGGTCGAATGGATTTACACGCGCGCGTTTCCCGAGGACATCGCGTCGTCGGAAGGCTATCCGCGCGCGCGCGGCGTCGCGATTCACGGCGACACGATCTACTGGGGCACCGCGGACATGCACCTCGTCGCGCTCGACGCGCGCACGGGCGAGGTGCGTTTCGACGTCGAGACGGGCGACTATAAAACGGGCGAAGGGCACGCGCACCCGCCGCTCGTCGTCGACGGCAAGGTGTTCATCGGCGCGGCGGGCGGCGATCTCGCGGCGCGCGGCAAGTTTCAGGCGCGCGACGCGAAGACCGGCGCGCTCGTCTGGGAGCTCTACACGGTGCCGCGCAAGGGCGAGCCGGGCTACGAGACCTGGACGGAGAACGGCAAATGGGAGCCGCTCGGCGGCGCGCCGTGGAACACCGTGAGCTACGACGAGGAGCTCGATCTCGTCTACTTCTCGACGGGGCAGCCGGCGCCGTGGAGCACGGCCTCGCGCGGTCCAGGCGACTCCCTCTACACGAACTCCGTGCTCGCCGTCGAAGCGGATACGGGAGAGCTCCGCTGGCATTATCAGATCTCGCCGGCCGACGACTGGGATCGCGCGGCGTACGAGAGCTTGCTCGTCGATCTCGAAATCGATGGCCGCATGCGCAAGGCGCTCATCACGACGGGCAAGATCGGCTGGGGCGTCGTGCTCGACCGCGCGACGGGGGAATTCTTGCGCGCATTCCGCACGGCCTACGACAACATGGTCACGGGCTTCACGAGCGAAGGCCGGCCGATCTACGACCCGCGCCGCGTGCCGAAGCCGGAAGACGTGGACTCGTCGAAGATCTTCGAGATCTGCCCGCACCTGCACGGCGCGCGCAACGTGCAGGCGCCGAGCTACAGCCCGATCACGGGCTACTACTATTTGGGCGTCAACAACTCGTGCATGAACGCGCAGGTCGTCACGCCCGTGTTCGACCGGCAGCGCGGCCTCACGGGCATCACGTACACGACGGCGTTCGCGCCGGGCTACGACTACGTCGGCGAGTTCGTCGCGTTCGACCCCGTGAAGGGAACGCGCGCGTGGGAGTACCGGCCCGCGAGCGGCGCGCCGATGACGGCGTCGGCGCTCGCCACGGCCGGCGGCATCGTGTTCGGCGGCACCGCGGACCGGCAGCTCTTCGCACTGAACACCGACAACGGCGATCTCCTGTGGCAGATGCGTCTGAACGGCGACATTTCGGGCGCGCCGATCACGTTCGAGCACCGCGGCAAGCAGTACGTGGCCGTGGGCGCGGGCGGCCGCGCGGCGCCGACGCTGACGCTCGGCCGGCTCGTCGACGTCGACGTGCCGCAGGGTACGGGCGTGATGTGGGTCTTCGCGCTGCCCGACGACCATCCCACGGAAGTGCCGCGCCGCGTGCGGCGCAACGTCGAGACGCGGCCGGCCACGGTCGGCGTGTATACGGCCGCGCAAGCCGCGCGGGGCGAGGAGATCTTCAACCGCGAGTGCACGGCGTGCCATGCGGCGGGCGTCTACACGGGCCCGAACTTCGGCGCGAAGTGGTCCGGCAAGACGCTGGCCGACGTCTACGACCAGATGGCGCTCGCGATGCCGCCGGCAAATCCCGGCGGTTTGGGGTCCGCCGCGTACGCGAGCATCGTGGCGTTTTTCATGAGCCGCAGCGCGATTCCCGATGGGCAGCAGGAGTTGCCGGCCGATCCGGCGGCGCTACGGACGATCGCCGTTCCGTAAGCCGTAACGTGCGGAATGGGCGCGTCAGCTCCGCCTGACCGGCTCCGGCGGAAAGTCGCCAAGAACGTCGATGAAGCGAATTCGGCCGCGGAATCGGTAAACGGCAAAGTCGCGACGGTCCGCGGTCAACACCTCGCGTATCCCGGATCGCGCCGCCAGGAGCACGAGCGAGGCGTCTGCGAAGTCCATCGGCTGATCGGCATACTTGCGAGCAAGCTTCTCGATCGCTCGGAAATCGAGCGACTCGCGGTCCACGTCGACCAGCCCGGCCCGAGCCGCGTCGCCGAGCCACTCCAGACAACGCAACTGCTGCGTCGTCGACAACAGCGCGAGGGCCTCCGTGATGACGGCCTCGGTCGTCAGAAACCGCCCGCGGTAATCCCGGAGGAACTCGCGACAACGCCGGTGCAGGGGATCTGCTTCGTCGAACAAGCCGACGAGGAAACCGGAGTCAACGACGGTGCTTCGCACGAACGTAGGCGCGGTAACGCTGCTGACGCGTCGGGCGCTTCGCCCGCTTTTTCGGTTCGCCGGTTTGAATAGGCGGTAGTACGGCTTCCGCCAGACTGTAGAGCGTGGGTCCGGAGCGCGACAGCAAATACTCTGCTACACCCTCTTGCACAACCGTGCTTCGCGTCAGCCCTGTCGACGCACAATACTCTTCCAACGATTCCGCGAGCGCGGGATCGAGGCGGACCGAAAGCAATGTCTTCACCTTTGTCATACAGCTGCGGCGATTGTACTACACGGTCAACTTACGGACTAGGTTTCGGACTCTTGTCGTCCGCATCGAGCGAAAAGCTTCCGTTTGACGCAAGACGGTGCATGAGGCCGACTGAGCGCTTGTGGAGGCCAACGGACTTTCTTGTGGCGGGCTGCTCCGTCAAGCCGCCGGGAACTACGCGATGCGCGGTTTGCGGCGTCCGGTGTCGGAAGTGAATCCGATCCTCCATCGCGCTCGAGCGGCCGCGACGGCCCGCCGACGTCGCCGCGTCTCTAACCGTTCAAGGGAGAGGTTCAGCACGGCCCTTTTTCGACTCGCGTTTTCGAATCTGCGGAAGACCATAGCAAGGCCGGAGACGCCGCGGCGCCTATCGCGGATAACGTAGCGGGGCAAGCACGTTCTCGCTCTATCGCACGATCAGCAGCGCTCTCAGAGGAACGGTGATGATCCGCGGGTCAACCGGCCCCTCGGCGCCTTCACGCGTGATTAGCAGGCCGAAAGGCGCGTTGTTCACGGCCTTTTCGATGAAGGCACGCAGACCGAGCGTGTCGCGCAGTGAATCAATCTGGCGGCGATACTTGATTTCCACCGGAATGCGTTGCTCGCCGATGGTGAGGACATAGTCTACCTCTGGCTCGCCACCTCGCTCAGGAAGATGAGAAACAGCGAGCCCGGTGATCGAGCTCAAGTAATAACCTGCGGCGCTCTCAGCTACGCGCCCAGCCAAGTCCATCAAGTGCGGGCTTCGATCAAGCTCAAACGGATCAAGTGGGATGACTTCCTGCAACCAGGCCGCGCGGATAGCGTGATCGCAAAGGCATATCTTCCGATAGCCGCGCCGCTTCTTGAGGCGGATTTCGAGAGGCTCCACTTGCTTGAGCAACAAGCTGCTATCCAAGAAGTCCAGATAGTGCCGAACTCGCTGAACGCCGACGTTCGCGTGCAAAGTCAGCTGGGCTTCCCTCGCTAGAAACGATGGGTTCGGGGCCTGACCGAGATAGCGGCACGCGATACGGAAGATCTCCTCGAGCAGCGCGGCGTCCCGTTTGCGTCCGCGATCACCGACGCGCAGATCGTGCTCGATGACCCGCTTGACGACGGTCTCGCGCAGCTGGTCAGCGACATCGCTCCACGGCACGTTCGGGTTGTTCTGGGCCAAAGGGTACCCACCCAGGCGGGAAAAAGCGGCAAAAGCGTCCGCGAGAGCAGGCATTTGCGCGTTGGCGTGTGCTACCAATTGCCGCCAGAAGTCCGGGCGAAGCCAATCGGCCCAGCCGTTGTCCTCTTGCAGTGGCCTGACCGCTCCAAAACCGCGGAGCTGGCCGATTTCTGCGAGACGAAGTGGTCCAACCTCCATCGAATGGATTCGGCCCGCCAACGAGTCGCGCCCTCTCTCGATGCGCAGCGCCGAGCTTCCCGTGACCAGCACGCGGACGGTCGCGTGGTCCACCAGGGACTTGAGTTGCACGTCCCAGTCGCCGAGGTTCTGTACCTCGTCTAGAAAAAGATAGCCTGGCTCGTTTTTCTGCGCGGTCGCGTTAAGGGTCGACTTGAGCACTGAACGCTCGAACCATTCGACCAGACGAAGAATCGGCTCCTGAAGTCTTCGGTCCTTTAGTGTGGGCAGATCGTCGAATTGCACGCGGAAGATTCTGGTGGGAGTGACGCCTCGCTTGAGGAGTGCGTCGATAATTTGCAGCTGCAGGGTTGTCTTACCGATCTGTCGAGGTCCTCGGACCACGTTGATCGGGGCAACCGGTTGATCCAGCCGTGCAAGGAGCTTCCGGAACGGCCACCGCCGATAGGCGGGCAGCAGTGGGAGCGCGTCTCCGCTCCACCAGGGGTTCTGGCGCACGAGGTTTCGCACCAGCTCCTCAGGCAGGGCGAGCGGGGGCAATAGCAGATCAGGTCCTGAAGACGCCACGATCAGCCCGCGTCGCGTCGGCGCACCACCCTCGGTGGCGCCGGCCTCTCGTTCATTTCGAGCGTCTTACGCAACCAATCAAACATCGATCGGTGCCAGCGCGGGCTCTCTTGATCGGCAGAGAACGTGGTATGGAGCGGAGGCTCGGTGCTCTGTGCCGTGACGTGGATCGCCTTATCCTTCGGGTCCCACCAAAACGAGATTACGCGGCGCACGTACCTGGCCGAAGCCTTCCGCGGTGCGGGCGTGTCACCAATGTCAACGCGATGGCGGAACCATGCCCAGATGGCAGGGTGCATGCCGACTTGGCCACCTTCCCAATTCTGCCAGCTCCGCAACGTCGAGTAGACGAGCTCGGCGGCTTGTGTCTGTGAAATACCGAGGCTCTCTCGGAGCTTGCGAATCTGCGCTGGTACCGGCGGCTTAGGTTTTTCGCGCACCGTGCGATCATACGCAAGCCTTGCGTATGCGCAAGTCTTGCGTAGGCGCGTTTCGCCGCAAGTACCAACGCATCCCGAACCCCACAGCGGAACCTCCGCTTTGGGTCGAGGCTAGTCGGCTCGACCCAATGCTCGCCGCGCGTCCGGCCGACGTCCATTGGATTCGAACCGTTCGGCGGCCGCAGCCGCCGCCTCGCGTACCCCGTGTACCATGCGCGCTCAGTTGAGCCGCTCACCGGAAATCCCAATGGGCCAGAGCCGGCGGAGACCGGTTGCGGCAGTCACTCCACGGTCACTGACTTCGCGAGGTTGCGCGGCTGATCGATCTCGCAGCCTTTCGCGAGCGCGACATGATACGCGAGCAGCTGCAAAGGCACGTTCATGAGCAGCGCGTCGAGCTCGGGCTCGGACTTCGGCACCTCGATGACGCCGGCGACGGCGATCGGCAGCGGCGGGCCGGGCTGCGTGACGGCGCCTCTTTGTCGATCAGCGCGAGGGGCCCGTGCACGAGCCCAGAGGCTGTACGTCGCCGTGAGCCAATCAGGCGAGACGTTCGGTAGCCGGCCGCAATCCAAGAAGTGAAGCGCAAGGGCGGCCGCGTGCTGGGCATCGTCAACGCCGTCGGCAGCGCAAGCGCGCGTCTACGCGTCCGCGAGAGGACGCTACTGTGGTCGCTGGACGACGAACGGCGGCGGTATGGGCCGCATGCCGGGCACGATGGCCATGCCGCGCCGCAGAGGGCGGCCGCTATTGCTGACGGCCTCGATCATGCGCTCGGCTTGCGCGCGAGCGCTCGGGTCCGTCACGTGGAGGTCGACGAGGCGACGAGCGCGCTCGGGGTCGTTGTAGGCCATGCCTTGGACCACTTGCATGACGGCGGAGTGGCGCGCCGAGTCGGAAGCGAAGCCGTTCAAGATCGCGGCATCCAACCCGCTCGTCGAGCTGAGCGCCGACGTGGTGAGCAGCATCGAGAGCGCGGCGTCGCGGGCTCCGCCTTGCGGCAGCCGCAACGCCCACTGGCGCGCGCCGGCGAAGTCTTGGTTCGACCAGACGCCCACGACGCCGCGCACGGCCATGTCGCGCTCCGCGTCGGTTCGGCGCTCGGCGGCCCACGCCGCGGCCGCCGCAGGATCGATGTTCGCCCAGTTCGTCGCAATCATGCTTGCGAGTTGCTGTCCCTGCACGCCGAGGCGCTCGGCGTCGAGCTCGTCGACGAGCCGCGCCGCAGCGGCGCCATCTCGCTGGGCGAGGCTCATCGCGACCATTCCCGCAGTCCGGTCGTACCAGGGCTCGCCGGCATATTGCCGGAGCCAGTCGATGGCCCCCTGCGGGTCGTGTTGTGCGTAGCCTTGCGCCACGCCGTTGATCCACTGCTCGCGCGCGGCGGATGGAATCTGCGCGGAATACCCGATCGCGTTGCGCGGGTCGCGCATCGCGAGCATCTGCCCGACCTGCTGATACACGTCCGGCGACGCGTTCTGGGCGCTGCCGATAAGCCAGCGCATGGCGCTGTCCGGCGAGCGTGACGCCCACGTCGTGACGACGCCGTACGCCAACGATTCGCCCAGGGTTGCGTCGTCCAAGGCGAGAAGCCGGTTCGCAATCGCTTCGGCCTCGGCGTCGGTGCGGGCACCGAAGCCCGCGGCGAGCTGCACCGCCTGCATCCGCTCCATCGGCGACGTGAGCTCGAGCGCGAGGTCGAGAGCGCGCTGCGGGTCCTGCTCCGCGACGCCGCCGATCACAGCCGCGACGAGTCCCTGCTGGCCGCCCTGCGATCGCGCCCACTCGAGAGCGGCCGCGGCGTCACGTTTACCGTAGGCGCGCGCGATGATGCGGATCAGATTTTGGCGCTCCATGCCGACGGGCATACTCTCGAGGTGGCGCAACGCGGCGGCGGGATCGCGCTCGGCAAGCTGCTGCATCGCGGCCGACTCCGCGAGGCGGCGGATGTCGGCGGGCAGCCCGCTTGCCGCGCTCAAGACCCTTTCCGGATCCGTGCGTGCGAGCTCCACCACGGCTCCGCCCAATGCCCCGAGCTGCGCAGAGCTGCTGCTCGAGTTGGCGAGCTCGGCGAAAACGTCGTTCGGCGCCACGCGCGCGACGGCGCGCAGCGCAGCGGCTTCGAACACCGTCCGAACGCGCTCGTCGCGCAGCTCGCGCGCGACGGCGAGCGCATGCCGCGGGCCGAGCTCGGCCCAG
>JBBIJV010000028.1:0-23348 GCA_037445815.1 Rhodospirillaceae bacterium
GAGGCGCCGCTCGCAGTCGCCGTAGCCGCCGCCGCAGGCGGCTCGGCCGGCGGCACCGCCGTCGTCAAGCGCTCGCTGTCGCGCTCGGCCGCGGGCGCAAGCGTGCCGTCGAGGCCGAACAACCAGACGCTGTCACCCTTTGCCGTGCCGACGAGCGCGTTGCCGGCCGACAGCGCCACGACATATTGCTTGCCCTCGTGCTCGAACGTGCTCGCCGGCGCGTTCATGCCGGCGCCCGTTTGAAACTCCCAGAGCTTGGCTCCCGTGTCCGAGTCGAGCGCGGTGAGCCGCCCGTCGTTGCGGCCGACGAACACGAGGCCGCCGCCCGTCGCGAGCGAGCCGCTGTAGCACTGATCGGGCCAGCGATAGCGCCACGCGATCGTGTTCGTCGTGACGTCGACGGCCGCGAAGATGCCCGTCCGCGGCAGCGGCGCGAAGCCGACGACGCCGCCCAGGTACTCCTCGCCGTCCGGCGGGATCTCGTGGTCGCGGTCGCCGCCGACGTAGTTGCCTACGACGTCGGACGCGCAGACGAACAAGAGTCGGCGCTCGGGATCGTACGAGCTCGGCGGCCAATTCGCGCCGCCGTACAAGCTCGGGCTCACGATCGTGCCTGCGGAGCCGAAAAAGGGCGTGAAGATGCGGCCTTGGTTCACGAGCGCGAAGCCCTCGGGCGCGATCTCGACGTGCTGCGGCACGATGGCCTCGCCGAGCGGATACGGCTGCGTCGCGGCCGTCGCTTGGCGCGGCTCCTGCGGCACCGGGCGCTCCTCGATGCCGATCAGCGGCTCACCCGTCTCGCGATCCAAGATGTAAGCCCAACCCGTCTTGCCGACTTGCGCCAGGCCCTTCCGCATGCGGCCGCCGATCGGAACATCGAACAGCACGACGGGATTCGGCGCGTCGTAGTCCCAGATGTCGTGGTGCACCTCCTGGAAGTGCCAGCGGTAGCGCCCAGTCCGCGCCTCGAGCGCGACGATCGACGCCGAATACAGGTTGTCGCCGGCACGCACGGCGCCGTTGAAGTCGGGCCCCGGATTACCCGTGGAGAAATAGATCAGGCCGAGCTCCGGGTCGACGGCCGGCGTGTGCCACACCGTCGCGCCGCCGTGCGCCCAGACTTCGTTGTCTTGCGGCCACGTGTCGTGACCCGGCTCGCCGGGCCCCGGGATCGTGTAGAACGTCCAGACGAGCTTGCCGTCGTCGGCGTCGAAGGCCTTCACGCGCCCGCGCACGCCGATCTCGGCGCCCGAGAAACCCGTGATGACGAGGCCGTCGTAGTAGAGCGGCGCGCTCGTGATCGAGAAGCCTTCCTGCCAGCGCTCGGCTTGAATCGACCAGAGCTCGCGCCCCGTCCGCGCCTCGAGCGCGACGATGCGGCCGTCGAGCAGGCCCGCGAAGATCTTGCCTTCGCCGATGCCGACGCCGCGGCTCGTCCAGCCGCAGCAGACCGACGTGATGCCGGGATCCAAGCTCGCGCGCCATTGCCAGAGCACGTCGCCCGTGTCGACGGAGAGCGCGAAGACGTCGTCGGCGCCCGTGATCACGTAAATCACGCCGTCGTGCACGATGGGCTGAGCCTCGCCCGAGTACTGCGGCCCCAAGCCTGAGCCGTTCAAGCGCGTGCGCCACACGCCTTTCAGCTCGGCCACGTTGGCTCGATCGATGAGCGCAAGCGGCGAGTAGCGCTGATTGAAGAGATTGCCGCCGTTCGTCCGCCAGCCGTCGCGGGGCGGCGCCGTCAACGCGCGCGGGGCGAACTCGGAGTTGCGCTGCGCCAAAACCACAGGCGCCGTGGCCAAGGCCGCAACGCCGATCGCGCCGAAAAACGCGGCGCCCGCGGTTCGACGCGCGCGCCGCCGCGACGTCGATTGTATTTTTCCAACGTGCATGAGCTTAAGCTTCCCCGCCCTCGGAGTGGCCGAAGTATACCTTTCGGCTTGACACGAGCCGCATGCTGCGAATAAAAGACGGCGATCGAGCAAAACAACGACAAGCGCTCGATACTCGGGGGGAGTTTGTTGCCGACCAAGACCTGTGCCGCCGCAAGGCGGCGCGCTGCCCAGGTTTCGCTTGGCCGCTGAGCCCGCAGCCGTCGCGCTTCGCGATGCTCCGGGGCCGCGGGGGTGGCCTTACGTCGGCTGCCTGAACGGGCTGTTGCGCAACCCGATGCAATTCTGGAGCGACATCGCGAACCGCTTCGGCGGCATCGCGCGCGTTCCGCTGATGAAGGGCCACACGGCCTACCTCGTGTCCGACCCGGACCTCCTTTACGAGCTGCTCGTCACGAACCGCCACAAGTACCGCAAGAACATCCGCTATCGCGCCGCCGTCGAGCTGTTCGGCCACGGCCTGCTGCTGAACGAAGGCGACGCCTGGAAGCGGCAGCGCCTGCTCAGCCAGCCGGCGTTCAAGGCCGACTACGTCGCAGCCCAAGTGCCGTGGATGGCCGAGCTAACGGCCAAGCAGCTCGAGCGCTGGACAGCGTACGTCGCCGAGCAGCGCGTTTGCGACGTCGACGCCGAATTCTTGCGCCTCTCGCAACTCTTGGCGGGCTACTACTTGATGGGCCCGGGATTCGAGCGCATCGCCGAGCGGTTCTTGAGCGCCGCCGTGGCGATCAAGGAAAACTGGCCGCGCCCGCCGCGCAGCGTCGCGCAGCTCTTACGCCGGCGCGGCGACGGCTGGACGAACGGGCTCGCCGACGCCGTGGCGGCCATCGACGCCTGTCTCTACGAATATCTCGCAGCCGAGCGCCGCAGCGATTTCGCGGGCGCCGGCCTCGTGAAGCTGCTCGTCGACGGCAGCCGTGCGCAACGAGACGAGTTCGACGATCGATCGCTGCGCGATCAGCTGCTCACGGTGTTTTTCGCGGGCCACGAGACGACGGCTACCTCGCTGTCGTGGATCCACTATCTGCTCGACGAGCACCCGGACGTGCGCGCGAAGCTGCGTGGCGAAGTGGACTGCGTGCTCGCCCGACGAATGCCGACGAGCACCGATCTCGACGCGCTCGTGTACACCGAGCAAGTCATCAACGAGACGCTGCGTCTCTACTCGCCGATTCACTCGATCTCGCGAGTGGCGCTCGTCGAACACACGATCGGCGGTTATCGCATCCCGGCCGGCGCCACGATTTACGTTTCGCTGTACGCGACGCACCGCTTGAAGAGGCTGTGGCCGGAGCCGCACCGCTTCGATCCCGACCGCTTCACGCCGGAACAGGTCGCGCAAAGACCGCGCTTCGCGTTCATCCCGTTCGCGGCCGGTCACCGCAACTGCATAGGCGGCAGCACGGCGATGGCCGAGCTGAAGCTCGCCGTCGCGATGATTGCGCAGCGCTACGAGCTCAGCCTGGCGCCGGGCCAACGCGTCGAAGGCGCGGCCGGCACCACGATGCACCCGCGCTATGGCATGAACATGCGCATCCGGGCAATCTAGCGAACCATGAGCAACCCCAAGCCTTCGGCCACGTTGAAGCACGGCGAGTACTACGACCGCGCGGCCGACGCGGTTCCCGAGCTAACGGTGCTCAACTACGGCTTCAGCAGCGATCCGGAGAACAGCGTCATCGCCGGCGACGAGCCCGAGTTCTATTGCCTGCGGCTCTACGAGCACACGGTGCGCGACACGCCGCTCGCGGGCCGCGACGTGCTCGAGGTGAGCTGCGGGCGCGGCGGCGGCGCGAGCTTCGTGAGCCGCACGTTCGCGCCGCGCCGCTACGTCGGCGTGGATTTGAGCGCCGAGAACATCCGCCTCGCGCGCGAGCGGGCGGCGCGCGACGGCCTCACGTTCGCGACGGGTCGCGCCGAGCAGCTCGATTTGCCGGACGCGTCGTTCGACGTCGTCATCAACATCGAGGCATCGCACCTTTACGACGACCGCGGCAAGTTTTTCGCGGAAGCCGCGCGCGTGCTCAAGCCCGGCGGCTACTTTTGCTACACGGACGGCTGCTGGGCCGACGACGATTGCACCGAGGACTTGCTCGACGCCGGCTTCGAGCTGCTCGAGCGGCTCGAGATCACGAGCAACGTCCTGCACGCGCTGCGCAAGGACAGCGCGCGCCGCGAGGCGTTGTTCGACGCGATGAGAAATCGCGACCTGCGCGAGGAGTACAAGCACTGGGGCGGCGTCGTCGGCTACCGCGCGTATAACCGCTTCGCGGCCGGGCAGACGCGCTACTTCTCGCACCGGCTGCGCAAGCCGGGCTGAGCCCGTCAGCCGGCGCGAAGCACGCGCTCGAGCGCCGCGTCGGTTTCGCTGCCGGCGGGCACGGCGATACCGAAAGTCTGCTCGAGCACGGCGCGCAGCTCCGCGGCGTCGGCGATGCGCCGCTGCTCGCTCGGGCCGCCCAAGCGGTGGACGCTCAAGTTGCCGTCGAGCAGCCCGAACCGGCGGTCCGGCGCTACGCGCGCGGCGATGAGCCTGCTGTGAAACGGCGAGTCGGCGTGGCTCATCACGTAGTGATTCAACACGTCGATGTCGACGTCCTGCTGCTCCTGCAAGTCGAAGCGGTAGAGGCGCTTCCACTGGCCCAGGACCCGTGCCTCGAGCGCGAGCTCGGGCTCGCCCGCGACGACGCGGAACCTCTCGTGCGGCGTCTCCTGCTCGACGCCCGGCGCGAGCTCGATCGGGCCGGTGGGCGTGAGGCCGCCGAAGCCGACGTCGCAGAGGAAGCGCCGCCCGCCCACCGTGACGAGCAGCACCATGTGCGACCGCGGGCGCGGCTCGCCCGCGGGCCGCTCCCAGACGACGCGGGCCGCGAGCGCAACGACGTCGAAACCGAGGCGTGTCAGCACGTGCTTGAGCAACAGGTTCTGCTCGAAGCAGTAGCCGCCGCGCCTGCCACGCACGAGCTTGCGCTCGAGCGACTCGAGGTCGAGCCGCACGGGCGTGCCGGACAGCGTGTCGAGATTTTCGAACGCAATCGCGAGCGGATGCCTGCGCTGAAGCTCGCGCAGCGTCTCGAGCGTCGGAGCGCGCGGCCCGTCGTAGCCGATGCGCGCGAAATAGGAATCGATATCGAGCATTCATCCAACCGTCGGCCGTCGCAAGCTGACTATACTTCAGCGCGATGTCGGATTCGGCTTATCGCTACTGCCCGGCCTGCCGCACCGAGCTCGTCACGGCGGAGCGCGGCGGGCAGACGCGCCTCGCTTGCCCACAATGCCACTTCGTGCACTGGCGCAACCCCGTGCCGGTCGTCGCGGCCGTCGCGGAGCGCGCGGGCCGCGTCATCCTCGTGCACAGCCTGGGCCGCCCGCCGCACTGGTACGGCCTCGTCGCCGGCTTCCTCGAGCGCGGCGAGCATCCCGAGGCAGCGATCCTGCGAGAGGTCGAGGAGGAGCTCGGCTTGCCCGGCCGCCTTGCAGGCACGATCGGCATCTATCCGTTCGAGCGCCTGAATCAGATCATCTTCGCGTATCACGTGCTGGTCGCGGACGGGCCGATCAAGCTCGCGGCCGACGAGCTCGACGACTACAAGGAAGTACCGCTCGAGAAGCTCAGGCCCTGGCGCCAAGGCACGGGGCCGGCGCTGCGCGATTGGCTGGTCGCGCGCGGCTTCGATCCGCCCATTGTCGACTTCGGCACACCGCTCGAGCCGTAGCGCATCGCTCGAGGACGATTCCCCAGCGCGCTCGCCAAGCTCGTCGGGCGCCGGTCACGCCGTGCCGCCATTGGCGAGCCGGCCCTTGTCGTTCCACGCGATGGCGGGTTATCTCGGGCCGCGCGCAGGACCGACGTTTCGAGCTCGGCTTGCGGTCTAGCGCGGCGGCGCGCTAAACGGTGCGCTAACGGTCGTCGTCGTCCGTGAACGTGAAGTTCCGAAACTGCGACGTGCCTTCGTCGGTCCGCTCGATGGCGTTGTTCGGATTTTCGCCGCAGTGCCAGTAGTCGATGCGCAAGTAGCCGTCGGGATTCGGCACTTGCTTGTACGTCTGTTGCGTGTACCACGGCTCCTCGAGGACCACGGGATCGTAGATCCAGACGTCGGCGATCACGGTCGTCGGATCCGTCTTGCGCCAGACTTCGACGGCCTCGAGCGCCTCCGAGTACTGCGGATCGTTGCGGTGAAAAATGCCGGCCTTCACTTGCGACGTGTGGATCACGAGCGTGTGGCCGGCCCAGAAGCCTATCGAGTCGCCATAGTCGAGCGGATACGCGTCGGCCGGCGACGGATGATCGCGGCCGTCGGTGTAGATGCGCCGCATGTTGTTGACGGTCTCGGAGAAGAGCCACGTCTGCTCCGGTCTCACGATGAGCTCGCGCAAGAACGGAATCACGAGCCAGCGCGGAAAGCCGGGCGGGCTGCAATCGCTGATCGGATCGTATTCGATACCCTGCGCCGACAGCTCGCGGCGGCGCGTGAGCTCGGCGAGCGGCTCGGGCCTGAGCTTCGCGGTCGTCAGCACGCCGGCGGGCTGTTCGGGATCGAACAGCGGCGGGCCCACGCGTTGCCAAAACCCCGTCCAGTCGGGCATGTCGTCGAGCGACAGCGGCGCGCCACCGTTCGCGCGCGCCTTGAGCGCCGCGTAGAGCTCGGCCGCCGTTGCGTGTTGCAGACCGAGCGCGACCTTCCCCTCGCGCTCCGCGGGAACGAGCTCGGAGGGCGCGGCCCGTGCCGCGCTTTGCGCCGCCGGAGGCGCCGCTTCGGGCGCGCACGCCGCGAGCGCGAGCGCGGCGGTCAATGCCAGTGGCGGCCTCGCGCGCATATCGCTCCTACTTTGCGTCGTCCTTGTCCGTGAACGTGAAATCACGGAACTGCGACGAGCCGTCCTCCGTTTGAATGACGGTGTTGTTCTGGTTCTCGGCGCAGTCCCAGTAGTGAATGCGCAAGAGCTTGTCGTCGTTCGTGAGCTTCAGGTAGGTGTGCTTGGCGTACCAAGGCTCGAGGAGGGCCGGCGGATCGTAGACCCAAATGTGCGCAACCAGCGTCTTGTGGTCGACCTTCTCCCAGATCTCGACGGTCTCGACTTGCTCCGTGTACTCGGGCTGCGTGCGCTGATATTGCCCGGACCTCAGCGAGTTCGTGTGGATCACGAGCTTGCCGCCGTCCCAGAAGCCGATCGAGTCGCCGTTCCAGAGCGGATAGCGATCGGCTTCGGGAAGATGATCGCGGCCGTCGGTATAGATGCGGCGGATGTCGTTGACCATCTCGTTGATGAGCCAGGTCTGGTCCGGCGTCACGACGAACTCGCGCAAGAAAGGCTCCGTCATCCAGCGCGGATGGCCCGGCGGGGCGCAGTTGCTCAAGTTGTCGAACTCGATGCCCTTCTCGATGTTGTCGAGCTTGGCGATGAGCCGGCGCTCGAACTCCGGCGTCAGCTTGGCCGTCGGCATGCGGCTGCGCCCCTGGTCCTGATCGAAGTTGAACAGGACGCCGCTGCGCGAGTAGATGCCCGTCCAATCGGGCAGACGCGCGGGATTCAAGCGTTGGCCGCCGTTCGCCTGCGCTTCGAAGGCTTTATAGAGATCCCATGCCGTGCGATGCTGCTTGCCGAGCTCGATCAGCGCGGCCTTCTCGGAGGGCAGCTCGATCGCTGCGAAGCTGGCGGCGGACGCCAGCACGCCGATTACGGCGACGGCGGCAAGGGGCTTGAACCGCCGGCACGAAGAACAACGGCGAACGTTGGCAAGCATGGTTTCCTCTCGACGCGACTTGCGCGTGAGCACACGCTAAACCGGGCCCGGACGGCATGCAACCGGTCCTGATCGGAATCCTCGCGTATCTCGTCGTGCAATTCGCGATCGGGATGCTCGTATCGCGGCGCATCGCGAGCGAAACCGACTATCTCGTCGCGGGCCGCCGCTTGGGTCTGGGGCTAGCCGGGTTCTCGATCTTCGCGACGTGGTTCGGCGCCGAGACCGTCGTCGGCGCGGCCGGCGCGATCTACTCGGACGGGCTCTCGGGCGGCTCCGCGGATCCGTTCGGTTACGGGCTCTGCCTACTCGTCGTGGGCGTCGTCATCGCGGCGCCGCTGTGGCGGCGCAAGTACACGACGCTCGGCGATCTCTTCCGCGAGCGCTACTCGCCCGGCGTCGAGCGACTCGCCGTGCTGCTCATGGTGCCGACGTCGGTGCTCTGGGCCGCCGCGCAGATCCGCGCCTTCGGCCAGGTCGTCAGCGCGTCATCGGATCTCACGGTGCCCGTCTCGATCACGGCGGCCGCCGTGTTCGTCATCGGCTACACGGCGGCGGGCGGCTTGCTCGCCGACGTGATCACGGACTTCGTGCAGAGCATCGGCATCGTCGTCGGCCTCGCGATCCTGTTCGTCGCCGTTTCCTCCGCGCACGGCGGCGTTGCCGAGCTCGTGACCTCGATCGACGCCGGGCGCCTCGCGCTGTTCTCGACGGCCGAGGCCACACCGCTCGAGATCGTCGAGGCCTGGGCCGTTCCCATTTGCGGCTCGCTGCTCGCCGTCGAGCTCTTGTCGCGGATCTTGGCGTGTAACAGCGCCGCGACGGCGCGCAATGCGACGCTGCTCGGCGCCGGCCTCTACCTCGCGGTGGGCTTGATTCCCGTGACGATCGGGCTCTTGGGACCGAAGCTCGCGCCGGACCTCGAGGAGCCCGAGCAGCTCGTCGCGTCGCTCGCGCTCGAGCACCTGTCGACGCTCTTCTACGTGCTGTTCACCGGCGCGCTGATCTCGGCGATCCTGTCGACGGTCGACAGCTGTCTGCTCGCCGCCGCCTCGCTCGTCTCCCACAACCTCGTCGTGCCGCTGAAGCCTGCGCTCACGGAACGGCAGAAGGTCACGGCGGCGCGTCTCGGCGTCGCCGCGTTCGGCGTCGTGGCGTACGTCATCGCGCTCTACGCCGGCGGCATCTACGAGCTCGTCGCAACGGCGTCGGCGTTCGGCAGCGCCGGGATCTTCGTCGTGGGCATGCTCGGGCTCTTCAGCCGCCTCGGCGGCGCCGCGAGCGCGTACGCGGCGCTCGTCGTCGGCGTCGCGGTCTGGTGCGTCGGCGAATACTGGCTCGAGTGGCCGACCCCGTACATCACGGCCGTCGCGGCCGCGCTGGGCGCCTATCTCCTTGCGGCGCCGCTCGCGAGGCGGCAATTCCTGACCCGGCGATTACCTTTGAGCTAAGATGCCGGCACGCATGATCCTCGGGGGATTTTTCGCATGAGCCGTACCGCCGGTCTGCTCGCCTTGTTCGGCGCCGTCACGCTGCCCTTCGCGGGCGCAGCCGTCGCCCAAGATCCCATCGATCGCATGAGGCCCGTCACCGACGAGATGCTCGCGAACCCGCCCGCTGCCGATTGGCCGATGTGGCGGCGCACGCTGAACAACTGGGGCTACAGCCCGCTCGATCAAATCGACCGCCGCAACGTCTCGCAGCTCAGGCTCGTCTGGACGCGCCCATTGGGCGACGGCGGCTATCAGGAAGGCACACCGCTCGTGCACGACGGCATCCTCTTTTTCCCGAATCCGAACGACGTCACGCAGGCGCTGAACGCCGTGACCGGCGACTTGATCTGGGAGTACCGCCGCAAGGTGCCCGAGGACGTCGGCCAGTATTTCCCGGCGGCCGAGACGAACCGCAATCTCGCGATCTACGACACCCTGATCCTCGACAACGGCGCCGACGGCTACGCGTATGCGCTCGATGCGCGTACGGGCGAGCTCGTCTGGGAGACCCATATCCTCGATTACCGCACGGGCGCCAAGAACAGCTCGGGGCCGATCATCGCCAACGGCAAGGTGATCTCGGGCCGGAGCTGCGAGCCCGAAGGCGGCCCGGAGGCGTGCGTCATCACGGCGTTCGACGCGAAGACGGGCCGCGAGCTGTGGCGCACGCGCACGATCCCGAAGCCCGGCGAGCCCGGCGACGAGACCTGGGGCGACATCCCGTACGAGAAGCGTTGGCACGTGGGCATGTGGATGGTGCCGACTTTCGATCCGTCCACCAACCGCATTTACGTCGGCACGTCCGTGACCGCGCCGGCGCCGAAGTACATGTTGGGCGGCAATCAGGAGCAGCACCTCTACCACAACTCGACGCTCGCGCTCGACGCCGACACGGGCGAGATCGTCTGGCACTTCCAGCACGTCGTCGATCACTGGGACCTCGACCATCCGTTCGAGCGGCTGCTCGTCGAGACGGTCGTGGCGCCCGACCCGGAATCGGTGAAGTGGATCAACCCGCGCGTGCGCAGCGGCGAGACGCGCAAGGTCATCACGGGCATTCCCGGCAAGACGGGCATCGTCTACACGCTCGATGCCGAGACGGGCGACTTTCTCTGGGCGCGCGAGACGACGATGCAGAACGTGATCGCCGACATCAACGTCGAGTCGGGCGCCGCCACCGTGAACCCCGACAAGATCTTCACGGGCCCCGGACAGGAGAAGCTGATCTGCCCGAGCACGTCGGGCGGGAAGAACTATCCGGCCGGCACGTACAGCCCGTTGACGCGCGCGATGTTCTATCCGCTCAACAACACGTGCATGTCCGCGACGTCGGCGGACGAGGTCGTCGACACCGACGTCACGTATGCGCTGCGCAACCGCGTGCAGATCGCGCCCGGTACCGAGAACGTCGGCGTCATCGAGGCGATCTCGGCGGAGACGGGCAAGACGCTCTGGAAGCGTGAGCAGCGCGCGGGCCAGCTGTCGCTGATGTCGACGGCGGGCGGCCTGTTGTTCGGCGGCGACGTGAACGGCCGCTTCCGCGCCTACGATCAGCGCTCGGGCGAGGTGCTCTGGGAAGTGAATCTCGGCGCGCCCGTGAACGGCTACCCGGCCACGTTCGCCGTCGGCGGCAAGCAGTACGTCGCCGTCAGCACGGGCGGCTCGGGTCTCGCGCTCGGTTTCATCGCCTTGACCCCCGACGTCCGACCCGGCCTGCGCAATCAACTCTTCGTCTTCGCGCTACCATGATCTGAACGAGGCGCCGCCGTGCATCGCGGCGGCGCCGCAAACGAAACCGCGGGCAACAGCGGCTATTCCCCGGGGGGACCATCGATGACAGCGACTGCACCTTCCGAAGCCTCGCGCAACGGAATCTTGACGACGATCGGCGCCACCGTCGGGCTCGCCTTGGGCCCGAGCGTGATCGCGAACCTCACCGTGACGGCCTACATACCGCCGATCGAGCGCGAGATGGGCTGGGCGCGCTCCGACATCTCGTTCGCCTTCTCGCTCGTCGCTTACATGATCGTCGTGATGTCGCCGCTCCAGGGTTTCCTCGTCGACCGCTTCGGCCCGCGGCGCGTGGTGCTCACGTCGATCCCGTTGTTCGCTTTGAGCCTGGCCGCGATCTACTTCACGCCGGCGAACATCTACGTCTATTACTTCCTCTGGGCGCTCGTGCCGATCGCGGGCTTGGGGCTTTGGCCGCTCGGTTACTTGCAGGCCGTCACGCCGTGGTTCGACCGCAAGCTCGGGCTTTCGCTCGGCTGCGCGAACGCCGGCATCGGCGTGGGCAGCACGTTCCTGCCGATGCTCGTGCTCGGGCCCATCATCGCCGCCTACGGTTGGCGGGAAGCCGTGCTCGCCGTCGCGGCACTCGTACTGTTCGTGAGCTGGCCCGTCGTCGCGTACTGTCTGCGCGAGCCGTCGCCGGCCGACGTCGCCGCGCGAAAGCTGACGTCCGCGGCGCGGTCGTTCGGCCTTTCGTTTCGCGAAGCCTCGCGCGAGCCGACGTTCTGGATCATGAATCTCGGCTTCTTCTTGCTCGGCGTGACGGCGACGAGCCTCGTCACGCAGCAGGTTCCGCTGTTGCGCGATGCGGGTTGGACGCCCGAGGAGACGACGCGGCTCCAGACGATATTCGGCTTCGGCCTCTTGTTCGCACGCGTCATCGTCGGCTTCATCATCGATCACATCTTTGCGCCGCGCGTGCTGACGACCGTTTCGATCGGCGGCGCAATCGCGTGCGTGCTCTACGCCGTCTATCCGCAATTCGGCTACGTGAGCGCTCTCTTGATCGGCTTCCTGCTCGGCGCCGAGTTCGACGTGCTGGCGTTCCTCATCAAGCGCTATTACGGCAATGCTGCCTATGGCCGCGTCTACGGCGTGATCTTCGGCGTGTTCTATTTGGGCTCGGCCGTCGGAATCTGGGGACTGCCGAAGCTGCGCGAGCTGTCGGCGGACCTGTCCTACGACAACGGCCTCTACGCGGCGGCGGCGATCCTCGCCGCTTCGGCGATCCTCATGGCGTTCATGCCGAAGTACCGCTATGCGGCCGGTCACGTGGTCGAGCAACCGGCGGCGGCGCCCGCTCCGCAACAAGCCTGATTCGACCCGAGGGCTCATCCATGCGCGCTCTTTCCCCGCCCACTGCGACTTTGTGTGCCGCGCTCGCCGCGGCGCTTGCGGCGAGCTGCGCCGCCGCGCAGGAACGCGCGCTGCGGCCGGTCACGGACGCGATGCTGCAAGACCCCGAACCCGGCGAGTGGCTGTCGTGGCGCCGCACGCTGAATCACTGGGCGTACAGCCCGCTCACGCAGATCGACAAGCGCAACGTCAAGGAGCTCAGGCTCGTCTGGACGCGGCCGCTCGCGCAGGGCGTGCAGGAAGGCACTCCGCTCGTGCACGACGGCGTGATGTTCTTTCCGAACCCGAACGACATCACCCAGGCCATCGACGCCGCCACGGGCGACCTGATCTGGGAGTATCGCCGTCCCGTGCAGGAGGACAACGCCGAGTACATCCCGTTTCCGTCGCTGAACCGCAATCTCGCGATCTACGGCAACCTGATCCTCGACAACGGCGCCGACAACTTCGCCTACGCGCTCGACGCGCGCACCGGCGCGCTCGTCTGGGAGACGAAGATCCTCGACTACCGGCACGGCGCCCAGCACAGCTCGGGGCCGATCGTGGCGAACGGCAAGGTCATCTCGGGCCGGAGCTGCGAGCCCGAGGGCGGCCCCGAGGCGTGCGTGCTCACGGCGTTCGACGCGCTGACGGGCCGGGAGCTCTGGCGCACCCGCACGATCCCGCGGCCCGACGAGCCCGGCGGCGACACGTGGGGCGACGTGCCCTACGAGCAGCGCAAGCACGTCGGCCTCTGGATGGTGCCGAGCTTCGATCCGGAGCTGAACCGCATCTATGTCGGCACGTCCGTGACGTCGCCGGCCCCGAAGTTCATGCTCGCCGGCAACGACGAGCAGTACCTGTATCACAACAGCACGCTCGCGATCGACGCGGACACGGGCAAGATCGTCTGGTATCTACAGCACGTCGTCGATCATTGGGATCTCGACCATCCGTTCGAGCGCATCCTCGTCGACACCGTCGTCGCGCCGGACCCCGCCGCCGTCGCCTGGATCAATCCGCGCGTGCGGCCCGGCAGCACGCACAAGGTGCTGACAGGTGTGCCCGGCAAAACGGGCCTCTTCTACACCATCGATCGCGAGACGGGACAGTTCCTCTGGGCGCGGCCGACGGTCGAGCAGAACGTCATCGCGTCCGTCAACGTCGAGTCCGGCACCGGCATCGTGAACGAGGAGTCGCTGTTCTCGGGCCCCGAGCAGGAGCGGCTGATTTGCCCGAGCTTGACGGGCGGCAAGAACTATCACGCCGGCGCCTACAACCCGCAGACGAAGCTCGTCTACATGCCCCTGCAAAACGTCTGCATGACGGCCACTTCGATGGCGCCGCCGTCGAATCCCGACGCGCTCGAGCTCTACGCGATCAGAACGCGCGACCTGCTCGCACCCGGTGCCGAGAACGTCGGCACGATCGAAGCGATCTCCGTCGAAACGGGGCGCACGGTGTGGAAACGCGAGCAACGCGCCGGGCAGACGTCGTTGCTGACGACGGCGAGCGGCTTGCTGTTCGGCGGCGACACGGCCGGACGGTTCCGCGCCTACGACGCCGAGACGGGCGACGTGCTCTGGGAAGTGAACTTAGGCTCGCACGTGAGCGGCTTCCCGGCCACGTTCGCCGTGAACGGCAAGCAGTACGTCGCGATCAGCACGGGTGCCACGCCGAACACGTTCAGCCTCGCGACGTTGACGCCGGAAACGCGCGCGGGCTCGGCGAACAACCTCTACGTGTTCGCCCTGCCCTGAGGCGCCGCCCGGCGGCGCACGAGCGGCAGGCGCGCCTTGACACCCCGCCCGGCGCGTCACTAATGTCGGAGCACATCGGGGCCGAGCAAGGCCAAATCCAGAATGAGTGAGCCACGCGCACAGCGCACCGTTGCGCCCACGAGCCTGCGCTTTCCCGGCAAGCGCGTGGACAAATCGACGCCGCGGCTCGGGCCGAACGACGCTTTCGTGCGCTTCGCCTATGCCGTCCTCGAGCGCGAGACCGCGGTGCTTGCCGCGCACCGGCGAAGCGGCGCCGCGACGCCGACTCCCGACGACATCCACGACCTGCGCGTCGCCGCGCGGCGGCTGCGCGTCGCGCTGAAGCTGTTTCGGCGCGTGCTGGCGCGCGCCGACGTGGCGCATTACCGCGATGAGCTCCGCTGGTTCGCGAAAGCCTTGGGCGACGCCCGCGACCTCGACGTCTACGCCGACGGCTTCAAAGCGTACGCGCAAACGTTGCTCCCGGTGCAGCGCGCCGAGTTCCGCGGCTACGAGCTCTATCTGCGGCGCGAGCGCGCGAAAGCTCGGCGACGCGCCGCGGCCGTGTTCGTAAGCCCGCGCACGACGGCGCTGATCGCGGGGCTCGAACGATTGGCCGCGAAAGGGCCGAGCCTTTCCACGCTGCGCCGTCGGCGCTCGCTGTGCATTCGCGACGCCGCCCGCCGCAGCATCGGGCGCAGCGTTGCGCGCGTGCGCCGCATCGGCCGAGCGCTGCACGCGAGCTCGCGGCCGACGGCGCTGCACAAGCTGCGGATCAAAGCGAAGCGGCTGCGCTACGAGCTCGAGTTTTTCGCCGATACGTTCCCCGAGCTCGCGGCGACGGCCGATGCCTGCAAGTCCATGCAGGACCTGCTCGGTGCGCACCAAGACGCCTACACGGCGAACGCGCGACTGCGCCGCTATGCGGCGCTCCTACGCAAGCAAGGCGCGCGCGGCGAGCTTCCGCCGGCGCTCGAGAAGCTGCGCAAGCGTCAGCTCGAGCACGCCCGCAAGCTACGTGAATCCTTCGTGGAGCGCTGGCCGGGCTTCGAGAAGGCGATCGACGCCGCGCCGCGAGCGGTCGCCTGAACGGCGGAGCGGCATCACCCGCATGAGGCTTTTCGCGATCGGCGACATCCAGGGCTGCGCAACGGCCTTCGACATGCTGTTGCGCAAGATCGCGTTCCGTCGGTCGCGCGACCGGCTCTGGCTCGTGGGCGACCTCGTGAATCGCGGTCCCGATTCGCTCGGCGTGCTGCGCCGCGTGATGGGGCTCGGGCGCAGCGTCACGTGCGTGCTCGGCAATCACGATCTGCACTTGCTCGCAACCGTCGCCGGACGGCGCGAGCTGTCGCCGGCCGATACGTTCGAGGACGTTCTCGATGCGCCCGACTTGGCCGAGATCGTCGATTGGCTCCGGCATCGACCGCTGCTGCACTACGACCGCGAGGCGAAGCGCGTGCTCGTGCACGCCGGGATCCCACCGCAGTGGACGGTGGCCCAAGCGCGCGCCGAGGCCCGCGAGGTCGAGGCGCTGCTGCGCGGACGGCGGTGGCGCCAAGCGCTCAAAGAGATGTACGGCGGCGAGCCTGCGCAGTGGAGCCCGAAGCTGCGCGGCGCCGATCGTTTCCGCTATGCCATCAACGCCTTGACGCGCATGCGCTTCTGCGACCGGCGCGGCCGGCTCGACTTGTCGCACTCGGGCCCGCCCGGCACGCAGCCGAAGGGCTTGAAGCCGTGGTTCGAGTTCTCGAAGCGGCGCGCCGCCGACGTCCACATCGTCTTCGGGCACTGGGCGTCGCTCGGCCTCCTGCGCCGCCCCGACATCACGGCGCTCGACACCGGCTGCGTCTGGGGCAATCATCTGACGGCCGTTCGCCTCGACAAGCCCGCGAGGCCCGTCAAGGTCGGCGCAGCCGCGGCGAAACGCCTGGCCCGCCGGCGGTGCTAGCCAAGGGAACGCGACGACGTTCGAGGGGTCACACGGGCCATGCACTCGCAGACGCTCGCACGTGGCATCGCGGCCGGCGCCGTGCTCGTGGCGTCCGCACTCGTCCTGGTCGCCCGCCTGCCGGACGACGCCCCGCCGGCCGGCGCGGCAGGCGCACGCATCGATGCCCTGCGCATCGAGCCGGTCGACGCGGTCGCGGAAGCGGACCCACCGCTCGCGGCACCGGCCGATGCGCAGGCCGCCGCCGCGACGTTCCGCGAGCTCCGAGCGATGTCGGAGACGTTCCGGAACTCGACTTTCCTAATCGCGATCCGCGACGCCGGCTACGTCTGCAACGAGCTGCTGCGAGTGTCGGGCGCGCTCGACGACTCGCCGAAGTGGCTGGCCACGTGCAGCGAGACGATGGCCTACACGATTGGCATTGCCGACAACGGCACGCTGCGCGTCCAGCCGTTCCTGCAATACTTCGACGGCATCGGGCCGCGGATCGTCGAGCAGGACTTCGTGGACCCGAGCCCGCAGCCGCCGATGTTGGACCGTCGTTGATCCCATCTGGTCCATGGTGTCGCCCGTCGATAGGTGCGATAAGGCCCGAGCGGATGGTGTGGGCTCAGATAGGGCTTACATCCGCGAACTTGACCTCCCTTGGGGGAGCGGCGCTCGTCGCTTGGAGGAACACTTCGATGGCAAGGAGTCTGCTGGTCGCATCAGCGTTGGTCCTATTGTGCGCATCTGCCAAAGCAGGTGACCTCGTTCCCCCGGAGGAGCTGGAAGGCCACTTCTCAGACCCCGAAGTCTCGGCACAATACAGCCACGACATCCTGCATTACTTGAATGAGCTCTCGGCGCGGCGCCGCTTAACGACGCTGTTTCCCAATGAGCAGAGCCCCTTTTACGGCGTTCAGATGAACTACGTGAACCTCACTCGCGGCAACTTGACCTTTCTCGTTTGAGATCTCGTTAGGCTCGATCGGATACCCATCGTCTTCGGGCGGGTCTACGATTCGCGGAAAGAGGACGAATCCGATTTCGGCCCCGGATGGAAGCTGTCAGTCGCCGAATCCGTGCGACGGGTCGGTGCCAGATTGCTCCACGTCGACGCCAGCAATTCGGAGTACGAGCTCGAGCTCAATGGTGCCCGCATCTCATCAGCCCATCCACACCTCACTGGAATACGCGACACAGGCTCAATGCAACGGAGATCGTGCTCAAGGTTGGTGCTCTGACGAAGACGTTTGCCCAATACGGGGATGGGTTCCGCCTAGTTGAAATCCGAGACTGGTCTGGCAACTGGATCAGCCTTTCCTATTCCCGAGACGTCATCGAACGGATTTCCTCCTCAGGCGAAAAGTACGTTGACATTCGACGCGATGCCGCGGGCAGGATCGTCGGCGCGACGGACGACGCAGGCCGGACCATCCGGTATGCCTACGACAGTTCTGGCCGATTAAGCGAATCGTACGATCTCGCTGGGGAGAACTACCGATACAGCTACAACCCGCGGGGCTATTTGGCGGAGCTCATCGACCCGCGCGGTGCGCAGAATCTAACTGCCCGCTTTGACGATGCCGGCAAGGTACTCGCGCTCAGCTCCCAGCACGACGCCATGGCATACCAGTATGAGGCGGGCAGCACGTGACGTCGGAATTGAACGTTTGAGTTTCCGTTCGCCGATCTGCCTGCCGCTACGTGAGCAGACCCGCCGTGGCCGAGGAGCGGCTCGCGCTTACCGGAGTGCCGCCATCCGGCGGATCAGATCACAGCAACTGCGAGCACTTCGGGTAGTTGGACGGTTACGCCGGGCGGACCCGCTAATGCTGCTGCGCAACCGTCTAGCGGTTCGGGTTCGAGCCTCGCTTTCGCGCTGTCGTTCCCGCATCCCTCCTACGGTTCAGGAGGAAACGTAGCGGCTAGTACGCCGCTATCAGCCGCCATCGCTGTGGGAGTCTGTAGCGTGAGTGACACGAACACAATCAAGCAGGATACGAGGGACGGAATCACTCGATTGCGATTCCCACGTGTTGTCTCTCGGATTGCTTCACCGCCCGTTTCCCGAGCTATTTCGCGCTGACGTGAAGGGGATTTCCCGCATTGTCCGCTCCGGTGAGAGAGGGGTGGATGACGGCGCAATGCGGGAAGGCCGTGAGATCCGTCAGAAGCGCATATCGTCGAGGTCCGGACGCTCGTCCTCCTCGTACCCTGCGAACAGGTCGAGTTGATCGCGGGCGAGCTGGAGTCGATAGAGGTCTCTGATCGCGTTGCGAAGGGTTTCGAGCAGATCGAGGACGGCGAAGAGCTGCTCGGGCGTGTAGCGCTCGGGGATCGGATAGTCATTCGCGTTCATTGTTTCACCTCATTTTCACGAGCTCACTTCGTCGAGCGCGGTCTGCAGGTGCTCGAGGCTGACGGATTTGGCTTTGGCGAGCGCGGCGGCGGAGAGCGCGTAGTGCGCGAGGCGATTGATCTTGCGCGGGATGCCGCGGGAGCTCTGGAACAGAGCCTCGATCACGGCGGGCTCGAACAGCGGCAGCTCGCAGCCGGCCAGACGCAGGCGATGAGCGAGGTATTTGGGGAGCTCCTCGCGGGCGAGCCCTGGCAGATGATGCCGCACGACGATGCGTTGCTCGAGGGATTCATGAACGGCCATGCGCAGCCGGCGTCGTAGCTCTGTTAAGCCGACCAGCCACAAGCAGAGCCGGTTTTCGGAGTCCATTTCGTAGTTGGTGAGCAGGCGCAGGTCTTCGAGCACGTCGTTGCGCAGGTGATGTGCCTCGTCGACGATGACGACGGGCCGCTGCTTCGCTTCCAGAACGAGCCGGGAGATTTCGGTGCGCAGCGCGCGGTAGCACGTGGCACGGTTGCGCTCGGTCGGCAGCCCGAGCTCCCAGGCGATGGATTTGTACATGTCCATGACGTTGCCGGTCGAGAGCGGCACGTAGAACACGCGGTAGAGGCCGGGGTGAAGGGCCGAGGCGATTTTGCGGCAGACGGTGGTTTTGCCGCTGCCGACCTCGCCGGTGACAAGCCCGATGCCGCGAAGCTCGAGCAGATGTTTGAGGCGCGCTTCGGCCTCGGCGATCGCGGCGGAGGGGAAGAGCTCGTCGGGCGCGAGCTCACCGTGGAAGGGGAAGCGGGTAAAGGCGAAGTGACGCAGGTACATCAGGCGCGCTCCTGGTTGTCGCCGTCGGCGCCGGAGTTGTGTTCGGTGTTGCGGCGATTGAGATCGCGCAGCGCGAGACGGCTTTGCGGCGGCTCGGGCGGCGGGGTATCGCTCTGGAGCGTGTGCGAGGGGCGCTGGCGTTTGACGAAGCAGTTGGCGTAAGCGTCGAGCGGTTTCGCAGGCGGCATGGGTTGCCCGGCATGGGAGACTTGAACGGGCCGCCCGGGCGGGGCATGCGGATCGAAGCGCAGCGTGACGGTTTCGCCGACGAGCGCGGCGTCGACCTCGTAAACGACGCCGTTCAAGCTCACGGTGCGATCTTTCTGCACGCGACGCTTCGATCTAGCGACAGGCGCCCAGAAGGTCGCGTACGGTCGTCGGTTCGCAGACTTCCTTGTGGAGATCGGTGATGCCCAGCTCGCCGAACGTGTGCTCAACGATGTGGAAGCGTACCGCAGAGAAAGCGGTCTCTAGCTTAGCTAACCGGCGCGACCGGCGCGCCGAAGCGCTGGCGAGCACCATACAGCTTTTGGCTCTTTGGCCAGCCCGACTTGCCTGCGCCCAGCAGCTGGACCGGCACGGCCTGCTGCACGCCGTTGCGACCCATCTGCGCCAGCAGCGTTTCTATTGGCTCGTACCAGACGCTCGAAACGTGGCAATGGCTGTCGACGATCAACTGCATCGAGCACCGCTCAGGTTGCGCCATGCCCGCCATCCGTGGCGGGGTGATGTGCGGCGCGCCGAGCCGAACGCTCTTCGGGCGCGTGTCGCGAGCGGCACTCGAGGTGCGGCCGCCGCCTGGCGCCTCGCCAAGACACGGGCAAAGCAAACGCAGCTACCCGAGCGAGTCGAGAACCGCAGCGATCGCGTCCGTGCCTTGCGCCGGCGCCATGATGTGGGCGCCTGCGATGCCGGGGATCTGCTTGAGGCCCTCGATGAGCTCGGCGCAGACGCGCTGCCCTTCCGCGGCTTGGTCTTGCGCCGCTTCGATGCGCGCGATGATCGGCTCCGGCACCGTGACGCCGAACAAGTTCTCGTTCATCCAGCGCGCGGACTTCGCCGAGCGGATCGGCCCAACGCCGATGATGACGCCGAGCTTCTCGGTGATGCCCTCGGCGCGCAGTCGTTCGGCATACGCGCGGACGACGTCGAGATCGAAGCCGAACTGCGTTTGGATGAAGTCGGCGCCCGCTTGCATCTTCTTCTGCAGTGGGACGGGCGACCACTTCGCGTCGGGCCGACGCGGCACGTCGGCCGCGCCGATGAAAAACTGCGGCGGCGAATCGATCTTGCGCGCCGACGGCAGCTCTCCCTTGTCGCGCATGTCGCGCGCTAGCTTCAAGAGATCGATCGACTCGAGATCGAACACGGGCTTCGCGTCGGGTTGATCCCCGCCTTTTGGATCGTCGCCGCGCAGGATCAGCAGATTCTCCACGCCCTGCGCCGCCGCACCGATCAAATCGCCTGCGAGCGCGATGCGGTTGCGGTCGCGGCACGTGACCTGAAGGATCGGCTCGTAGCCGTCGGCCGCCAGCAGCGCCGCCGCCGCGAAGCTCGAGATCGAGGTCTTCCCCGCGGCCGCGTCCGTGACGTTGATCGCGTCGACCTTGCCCTCGAGCTGCGCCGCTTCGTTGAGCAGCTTCGTGCTCGCGGCCGACAGCGGCGGCACGATCTCCGCCGTGATCACGAATTGCCCCGCTTTGATCTTGTGCTTCAGCTGCGACATTCACGCTCTCCCGGTGCCACCCCGCGATTCTACGCGCTGCGGCGCCTCAAAGGCCGGAACGGAAGGGGTCCGGCGGCGGGAACGGCGGCCGGAGCAGCGTCACGGCAACGCGTAGGCGATCAGCGACTCGGCGCCGGCCGCGCCCGCATCGTCGATCGCGAGACGTCCCGCTGCCGCGATCGCGACGTACTGGCGCCCATCGGCTGCCAGGTAAGTGATCGGCACCGCGTGCGCCGACAGCGGTAGCTCCGTCACCCAAAGCTCCTCACCCGTCCGTGCGTCGAACGCGCGAAAACGGCGGTCGTTGCTCGCGCCGATGAACACGAGGCCACCGGCCGTGACGATCGGCCCGCCGACGTTGAGCCGGCCCGTGCGGCGGCGATCCTCGGGCAGCTCCTCCGTCACACCGAGCGGCACGCGCCACTCGATGTCGCCCGTCCCGACGTCCACGGCCATCAGCTCGCCCCACGGGGGCTTCTGGCACGGCCATGCAGACCCGCCGCCTTGCTCGTTCCCCGTCGAGCCCGGCTCGGCATCGTTCGACCAGAACCGCGCGAGCGGCCCGCCGACGGCGCTCGTGCGCCGGTACGGAAGGCGCTCGCGGCGAGCGCCGTCGCCCGTTTGAGCCGACGTGGCGTCGGCCAAGTTCGGCTCGAGCCAGCCGATGCCGCCCTCGCTGCTCGTGTTGACAAACACGAGACCGCGCACCGGGTCCGCGGCGACGCCACCCCAGCTCGCAGCGCCGAGCGAGCCCGGGAACACGATCGTCGAGCGCGGCGCCGCGGTGGACGGACGATAGCGGTACGGCGTGAAGGGGCCCGAGTTCTCTAGCCCGCCGCTGCGGTCGCGCAGCGCGCCGCAGAACGCGGCGTGCTCGGCCGTCGTATCGGCCGCGGCCACGATGTCGGCGGCCGCGTAGCCGACGCGCGCGATCGGCGGCGGTTTCACGGGCACGGGCTGCGTCGGCGACGCACGCTCGCCCGGCACGTCCGACGCCGGCACCGGCGTTTCGGCGATGCCGAAAACCGGCTCGCCGGTCACCCGATCGAGCACGTACATGAAGCCCGTGCGGGCCGCCAGCGCGAGCAGCGGCACGCGTTCGCCGCCGCTGACGACGTCGAGCAACACGGGCGGCGCGACGACGTCGTAGTCCCAGATGTCGTGGTGCACGGTTTGAAAGTGCCAGCGAGCCTCGCCGCTGCGCGCATCGAGCGCGACGATCGAGTTGAAGTGAGGATCCTCGTCGGCGCGCGCGCCGCCGTAGAACTCGTCCGAAGCCGGGCCCGTGAAGACGGCGTAGAGCAGCGCGCGGTCCGCGTCGACGGTCATCGTGAACGCAGGGTGCAGCAACGCGGGCGACCCGGTGAAGCTCCAACGCTCGGCGCCCGTGCGGACGTCGTACGCCCGAACGCCGCCCGGCGCGCCGTTCGAGCCGACGATCAGGAGATGCTCGAAGCGAGTCGGTGTGCCGTTGTACGCGGCCGGCAACGGCACGCTGCCGTCGATGCCGAACGTCGAGATCGGCTTGCCCGTCGCGGCCTCGAGCGCGACGAGCGTGCGGCCTGCCGTGAAGAACACGCGCGGCGGAGTTTCGGCGTCGCCGGGCCAGTACGCGAGGCCGCGCTGCGACGGAGCTCCCTGCGGCAGCACGAATCGCCAGACCTCCGCGCCCGTATCGCCGCGCAGCGCGACGATGCGATCCCCGGCCGTGGCGTACAGCACGCCGTCGACGACGAGCGGCGTGAGCTCGGAGCCGTCGAACGGCACCCCGTGCGCGGGCGCGAGCGGATACGACCACGCCTGCCGCAGCTCGTCGACGTTCGCCGGAGAGATTTGCTCGAGCGGCGAGTAGCGCGTGCCGGCGAGATCGCGGTTGTAGCTCGGCCAATCGACGCCGCGCAGGAAATCCGCCGCGGCCGCAGGGCCGGCGGGGTCCGGCTCCGGCGGCTCGCTGCAAGCGGCGAGCAGCGCAGCCGCCAAGGCCGGCAGCCACCGCACCGTCAGTCGTGCCCTTTGAGCTCGGCGTAAATCGCCGGCAGGAATAACATGTGATCGGGAGAGCCCCATCGTGCGTCGAATTCCGCAGTCGGTTTCGCGGCGACGACTTCCTCGAGCGTCTTGCCTTCGCGGACCAGCGCGGCGATGCGATCGCGCACGGTCGTCAGCATGTCGCGGTAAGCGACGAGGTCGGCGCGGCTCGAGACGGCGCCCACGCCGGGCACGACCTTGGTGGCGTCATCGGCGAGCGACAATGCCTGCTCCGCCGCGTCGATGAAGCCCTGGAACGTGCCGTCGACGATGAGCTGGTAGCGGCTCGGGCTGAACAAGTCGCCCAAGTGCAAGACGTTCGAGCCGACGTAACGGACGATGCTGTTGCCGTGCGCGTGCGCCGGCGGCGCATGCAGCACGTCGACGCGCTCGCCGCCGACGTGCAGCGTAACGCCGCCGCCGTCGGGGAACGTGACCGTCGGCAGCGCCGCAGCGGGCGCGG
>JBBIJV010000029.1:0-23263 GCA_037445815.1 Rhodospirillaceae bacterium
CTGCGCCGCCGCGCGATGCGCGTCCGCGACCGCAGCGCCTTCGACGGCGCGCGCGAGATGTGCCGGTACGGCCGCACCGGCCGCGTTCGCGGCCGCCGCGATCACGGCAGCTAGGTTCGCGACGAGCGCATCGGGAGCCGCCGTGACGTAGGCCGCCGGCTCGAAATGGTACTCGTACTGCGCTGCGTTCAAGAACGCGATGCTCGCGCCCTTGCGCGCCGCCTTGCGCACGCGATGCGCGACGATCGGTACCTCCATGCGCAGGTTCGAGCCGACGACGAAGATGCTTTGGCGCGTGTCGAGCTCGGCAATCGCGCAGCCGAGGAGCGGCGCGCGTGGATCGTTCATGGAATCGCGGAAGTCGCGCTGGCGGAGCCGATAGTCGATGTTGTCGCTGCCCAAGAAGCGCGTGATGCGCTGCAGGAGATACGCCTCCTCGAGCGTCGCGCTCGGCGAGACGAGCGTGCCGAGGCCGCTCGCGCCGCCGCCGTCGGTGGCTTTCTTCAGTAGGGCCGCGGTCTGGAGCAGCGCGTCCTGCCACGGCACCTCGACCCACTTGCCGTCGCGCTTCACGCGCGGCGCGGCGAGCCGGTCGGGGCCGTAGAGACCGTGGCAGCCGAAGCGGTCGCGGTCCGACAGCCAGGTCTCGTTGATCGCCTCGTTGTCGCGTGGCACCACGCGGCGCACTCGGCCGCGCAGAACGTGCGCGTACAGGTTGCTGCCGGCGCAGTCGTGCGGGCTCACGAGCGGCTTCGCGAGCATCTCCCAGGCGCGCGCGCTGTAGCGGTACGGCTTGTTGTTCAGCGCGCCGACCGGGCAAAGATCGATGATGTTGCCGGACAGCTCGTGATCGACGCTCTTCTCGATGTACGTGCCGATCTCGGAGCGGTCGCTGCGGAAGTTCGTGCCGAGCTCCTGGATGCCGGCGATCTCGGCGCCGAAGCGCACGCAGCGCGTGCAGTGGATGCAGCGCGTCATGTCCGTCGACACCAACGGCCCCAGGTTCTTGTCTTTGACGATGCGCTTCCGTTCCGTGTAGCGCGACACGTCGCGGCCGAAGCCCATCGCGAGATCTTGCAGCTCGCATTCGCCGCCCTGATCGCAGATCGGGCAGTCGAGCGGATGGTTGATGAGCAGGAACTCCATCGTCGCCTTTTGCGCCGAGATCGCGCGCTTCGAGCGCGTGAACACCTTCATGCCCTCGGTGACGGGCGTCGCGCAGGCCGGCAACGGCTTCGGGGCCTTCTCGACCTCGACCAGGCACATGCGGCAATTCGCGGCGATCGTGAGCTTCGGGTGATAGCAGAACCGCGGCACGTAGATGTCGGCCGCATCCGTCACCTCGATGATCATCTGGCCCTTGCGCGCTTTGAGCGGCACGCCGTTGACCTCGATGTTGACCACGTTCGGGTCGGTGGGCGGCGGAGCGGCCCCCGTCGTTGTCGGTGCCGGCGTGCTCATGCGGCCACCGACGGCAGATCGTCGACGATGCTGCGGCCCTTGTGCTCGACCATGTACTCGAACTCGTGGCGGAAGTGCTTGATGAAGCTCTGCACGGGCCACGCCGCGGCGTCGCCGAACGCGCAGATCGTGTGGCCTTCTATCTTGTTCGCCACGTCGACGAGCATGTCGATGTCGGCCTTCGTGCCTTTGCCTTCCACGATGCGCGTGAGCACGCGATGCAGCCAGCCCGTGCCTTCGCGGCACGGCGTGCACTGACCGCACGACTCGGCGTGATAAAACCGCGAGATGCGCCGCAGCATCCTCACCATGCACGTGGTCTCGTCCATGACGATCGTCGCGCACGTGCCCAATCCCGAGCCCGCGGCCTTGATCGTGTCGAAATCCATGGTGAGCGTCATCATCTTCTCGGCCGGGATCACGGGGCACGACGAGCCGCCCGGAATCACGGCCTTCAACTTTCGGCCGCCGCGCATGCCGCCCGCGATCTCGAGCAGCTCCGGGAACGGGATGCCGAGCGGCAGCTCGTAGTTGCCGGGCTTCTCCACGTGGCCCGAAACCGAGAAGATCGCCGTGCCGCCCGAGCCCTTCACGCCCAGATCGGCGAACCACTGCGAGCCCTTGCGCAGGATCGTCGGAAGCGACGCGATACTCTGCGTGTTGTTGATGGTGGTCGGCGCGCCGTAGAGCCCGAAGTTGGCCGGGAACGGCGGCTTGAAGCGCGGCTTGCCCTGCTTGCCCTCGAGCGACTCGAGCAGCGCCGTCTCCTCGCCGCAGATGTAAGCGCCGGCGCCCACGTAGGTGTGGATGTCGAGATCGATGCCGGAGCCGCGAATGTTCTTGCCGAGTAGCCCGGCCGCGTAGGCTTCCTTCAAAGCCTGCTCGAAGCGCGGCACGGGCTCGGCCATGAACTCGCCGCGGATGTAGTTGTAGGCCACCGTCGCGCCGATCGCGTAGGCCTCGAGCGCCAAACCCTCGACGAGCGCGTGCGGGTTGAACCGCAGGATGTCGCGGTCGTGACAGGTGCCGGGCTCGCTCTCGTCGGAGTTGCAGACGAGGTACTTCTGCATGGCGCCCAAGCGCGGCATGAAGCTCATCTTCACGCCGGTGGGGAAGCCCGCGCCGCCCCGGCCGCGCAAGCCCGACTTCTTGACCTCGTCGATGATCGTGTCGCGCGTGAGCTCGCCGCGCAGCACCCTCTCCCACACCTCGTAGCCGCCGATCTTGCGGTACGTCTCGTAAGTGTGCGACTCGCTGCCGTACTTCAGCGTCTCGAAGACCACCTGGTTGAACTGTCGCTCGGCCACGGCGTCAGTCCTTCACCGCGTCGAGGATCTCGTCGACGCGCTTCGGCGTGAGATTCTCGTGATAAACATGGTCGACCATCATCATCGGTGCGCCGCAGCAAGCCGCGAGGCACTCTTCCTCGACCTTCAGATAGAACTTGCCGTCGGGCGTGCTCTGGCCCGCCTTGATGCCGAGCCGCTTCTCGACGTGCGCGAGGATATCGTCGCCGCCGCGCAGCATGCACGAGATGTTCGTGCACACCGAGATGCTGTGCCGCCCGACGGGCTTCGTCTCGAACATCGAATAGAACGTGGCCACCTCGAACACCTGGATCGGCGGCAGCTTCAAGTACTCGGCCACGGCGGTCATGAGCTCGGTCGTCAGGTAGCCGCCGTTCTCGTGCTGCACGGCGTGCAGCGCTCCGATCACGGCCGAGCGCTGCCGGCCGGGCGGGAACTTCGCCACCCAGTGGTCGATTTCCGCGCGGACGTGCGCGGACAGGAGGCCCGTTTCGGCGGCGTGCTCGCTCATCGGTCGATCTCGCCGAAAACGATGTCTTGAGTGCCGATCACGGCCACGACGTCGGCCAGCATGTGCCCGACGACCATCTCGTTGAGCGCCGCGAGGTGGGGAAAGCCCGGGGCGCGCACCTTGAGGCGATACGGCTTGTTCGCGCCGTCCGAGATCAGATAAACGCCGAGCTCGCCCTTCGGCGCCTCGACGGCTGCATACGACTCCCCCTCCGGCACGCAGTAGCCTTCAGTGAACAGTTTGAAGTGATGAATCAACGACTCCATGTCGTCCTTCATCTCGATGCGCCGCGGCGGCACGACCTTGTGGTCGTCGACGCTGATCGGGCCCGGATTCGCGCGTAGCCAATCGACGCACTGCTTGATGATGCGGTTCGATTGACGCATCTCCTCGACGCGTACGAGGTAGCGGTCGTAGCAATCGCCGTTGACGCCGACCGGAACGTCGAAATCCAGCTTGTCGTAGACCTCGTACGGCTGTTTCTTGCGCAAGTCCCAGGCGACTCCGGAGCCGCGCAGCATCGGCCCCGAGAAGCCGAGCTGCAGCGCGCGCTCCGGAGACACGACGCCGATGTTCACCGTGCGCTGCTTCCAGATGCGATTGTCGGTGAGCAGCGTCTCGTACTCGTCGACGTTCTTCGGGAAGCGCTGCGTGAAGTCGTCGATGAAGTCGAGCAGCGAGCCGCTGCGCGCTTCGTTGAGCCGCTTGAGCTCCTTCTCGTCACGGTTCGGCGAAGGCTGATACCTCGGCATCGTGTCCGGCAAGTCGAGGCGCACGCCGCCGGGACGGTAGTACGTGGCGTGCATGCGCGTGCCCGAGACCGCCTCGTAGCAGTCCATGAGGTCCTCGCGCTCGCGGAAGCAGTACAGGAACATCGCCATCGCGCCGATGTCGAGGCCGTGCGCGCCGAGCCACATCAGGTGGTTCAGCAGCCGCGTGATCTCGTCGAACATCACGCGGATGTACTGGGCGCGAATCGGCGGCGTGATGCCGAGCAGCCGCTCGATCGCGAGCACGTAGGCGTGCTCGTTGCACATCATCGAAACGTAGTCGAGCCGGTCCATGTAGCCGATCGACTGATTGAACGGCTTCGTCTCGGCAAGCTTCTCCGTAGCGCGGTGCAAGAGGCCGACGTGCGGATCCGCCTTCTGGATCACCTCGCCGTCCATCTCCAGCACGAGCCGCAGCACACCGTGCGCCGCCGGGTGCTGGGGGCCGAAGTTCAAAGTGAAATTTTGAATCTCAGGCACTGCCGGGATCCCTGACTTTGAGGTCCGGCTCGTAGCGCGCGTCGTCGCGGATGACTTTCGGCACGAGCGTGCGAGACACGATGCTCACGGGCTCGTAGACGACGCGGCCCTTCGCGGGGTCGTAGCGCATTTCGACGTTGCCGATCAGCGGGAAGTCCTTGCGGAACGGATGGCCGATGAAGCCGTAGTCCGTGAGCAATCGGCGCAGGTCCGGATGGCCGCGGAACAGGATGCCGTAGAGATCGAACGCCTCGCGCTCGAACCAATCCGCAGAGTTCCATATTTCGTAGACGGAGTCGACGATGGGCCGCTCGTCGCTCTCGCAGAAAACCTTGAGCCGCAGCCGGTGATTGTGCGTGATCGACAGCAGGTGATAGACCACGGCGAAACGCGCAGGCGGCTGATAAATGGCTTGCTCGGCGTCCTCGGCCGGCGGCGGCACGCCGCGCAGCGTGCCGCGGCTGAAGCCAGTCCCGGTCGCGCTGCTCGTCTGCCATTCGTCCTGGCCGTACGACTGGTAGTCGACGCCGCAAAGGTCCATCAACATCTCGAGCTTGATCTCGGGCTCGTCGCGCAGCGTGCGGCACACCTCGAGCAAATCGCCGGGCGCAACGCTGAACCCAAGCTCGCCCGTCGACGTCGGCAATCGCTCCACGCGTGTTGCGAGCTTGGCTTCGATCACGCCCGCCAGCGTGGCGTATCGCGGAGTGAGGTCTTTCTGCCGCATCACCGAGCGATGGTTTGAGTGCGCCGGATCTTCTGCTGCAGCTGAAGGATTCCGAACAACAGGGCCTCCGCGCTCGGCGGACAACCGGGAACGTAGACGTCCACGGGCACGATGCGATCGCAGCCGCGGACGACCGAATACGAATAGTGGTAGTAGCCGCCGCCGTTGGCGCACGACCCCATCGAGATGACCCAGCGCGGCTCTGGCATCTGGTCGTAGACCCTGCGCAGCGCCGGCGCCATTTTGTTCACGAGCGTGCCGGCCACGATCATGACGTCGGACTGTCGCGGGCTCGGGCGAAACACCACGCCGAAACGGTCGAGGTCGTAGCGCGACGCCCCGGCGTGCATCATCTCCACGGCGCAGCACGCGAGGCCGAACGTCATCGGCCAGAGCGAGCCCGTGCGCGCCCAGTTCACGAGGTCGTCCACCTTCGTGACGAAGAAACCCTTCTCCATCACCTCCGGCGCATCGAACGGCAAATCCTTTGCGCTCAATCCCACTCCAGGGCTCCCTTGCGCCACTCGTATACGAATCCGACTACGAGTACGGCCAAAAATATCCCCATGGCGGCGAGCCCGAACCCGCCGACCGCGTCGAGCGATACGGCCCACGGAAAAAGGAACGCGATCTCGAGATCGAAAATGATGAACAGGATCGCGACGAGGTAATAACGAACGTCGAACCGCATCCGCGTGTCTTCGAATGCGTCGAAGCCGCATTCGTACGCCGACAGCTTTTCGGGATCCTTGCGCCCGCTACCGAACAAGAAGCCCGCCCCCAATAGCGCAACGCTGATGGCACCGGCGATTACGAAGAAGACGAGGATCGGTGCGTAATTTGCGAGCATAGTCGGTTGCGGCTCGAAACCGGCGCGGATTGTAGCAGCCGGTTCGGCCCGTGACAGCGATTTTTCCTGCGCGTTTTAGGTGGTGCCCACGGTCGGACTCGAACCGACACAGCTTTCGCCACTACCCCCTCAAGATAGCGTGTCTACCAATTCCACCACGTGGGCAAATTGCTCAGTTGTTCCTAGGCTCTGCCGGCGGCTCGCCGCCGGGCGGCACCGCTTCGGGTGCGTTCTCGAGATCCGGCACCGGTTGCTCGGCGGGCGGCGGGGTCGTGCCCTGCGGCGCGGGCGCAACCTCGAGCAAGCTCGTCGGCGCCGTTCGCTGCGTCGCGAGATACGCGAGGCCCAGGCTCGTGGCGAAGAACAACGTCGCGAGCACGCCCGTCATTCGCGAGAAGAATGTCGCCGAGCCGCGCGCGCCGAATACCGTGCCCGACGCGCCTGCGCCGAAGCCCGTACCCGCATCGGCGCCCTTTCCGCGTTGCAGGAGCACGAGGCCGATGATCAATAGCGCGATGCCCACATGGGCAACCAATACGATCGTCTGCAACATCTGAAACCGCTTTCTTCGTTTAAGCCGCAGCGCGAAAGATTTCGAGGAATTCCGCCGCGGAAAGTGACGCGCCGCCCACGAGCCCGCCGTCGATGTCCGCCATGGCGAGCAAGCTGCGCGCGTTTCCGCCTTTGACGCTGCCGCCGTAAAGAATGCTCAAACCAGCCGCGATTGTAGCATCCCGGGCCGCGACGATGCCGCGGATGAGCGCATGGACCTCCTGCGCCTGCTCCGGCGTCGCGGTGCGTCCCGTGCCGATCGCCCACACGGGCTCGTAAGCCACGACGGCCGTCGCGAAGGCCGCGACCCCGGCCGCCTCGAGGATCGCCGTCACCTGCCGCTCGACGACGGCGCGCGTGGCCCCGCTCTCGCGCTGCTCGAGTGTTTCGCCGACGCAAACGATCGGAACCAGCCCGGCCGCCTGCGCGGCCTTGAATTTCGCCGCGACGACGTCGTCCGTCTCGCCGAACAGGGCGCGCCTCTCCGAATGCCCCACGATGACGTGGGTGCAGCCCACGTCCGTCAGCATCTGCCCGGAGACCTCGCCCGTGTAGGCGCCCGTTCCGACCTGGGCTGCGACGTCCTGGGCGCCGAGCGCGATCGGGCTGCCTCTCAACCAATCGCGAACCGCTGGCAAATAGACGTACGGCGGACAAAGCAGCATCGTCGCCGACGAGGTCGTGGATACCCCGGCCTTGAGCGCGGCGACGAGGCGCTCGCTCAGGGCGAGCGAGCCGTTCATCTTCCAATTACCGGCAATCAAAGCCTTGCGCGCCACGCGAGTCTCGCCGTGAAGGGTTTGCTTCCGTTGCGGGCCGGCAGCTTAAGGGCCGATGCGCCGCAACGCAACGCCGAAGAGGCGCAATATTCGTCGCCCCACCGCGGGAAATGGCCGGCGTCGCGCGCTAGATCCCGAAGCTCGTCCGCACGGATTCCGCGAGGCGGCCCGCGAGCGACGCCACCTGCTGCCGGTCTTCGCCTTCGACCATGATCCGGATGACGGGCTCGGTGCCGGAAGCTCGCAGCACGACTCGACCGCGTTGGCCGAGCTCTTGCTCGGCCTGCCCCAAGGCGTCGCGGACGGCCGGGTCGCACGTCGGATCGACGGGCTCGCGCACCTTCACGTTCAGCAGCACCTGCGGGAACTGCTCCATGCCGGCGGCAAGTTCGCTCAACGCTTTACCGGTACGCCGCATGACGGAGAGCACCTGAAGCGCCGTAATGAGGCCGTCGCCCGTCGTGGTGCGATCGAGACAAATGACGTGCCCCGACGTCTCGCCGCCCAAGACCCCACCCTTGCTCTTCAATAGCGCGAGCACGTTTCGGTCGCCGACCTTGGCGCGCAGGAACTCGACGCCGAGCGTGCGCAGCGCGAGCTCGAGCCCCAAGTTGCTCATGACCGTGCCGACGACGGGGCCGCGCAGGCTCTGCGACTCGCAGCGGTCGCGCGCCAAAATGTAGACGAGCTGATCGCCGTCCACGAGGTTGCCGCGCTCGTCGACCATCACAACGCGGTCGCCGTCGCCGTCGAGCGCCAGCCCCACGTGCGCCCTCACCCCCGTGACCGTGAGCTTCAAGAGATCGGGCCGCGTGGAGCCGCAGCCGTCGTTGATGTTGCGGCCGTTCGGCGAGCAGCCGACGGGCACGACGTCGGCGCCCAAATCCGACATCACCCGCGGCGCCACCTTGTACGCAGCCCCGTGCGAGGCATCGACGACGATCTTGAAGTCGTCGAACACCATGCCGGCGGGAATCGTCGACTTGCAGAAACTCATGTAGTCCGTGCGCGCGGCCGACGCGGTCTTCGCCTGGCCGAGCGCGCGCGAATCGCGCGTCACGGGCGCCGAGTCGAGCTCGGACTCGATCGCCTCCTCGATCTCGTCGGAGAGCTTCTCGCCTTCGCGATCGAAGAATTTGATGCCGTTGTCGTAGAACGGATTGTGCGACGCGCTGATGACGATGCCGAAGTCGGCGCCGAGCTTCTTCGTGAGCACGGCGATGGCGGGCGTCGGGAGAGGACCGGTCAGCAGCACGTCTACGCCCGCCGCGACGAAGCCCGCCTCGAGCGCGGACTCGAACATGTATCCGGAGACGCGCGTGTCCTTGCCGATCAGCACGGTGCCGCCGCGCGGCGCGAGGACGCGCGCGGCCGCGCTGGCGAGCCGCAGCGCGAAATCGACCGTCATGGGGCTCGTGCCGACCTGACCGCGAATGCCGTCCGTGCCGAAGTAGCGTCGCGTCACGAGACGTTCTCGCTCGAGGTGCGCGTCAAGAGAGCCGGGCCGCGGACGGCAGCATTACCGGAACAGCGGCTAGTGCTGGCCGGCAGGACCGCCGAGCGGGGCGGCGCCCTTCTCGTCCGCGACGCCGCCGCGCTGCACGAGCTTGCCGGGCTCGGACGGCTCGTCCCAGTCTGCCGGCGGGCGCGGCGCGCGACCGTCCATGATGTCCTTGATCTGCTGCTCGTCGATGGTCTCGTACTTGAGCAGCGCGTTGGCCATCAGGTCGAGCTTGTCGCGGTTCGCCTCGAGAATGCGCTTCGCCTCGCCGTAGCACGTGTCGATCAGGAGGCGAACCTCTTCGTCGATCGCGTGCGCCGTCACGTCGGACACCTGCTTGTGGCGCGTAACGCTGCGGCCCAGGAAGATCTCGCCGTCATCCTCGGTATACGTGAGCGGCCCGAGCTTCTCGGACAGGCCCCATTTCGTGACCATGTTACGCGCTATCTCCGTGGCGCGCTCGATGTCGTTCGAGGCGCCCGTCGTGACGTACGCGGGCCCGAACACGAGCTCCTCGGCGAGCCGGCCGCCGTACAGACTCTTCATCTGGCTCATGAGGCGCTGCTTCGAGTAGCTGTAGCGGTCCTCCTCGGGCAGGAACATCGTGACGCCGAGCGCCCGGCCGCGCGGAATGATCGTGACCTTATATACAGGGTCGTGATCCGGCACGTTCAAGCCGACGATCGCGTGGCCCGACTCATGGTAGGCCGTGAGCTTGCGCTCGCTTTCGCTCATGACGAGCGAGCGGCGCTCCGTGCCCATCATGATCTTGTCCTTGGCCTTGTCGAACTCTTCCATGCTGACGGTGCGGCGGTTCGCGCGCGCCGCGATCAGAGCTGCCTCGTTGACGAGGTTCGCCAGATCGGCGCCCGAGAAACCCGGCGTGCCGCGCGCGATGACGGCCGGCTTCACGTTGCCGTCGACGGGGACCTTACGCATGTGCACCTTCAAGATCTGCTCCCTGCCGCGCACGTCGGGCAACGGCACGACGACCTGGCGGTCGAAGCGGCCGGGGCGCAGCAGCGCCGGGTCGAGCACGTCCGGCCGGTTCGTGGCCGCGATGACGATGACGCCCTCGTTGCCTTCGAAACCGTCCATCTCGACGAGCAGCTGGTTCAGCGTCTGCTCGCGCTCGTCGTGGCCGCCGCCGAGGCCCGCGCCGCGATGGCGGCCGACGGCGTCGATCTCGTCGATGAAGATGATGCAGGGTGCGTGCTTCTTTGCCTGCTCGAACATGTCGCGCACGCGCGAGGCGCCAACGCCGACGAACATCTCTACGAAGTCGGAGCCCGAGATGGTAAAGAACGGCACCTTCGCTTCGCCTGCGATGGCGCGGGCGAGCAGCGTCTTGCCCGTGCCGGGCGAGCCCACCATGAGCACGCCTTTCGGAATCTTGCCGCCCAAGCGCTGGAACTTTGCAGGGTCCTTCAGGAAGTCGACGATTTCGACGACCTCCTCTTTCGCTTCCTCGACTCCGGCCACGTCGGCGAACGTGACGCTGACCTGGTCCTCCCCGAGCAGCCGTGCCCGACTCTTGCCGAACGACATTGCGCCGCGGCCGCCGCCCGCGCCCTGCATCTGGCGCATGAAGTAGATCCACACGCCGATCAGGAGCAGGATCGGAAACGACGAGATGAAGAGCTGCAACAGGAAGTTCGGTTGCTTCTCCGGCGCGCCAGAGAACGTGACGCCGCTCTTCTCGAGCTCGCCGATCAGCGCCGTGTTGCTCGTCTCCGGGTTGTACACGAGGAACGTGTCGCCGCTCGTCCGGATGCCGCGAATGGTCTTGTCCTCGAACACGACTTCCTTCACCGAGCCGTCCCGGACCCAGTCGAGGAAGACGGAATACTCGGTCGGCGTCACGCGGGGGCTGCGGACCCCGAAATTGCTGACGACGGACCACAGCACGACCGCCACCACGATCCAAAGGATGACGTTTTTTGCCAGATCGTTCAAAGCATTACCTCGTGGCGACCGTCCTGGCCGCAAGTGCTCTTTAGACCCTACTACATCCCAAAGCTTCTAGCCAGCAAATAAATCTCGCGGCTTTCAGGCCGTGACGCCTTGGGCTTCAGCGTTTTCACCGTCTTGAAATGGACCTTGAGCTCGCGCGTGAAGGCATCGATCCCTTCGCCCTGAAAAGCCTTGACCAGAAAATCACCGCCGGGCCGAAGGATTTCCCGCGCGAACAGCAGAGCTTCGTCGTTGAGCGCCAGGCTGCGAGGCTGATCGATCGCCCGATTGCCGCTTAAATTGGGCGCCATGTCCGACATTACAAGATCGACCGGCCGCCCGCCGATCATACGTTTGAGCTCCGCCAAGGTTTCGGGCTTCGTGAAATCACCCTGGAGGAAATCTACGCCGCCGATCGGCTCCATCGGCAACAGATCGATGGCCACGACTCGGCCCGTCGGGCCCACGAGCCGCGCCGCGAGCTGACTGAAGCCTCCGGGCGCGGAACCGAGATCGACGCACAGGCTGCCGCGCTTGATGAGGCGCTCCTTCGCCTGAATCTGCTCGAGCTTGAACACGGCCCGAGAGCGAAAGCCTTGGCGGTTGGCTTGCTCCACGTAGACGTCGCGCTCCTGGCGCGCCTGCCAACGCCGACTGGAACCGGTTCGTCGCGGCATCGAACTGCCACTAGATGTATTCGACGGCCGCGATCTCGTAAGCGCGCCTGCCGCTCGGCGTAGCGACCTCGACCTCGTCGCCTTCCTTCTTGCCGATCAGCGCGCGCGCGATCGGCGAGCCGATCGACAGCAAGCCGTTCTTGATGTCGGCCTCGTCCTCGCCGACGATCTGATACTTGACCTCGCTGCCATCGCTCGCGACCAAGTGCACGGTCGCGCCGAACACGACCTTGCCTCCGGCGTTGACGGTGGTCACGTCGATGATCTGCGCGTTCGCGAGCTTCGCCTCGATGTCGCGGATGCGTGCCTCCATGAGCCCTTGCTGCTCCTTGGCGGCGTGGTACTCGGCGTTCTCCTTGAGATCGCCGTGCGCGCGCGCGGCCGCGATGGCGGCCGTCACCTTCGGCCGCTCCTCGAGCTTCAAGCGCCGGAGCTCTTCCTTGAGCTGCTCGGCACCCCGAGCTGTCAGCGGCACCTTGCTCAAACCGCGGCCTCCGCGTGCAAATCTTGTAGCCGGTTCACGATGACGTTATCGAGATGATCGAGAGCGTCGCAAGTCGCCTTGGCGGCGGCAAGCGTCGTGTAGTACGTGACCTTGTAATGCACGGCCTCGCCGCGGATCGAATGCGACTCGCGAATCGCCTGCTTGCCCTCGGTCGTGTTGACGATCAGGGAGATCTCGCGGTTCTTGATCATGTCGACGATGTGCGGCCGGCCTTCTCGGACCTTGTTGACGCGCTGGCACGGCACGCCGCCGTCGCGGAGCGCCTTCGCGGTGCCGCCCGTCGCCACGATCTCGAAGCCGCGCGCGATCAGCATCTTCCCGAGCTCGGCGACAGCCGGCTTGTCGCGGTCGCGCACGCTCAAGAAAGCGAGCCCGCGGCGCGGCAGCACGACGCCCGATGCGAGCTGCGCTTTCGCATACGCCTCGCCGAACGTGCGGCCCGTGCCCATGACCTCGCCCGTCGACTTCATTTCGGGCCCCAGGATCGGATCCGCGTCGGGGAACTTGATGAACGGGAACACGGACTCCTTGACCGAGAAATAGGGCCGCTTGCCCGGCGCCGTGAACCCCTGCTCGGCGAAGCTGATGCCGGCCATCGCCTTCGCCGCGATCTTCGCGAGCGGCAGGCCGATGGCCTTCGATACGAACGGGATCGTGCGCGACGCACGCGGATTCACCTCGAGCACGTAGACGATGCCGTTCTGGATCGCGAACTGGGTGTTCATGATGCCGTTGACCTGGAGCGCCTGCGCCATCATGCGCACCTGGTCGCCCAACGTCTTCTGCATCTCGGGGCTCAGGCTGAACGGCGGCAGCGAGCAGCCCGAGTCTCCGGAATGGATGCCGGCCTGTTCGACGTGCTCCATGATGCCGCCGATGACGACCTCCTTGCCGTCGCAGATCGCATCGACGTCGACTTCGACGGCGAGATCGAGGAACCGGTCGAGCAGGATCGGACTGTCGTTCGAGACGCTGACGGCGCGCTCGACGTAGTCGCGGAGCTCGTCCTCCCCGTGCACGATCTCCATCGCGCGCCCGCCGAGCACGTACGACGGCCGCACGACGAGCGGGTAGCCCACTTCCTTCGCCATCGCGACGGCTTCGTCGACGTTGCGCGCCGTGCGATTGGGCGGCTGCTTGAGCTTCAAGCGATTGACGAGCTGCTGGAACCGCTCGCGGTCCTCGGCGAGGTCGATCGAATCGGGCGAGGTGCCGATGATCGGCACTTGGGCTTCCTCGAGCGCGCGCGCGAGCTTGAGCGGCGTCTGGCCGCCGTACTGCACGATGACGCCTTTCGGCTTCTCCTTGTGCACGATCTCGAGCACGTCCTCGAGCGTTACCGGCTCGAAGTAGAGCCGGTCGGAGCTGTCGTAGTCCGTCGAGACCGTCTCCGGATTGCAGTTGACCATGATGGTCTCGAACCCGGCTTCCTTGAGCGCGAACGACGCGTGCACGCAGCAATAGTCGAACTCGATGCCTTGGCCGATGCGGTTCGGGCCCCCGCCCAAGATCATGATCTTCTGCCGGTCCGTGGGGTCCGCCTCGCAGAAATCCTCGTACGTGGAATAGAGGTAGGCCGTGTGGCTAGCGAACTCGGCCGCGCAGCTGTCGACTCTCTTGAAAACAGGCCTAATGTTGTCCTTGTAACGCGCTGTTCTGACAATCTTTTCTTTGACGCCGACCAGGTCGGCGATGCGCTTGTCGCTGAACCCCTTGCGCTTGAGCTTACGCAGCTCCGCGGGCATCAGGCTTTCGGGGCCCATGGCCTTGATCTTGGCCTCGATGTCCACGAGCTCCTTGATCTGCGCGAGGAACCAGGGGTCGATCGCCGTCAGCTCGCCGACCTCCTCGAGCGAGAGGCCGTGCCGGAACGCGTCCGCCACGTACCAGAGGCGGCGGCTGCCGGCCATGCGCAGCTCCTGGCGCAGCTTCGCCCAATCTTCCTCGGTTTCCACGGACTTCATGACCGGGTTCAGGCCGTCCGCGCCGACCTCGAGCCCGCGCAGCGCCTTCTGCAGCGACTCTTGGAACGTGCGGCCGATCGCCATGACCTCGCCGACGGACTTCATTTGCGTGGTCAAGCGATCGGCGGCCTGGGGAAACTTCTCGAACGTGAACCGCGGCACTTTCGTGACGACGTAGTCGATCGTGGGCTCGAACGACGCAGGCGTCGCGCCGCCCGTGATCTCGTTCTTGAGCTCGTCGAGCGTGTAGCCGACGGCGAGCTTCGCGGCTACTCTCGCGATCGGGAAACCCGTGGCCTTCGAGGCGAGCGCCGACGAGCGCGACACGCGCGGATTCATCTCGATGACGAGCAGCCGGCCGTCCTTCGGCGAGATCGCGAACTGAACGTTCGAGCCGCCCGTGTCGACGCCGATCTTGCGCAGCACGGCGATCGACGCGTCGCGCATGCGCTGATATTCCTTGTCCGTCAGCGTCTGCGCCGGAGCTACGGTGATCGAGTCGCCCGTGTGGATGCCCATGGGGTCGAAGTTCTCGATGGAGCAGACGATGATGCAGTTGTCGTTCTTGTCGCGAACGACCTCCATCTCGAATTCCTTCCAGCCGATCACGGACTCCTCGAGCAGTACCTCGCTCGTCGGCGACTGGTCGAGCCCGCGGGCCACGATGTCCTCGAACTCCTCGCGGTTGTACGCGATGCCGCCGCCGCTGCCGCCGAGTGTGAACGACGGCCGCACGATCGTCGGGAAGCCGACCTCTTCCTGCACGGCCCACGCCTCCTCGAGCGTGTGCGCGATGCCGGCGCGCGGCGTCGCGAGGCCGATGTCCTTCATCGCGTGGCGGAAGAGCTCGCGGTCCTCGGCCATGTCGATGGCCTCGCGCGAGGCCGCGATGAGCTCGACATTGTATTTCGCCAGCACGCCCTCGCGTACGAGGTCGAGCGCGCAGTTGAGGGCGGTCTGCCCGCCCATCGTCGGCAATAGGGCGCTCGGGCGTTCTTTCGCGATGATCTCGGCGACCGCGCGCCAGGTGATCGGCTCGATATAAGTGGCGTCGGCGCTCGCGGGATCCGTCATGATCGTCGCCGGATTCGAGTTGACGAGGATGACTCGGTAACCCTCCTCCTTCAGCGCCTTGCACGCCTGCGTCCCGGAATAATCGAACTCGCACGCCTGCCCGATGATGATGGGGCCGGCGCCGATGATCAGGATGCTTTCGAGATCGTCGCGGCGGGGCATTTACGTGAACCGGTTCCTTCTAGAAGCCTTGCAAGTGATCGAAGCGACTCTAAACGGCCTGGGCGCGGTGGCGATACGCTTTCAGCGACGCCGTGAAGCGTTGGAAGAGCGGCCGCAGGTCGTGCGGGCCCGGGCTCGCTTCGGGGTGCCCCTGGAACGAGAAGGCCGGCCGGTCCGTGCGCTCGATGCCCTGGAGGCTGCCGTCGAAGAGCGACCGGTGCGTCGCGCGGCACGTCGCGGGCAGCGTGCTCTCCTGCACGGCGAACCCGTGGTTCTGGCTCGTGATCATGACGCGTCCAGAGTCGATCTCGACGACCGGGTGATTCGCGCCGTGGTGGCCGAACTTCATCTTCTCGGTCTTGGCGCCGCTCGCGAGGCCGAGCAACTGGTGCCCCAAGCAGATGCCGAAGATCGGCACACCGGTCTCGAGCAGCTTACGAATCGCCTCGATCGCGTAGTCGCATGGCTCGGGATCGCCGGGCCCGTTCGACAGGAACACGCCGTCCGGCAGCAGCGCCATGACCTCCTCGGCCTTCGTCGTCGCCGGAACCACGGTGACGCGGCAGTCCTGATCCGAGAGCAGGCGCAGGATGTTGCGCTTGATGCCGTAATCGAATGCCACGACATGGAAGCTCGCGACCCGCTTCGTGTAGACGCTCTGCCGCTCGGGCCAGATGCTGCCTTGATTCCACTGGTACGGCTGCTTCGTCGTGACGAGCTTCGCCAAGTCCATGCCCTTCAAGCCCGGGAACTTGCGCGCGGCCTTGATGGCCTCCTCGGCGTTGGCCTTGGCGCCCGTGACGATGCAGCCCGCTTGTGCGCCCTTGTCGCGCAGGATGCGCGTGAGTTGGCGCGTGTCGATCTCGGCGATGGCCACCGTCTTGCCGCGCCGCAAGAACTCCTCGAGGCTGCTCTCGGCTCGCCAATTGCTGACGACCGCGGACAAGTCGCGGATGATGAGCCCGGCCGCGTAGATCTTCGTGGACTCGAAATCGTCCGAGTTCGTGCCGACGTTGCCGATGTGCGGATACGTCAGCGTGACGATCTGCCGGTAGTAGGACGGGTCCGTCAGGATTTCCTGGTACCCCGTCATGGCGGTGTTGAAAACGACTTCGCCGAGCGTTCGGCCTTCGGCACCGACCGATACGCCGTTGAACACCGTGCCATCTTCGAGCGCTAGTATCGCCGGCTCTGCCACGCTGAGCTCCTACGAAAATTCGACTTGCGAGAACCCGCGGGACTGCTGCCGGCTCGGCAGACAATCCCGTGTTGACGTCAACGGGGAAACTCAGGCGGTAATTGTAGCTCGTTCGTGCTGCAACGATCTACAAGATTTTGCGCGACTGCACCTGCGAAACCGCGCTCGCGCGCGACGCGGAGTGCCGCGCTTTTTCAGTCACGCGACAAGCCGAGCACGTCGGCCATCGAGTACAAGCCCGGCGCCTGCGCCGCGGCCCAGCGCGCGGCTCGCAGCGCACCGCGCGCGAACGTCTTGCGGTCCGCCGCGCGGTGGAAGAACTCCACCTCTTCCTCCGCACCGATGAAGCGCACGGTGTGCTCGCCCACGACGTTGCCGCCGCGCACGACGGAGAAGCCGATCGTGCCCGGAACGCGCGGCCCCGTCTGCCCGTGCCGCGCGTACACCGCCAATTCGTCGAGCTTCCGACCGCGCACGGCCGCAATGCGTTCCCCGAGCGCGAGCGCGGTGCCCGACGGCGCGTCGACCTTGTGCCGGTGGTGCGTCTCGGCGATCTCGACGTCGTAGCCGTCCCCGAGCGCCTTCGCGGCGCGGGCGACGAGCTCCAGGAAGACGTTGACGCCGACGCTCATGTTTCGCGCGTAAACGATTGGAATCTCGTGAGCGGCTTTCTCGAGCGCCGCAAGCTGCCGCTCGGCGAGACCTGTCGTCCCGACGACGATCGCGGTGCCGTGCTCGACGCAGGCGCGCACGTTGGCCACCGTCGCGGCCGGCAGGGTGAAGTCGACGGCGGCTTGCGCGCTGCTCAAGCCCTGGCTCGGCTGGTCCGTCAGCGGCACTCCGGCCGCGGCTGCGCCGACGAGCTCGCCGGCGTCGCGTCCGAGCAACGTATCGCCGGGCTCCGTTACGGCGCCGACGAGCTTCAAGTCGTCGGCCTCGAGAATCGCGGAGAGCACCGCACGGCCCATGCGGCCCGCGGCGCCGAAGACGGCTAGCTTCAACAACTGCCTATGCTCCCATCCGCTCGAAGAACTCCTTCACGCCGGCGAACCAAGAGCGCGCACGCGGACTGTGCCGCTCGCCTCCGTTTTGGATGGCCGCGTCGAGCTCGCGCAGCTTCTCCTTCTGCTCGGCCGTCAGGTTCACGGGCGTCTCCACCTGCACGCGGCAGAAAAGATCGCCCACGCCGCTCTCGCGGACGGAGCGTACTCCCTTACCGCGCAAGCGGAACACGCTGCCGGATTGAGTCTCGGGCGGAACCTTGAGGACGACGTTGCCGTCGAGCGTCGGCACGTCGACGCTGCCGCCGAGCGCGGCCGTTGCGAAGCTGATGGGCACCTCGCAGCTCAGGTTCTGGCCTTCGCGCGTGAAGATCGGATGGGGTTGAACGGTGATGTCGACGTAGAGATCGCCGGGCGGCCCTCCGTTGCGACCGGCCTCGCCTTCGCGCGCCAGCCGAATCCGATCGCCGGTGTCGACGCCCGGCGGCACCTTCACGGAAAGGGTCTTGGTCTTGCGCACCCGGCCGCGCCCGTGGCAGTCGCGGCACGGCTTGTCGATCGTGGCGCCGGCGCCGCCGCAGCCCGGGCAGGTTTGCTGAATCGAGAAGAAGCCCTGGGCCACGCGCACCTGGCCCGCGCCGCCACACGTCTTGCAGGTGATCGGCTGCGAGCCCGGCTCCGCGCCTTTCCCTAGGCAGCGCGTGCACTCGACCTGTGCCGGAATGTCGAGCGTGACGGTGTCGCCGGCCACGGCTTGCTCGAGCGCGAGCTCGAGCTCGTAGCGAAGGTCCGCGCCGCGGAAAACTTGACTGCGTCCGCCGCGGCGGCCGCCGCCGAAGATGTCGCCGAAAACGTCGCCGAAGATGTCGCTGAACGCATCGGCCCCGCCGAAGCCGCCGCCCATGCCGCCGCCGTTCTGCACGCCCGCGTGGCCGAACCGGTCGTAAGCCGCGCGCTTTTCCTTGTCCGAGAGGACCTCGTAGGCTTCCTTGGCTTCCTTGAACTGCACCTCGGCGTCCGGGTTGCCCGGATTGCGATCGGGATGATGCTTCATCGCGAGGCGCCGATACGCCTTCTTGATGTCGGCTTCCGACGCATCGCGCCCGACGCCGAGTACTTCGTAATAGTCCCGCTTCGCCATCCCCGTTCTCGATAGCAGGAGAGCACGCTGGATGCGTGCTCTCCTAGCCGATCAACCGACTCGCGCGCTCGAGATCAGTTGTTCTTGCGCTTGCCGTCGTCCTTGACCTCTTCGAACTCGGCGTCGACGACGTTGTCCTTGCCGCCTCCGCCTCCGTCGCCGCCCGCCTGGGCCCCTGCGGCCGAACCCTGCTGCTGCGCGTAGAGGCGCTGGGCCATGCCGGCCGACGCCTCGCCCAAAGCCTTCAGCTTGGTCTCGATCACGGCTTTGTTGTCGCCCTTCACCGCTTCCTTCAGGTCCGCCATGGCGGACTCGATCTTCGCACGTTCCTCGCCCGACACCTTGTCGCCCAGTTCACGCAATGACTTTTCCGTTGCGTGAATCAGTGCATCCGCCTGGTTACGCGTCTCGGCGAGCTCGCGGAACTTGGCGTCTTCGGCGGCGTGCGCCTCGGCCTCGGCGACCATGCGCTTGATCTCGTCCTCCGACAAGCCCGAGGAGGCCTTGATCACGATCTTTTGCTCCTTACCGGTCGCCTTGTCCTTGGCCGACACGTTCAGTATGCCGTTCGCGTCGATGTCGAACGTCACCTCGACCTGCGGCATGCCGCGGGGCGCCGGCGGCAGGTCCGTGAGGTCGAACCTGCCGAGCGACTTGTTGTCCGCGGCGCGCGGGCGCTCGCCCTGCAGCACGTGGATCGTCACGGCCGTCTGGTTATCCTCGGCCGTGGAGAACGTCTGCGTCGCCTTCGTCGGAATCGTCGTGTTCTTTTCGATGAGCTTCGTCATGACGCCGCCCAACGTCTCGATGCCGAGCGACAGCGGCGTGACGTCGAGCAGCAAAACGTCCTTTACCTCGCCCGCGAGCACCCCGGCCTGGATGGCTGCGCCGACGGCCACGGCCTCGTCGGGGTTTACGTCCTTACGCGGCTCCTTGCCGAACAGGGCCTGCACGGCCTCCTGCACCTTCGGCATGCGCGTCTGGCCGCCGACGAGAATCACGTCGTCGATGTCCGAGACCTTGAGCCCGGCGTCGGCGAGCGCCGTCTTGCAGGGCCCGATCGTCTTCTCGATCAGGTCCTCGACGAGCGACTCCAGCTTCGCGCGCGTTAGGCTGATGTTCAGGTGCTTCGGGCCCGAGGCGTCTGCCGTGATGTACGGGAGATTGACCTCCGTCTGCTGGCGCGACGAAAGCTCGATCTTCGCCTTCTCGGCGGCTTCCTTGAGCCGCTGCATAGCGAGAGGATCGCGCCGAATGTCGACGCCGCTCTCCTTTTGGAACTCCTTGGCGAGGTAATCGATGATGCGCTTGTCGAAGTCCTCGCCGCCCAGGAACGTGTCCCCGTTCGTGGCCAAGACCTCGAACTGATGCTCGCCGTCGACCTCCGCGATCTCGATGATCGAGATGTCGAACGTGCCGCCGCCCAAGTCGTACACGGCGATCTTGCGGTCGCCGCGCTTCTTGTCGAGGCCGTACGCGAGCGCGGCCGCCGTCGGCTCGTTGATGATGCGCTTCACCTCGAGGCCTGCGATCTTGCCCGCATCCTTCGTGGCCTGGCGCTGCGAATCGTTGAAGTACGCCGGAACCGTGATCACGGCCTCGGTGACCTTCTCGCCGAGATAGTCCTCGGCCGTCTGCTTCATCTTCGCGAGCACGCGCGCCGAGATTTCGGGCGGCGCCATTTTCTTGCCGCCGACCTCGACCCACGCATCGCCGTTGTCGGCCTTGACGATCTTGTACGGGACCATGCCGATGTCGCGCTGCACGACTTCGTCGTCGAACCGCCGGCCGATGAGGCGCTTCACGGCAAACAAGGTGTTGCTCGGGTTCGTGACGGCCTGGCGCTTCGCCGTCTGGCCGACGAGCACCTCGCCGTCCTTCGTGAAAGCCACGATCGACGGCGTCGTGCGGTCACCCTCGCTGTTCTCGATGACCTTCGGCTTACCGCCGTCCATGATCGCGACGCACGAGTTCGTCGTGCCCAAGTCGATGCCGATCACTCTACCCATGTGACTGCTCCAAGAACCGATGAAAAGTTGGAAAAGCCTTGAATACGTACGCGAGATGGGGGGCGGCCCCGGCAATTCAAGGACCTTCTCCCTTCGCGACGAGCACTTTCGCGGCCCGGAGCAGCCGCTCGTTGAGCTCGTAGCCCTTTTGCACGACCTCCACGACGGTGTTGGGCGGAGCGTCCGCGGCCACCATGCTCAAGGCCTCGTGCTTGTTCGGGTCGAACGGCTGACCGCGCGGATCGATTTCCCGGATCCCGTTGGCGCGCAGCGCCTCGTCGAGCAGTCGGAGCGTTGCCTGCTGCCCTTCGAGCAGAGCCGCTTGGCCCGCTTGTTCGCCCGCCGCCAACCCCGCCGCGAGGCTGTCCCTGACGGGAAGGATGGCGAGCGCGAGGCGTTCCGCGCCGAACTTGCGGGCGCCCTCGATCTCGCGAGCCGCGCGCTTGCGGAAATTGTCCAGCTCGGCAACGGCGCGCAGATAAAGGTCACGGTGCTCGTCGGCCTCGCGGCGCAGCGCTTCGAGCTCGGCCGCCTCGTCCTTGAGCGGCTCTTGCGGCGTCTCGACCGGTTCCATGGGGTTGCCGTTTCCGTTCATCGAAACTCACCTGCGCGCCCGACCGCAGCGGGCGCTTCACTCCCAAAGCGAAGCACATGGGGCGTCAGACGTTCGAGTTCAAGGCTCTGCCGAGCAGCTTGGCCGTGATGTCGACGATCGGGATGACGCGCTCATAGGCCATGCGAGTCGGGCCGATGACGCCCAAGACCCCCATCGTATCGTCTTCGGCCGCGTACGGCGCCGCGACGATACTATAAGAGTCGAGCAGCTCGTAGCCCGATTCGTGGCCGATGAAAATCTGCACGCCCTCGGCCTTCATGCTCTGGTCGAGCAGGTGCAGGATGTCCCGCTGCCGGCCGAAGGCCTCGAACAGGCTCTTGAGCGTCTCGACGTCGGCCAGCTGATCGATGCCCATGAGATTCGTCTCGCCGGCCACGACGAACTCGGGGTGGGGCTCGTGCTCCGGGAACACCTTCTGCGCCATCTCGATCGCCTCGATCATCAGCGCGTTCATCGACGCTCGCGTGCGCTTGAGCTCCGCGAGCAAGAGGTCGCGCACCTCGGGCAGCGTGCGGCCGGCGAAGCGCTCGTTCAAATAGTTGCTCGCGCGCTTGAGCTCGTCGGCGCCGAAATCGCGCGAAACATTCAAGATTTTGTTCTGGACCTCGCGCTCGTTGACGACGAGGATGGCGAGCACTCGCCGGCCGGACAGCGGCAAAAACTCGATCTGGCGCAACGCCGTCTGCGGCCGGCGCGGCACCGTGACGATGCCGGCGAGGCTCGTGACGGCGGAGAGCAGGTTGGATACGGAGAGCGCGATCGCCTGCGGATCGCCGCCGGCTTCGTTCAAGCTCTCGCTGAAGCGCTTCAGCTCCTCGCCTTCCGGGGGCGTGAGCTTGATCAGCGTGTCGACGAAGAAACGGTAGCCCTTGATCGTCGGCACGCGGCCCGCCGACGTGTGCGGCGATTTGACGAAACCAAGCTCTTCGAGGTCGGAGACGATGTTGCGAATCGTCGCGGGGCTCAAGTCGAGGCCCGACTCGCGCGACAGCGTGCGCGAGCCCACCGGCTGCCCTTCGCGAATGTATTTATCGATGAGAAGGCGCAATAAGGTCTGTGCGCGTTCGTCCAAGACGTCTCGAGGTTTATCGCTCGCCATAGGCCCAGGCTGTGATAACGTAGAGCGCGCTTTTTGGGCGACCAGCACGCTAGCAACGGGTTCCCGCCACTGTCAAGAAAGCAAGCCATGCCGCGTCAATTCAAGACCGTGGCGCTGTGGGGACGCCTCGGCGAGCACAGCGTGACGGGGCCCGCGCTCGAAATTCTCGCCCATCTCAAGCGGCGCGGCATCACGGTTCTGGTCTCCACGAGCGCCGATGCGAAACTCGAGCTCGACGGCGCCACTCGCGTCGACCAACGCGAGATCGCGTCGCGGGCCGACCTCGTCCTCGCCATCGGCGGCGACGGTACGCTGCTGCACGCTGCGCGCAACGTCGCCGGGCGCGACGTGCCGCTCGTCGGCATCAACCGCGGCCGGCTCGGCTTCCTGACCGACGTGTCGCCCGAGCACATGCCGGAAGCCCTCGACGCGATTTTGGGCGGCGACTATCTCGCCGAGCGGCGGCTCATGCTCGCAGGGACGCTCGACGGCCGCGCGACGGCGGGGTCGCTGTTCGGATTGAACGACATCGTTCTGCAGAAAGGCGACACTGGCCGCCTGCTCGACTTCACGACCGAAGTCGACGGCGCCTACGTCAACACACACCGCGGCGACGGGCTCATCGTCGCGACGCCGACGGGGTCGACGGCCTACGCGCTGTCGTGCGGCGGCCCGATCATCCAGCCGAACGTCGACGCGCTCGTCATGGTGCCGATCTGCCCCCACACGCTGAGCGATCGGCCGCTCGTGCTGCCGAGCGCGGGCCGAATTCGCGTGACGCTCGATCACGCCAGCGGCAGCGACGCGCACGTCGTCTGCGACGGCGAGGCGCTCGCGCGCATGGCCGCCGGCGATTCGCTGACCATCGAGCTCGCGAAGCAATCGGTCACGTTGCTGCACCCGCGCGACTACAACTACTACGAGTT
>JBBIJV010000030.1:0-23159 GCA_037445815.1 Rhodospirillaceae bacterium
CCGCCGGCCGAGCCCGCCGCCGGCGTGCTCGAAGCGCTCGCGGACGACCTCAACACGCCCGAGGCGCTCGCGGCGCTCTTCGGCGCGGTGCGCGCGACGAACCGGGCCACGGACTCGGGCGAGAAGCGCGCGCTCGCGGAATCGCTGCGCGCCGGGGCCTGGCTGCTCGGACTGCTGACGCAGGATCCCAAGGCCTGGTTCGGGGCCGGCGCGGGCGCCGACGACGCGGAGATTGACAGGCTGGTGAAGCAGCGCGACGCTTTCCGCAAGGAACGGAACTTCAAAGAGGCCGATCGCATTCGTCGAGAGCTCACGGAACGCGGCATCGTCATCGAGGACGGCACGGAGGGCGCCCGTTGGCGGCGGTCGCGATGAGCGCGGCTCGCGCCGTTCAGGCGCTGCTCCTCCGCCTCATCCATCTCTATCAGCTCACGCTGTCGCCGTGGCTGGGCCTTCAGTGCCGCTACCAGCCGACCTGCTCCCACTACGCGGCCGAGGCGCTAAGGCGCTTCGGTGTCGCGCGCGGCTCCTGGCTCGCGGCCAAGCGGCTCGCGCGCTGCCACCCGTGGGGGCGCTCGGGGTACGATCCCGTGCCGGAGCTCGACCCTTCGACGGCAGGGAGGCCGTGACACTTGGACCGCAAGCTGCTCGACATCATCTGCTGCCCCGTCACGCGCTCGCCGCTCGAGCTACTGCCCGAGCGGGAGCTCTCCGCCCTGAACGAGCTGATCAGAGAGCGGCAGATCAAGAACCGCGAGGACACGGTCGTCGACCAGCCGCTCGACGAAGCGCTAGTCACCCGCAGCGGCAAGCTGATCTATCCGATCCGCGACGGTATCCCCGTGCTGCTCGAGGACCAGGCCATGCCGCTACAGCAACTCGAAGGACGCTGAACCGCTTTTGAAAGTCCCGTTCCGTCAACTCGAGACTCACCTAAACCGCAGTTTGGCCAAGGTTTATCTCGTCGCCGGCGACGAGCCGCTGCTCGTCGACGAGGCGCTCGAGCACGTGCGCTCCGCAGCCATGCGCTCCGGCTTCACGAGCCGCGAGCTGCACACGGCGGACCGCAGCTTCAAGTGGGTCGACCTGCTCGCCGGCGCCGACAACCTGTCGCTCTTCGCGACGCGCAAGATCGTCGAGATCAGGCTCAATACGCCGAAGCCCGGCGACCAGGGCTCGGCGACGATTGCGGAGCTCTGCGAGCGCGACGATCCCGACACGCTCGTCATCGTCGCGGTGGCCGAGAAGCTCGATTCCGCGGCGGCGCGCTCCACTTGGGTCAAGGCCATCGAGCAGCACGGTGTTTTCGTCGAGATCTGGCCCATCGACCGCGCCGAGCTGCCGCGCTGGATTCAGCAGCGCGCCGCGCGCTCGAAGCTGAAGCTCACGGCGGCCGCCGCGCAGTCGCTCGCCGAGCGCGTCGAGGGCAATTTGCTCGCCGCCGACCAGGAGATCAAACGCCTGGCGCTGACGGCGGGCGGGCGCGAGGTGGACGAGGCCGAGGTGCTCGAGTTCGTCGCGGACAATAGCCGCTTCGACGTGTTCGCGCTGGCCGACGCCGTGCTCGCCGGCGAGACGGGCCGTGCCTTCAAGATCCTCACCGGATTGCGCGCCGAGGGCGTGCACCCCGTGCAGATCAGCTGGGTGCTGAACCGCGACATCAGCCTGCTGGCGCGGCTCGAGTACGCCGTGCGCCACGGCGACAATCTCGACGGCGCACTGCAGCGAAGCGGCGTGTGGCGGCGGCGCCAACCGCTCGTGAAGCAAGCGCTCTCGAAGTTCAAGGCGTCGCGGCTGAAGGCGCTCGTGAGCGAGGCCGCGCGCGTCGACGCCGCGCTGAAGGGCGTGTTCCCGGCCGAGCCGTGGACGACGTTGACGGATCTGCTGGTGGCGCTGCTGCGCCCGCCCGAGGGCGCGAGGGCCCGCTAACGGCATGCGCCCGATCGGCATCTTCGGCGGCACGTTCGATCCCATCCACTACGGCCACCTGCGCACCGCGCTGGAGCTCAAGACGATGCTCGGTTTGGGCACCGTGCACTTCGTGCCGGCCGGCAATCCGCCGCACCGCCGCGCACAGACGGCCGACGCCGCGCTGCGCCTCGAGATGGTCCGGGCCGCGATTCGGGACGAGCCCGGTTTCGTCGCCGACGACCGCGAGATCGTGCGACAGGGGCCGTCCTACACCGTCGACACCCTCGCGAGCTTTCGCGCCGAATTTTCCGGTCGCTCGTTGTGTCTGATGCTCGGCATGGATGCGTTCTTGAGCTTGCCGGAGTGGCACCGCTGGCGCCAGCTGACCTCGCTCGCGCACATCGTCGTAGCGCACCGTCCCGGTTGGCAGGGGCCGACGAGCGGCACGCTCGGCGAGCTGTTACGCGAGCGGCGCGCTGCCTCCGTCGCGGACCTCGCCGCAAAGCCGGCCGGGCTCGTCCACGTGCAACCCGTCACGCAGCTCGAAATCTCCTCAACCGATCTTCGCGACTCGCTGCGCGCGGGCCGCGATCCGAAGTACCTGGTGCCCGACGCTGTGCGGGAGATCATCCTCGAAACGGAGTGTTATGCCGAATCCCATTAGGAAAAAACCGAATCGTGCCAAGGCAGAGGCCAGCGTCGCAGCATTGCCGAAGAGACCGGCCGCGAAGAAGACACGCGGCGCCGCAGCGAAACGCAGTCAACCGAAGAAGGGGCCGAAGAGCCTCCAGAACGTCGTCGCGGGCGCGCTCGACGACCTGAAAGCAGACAACGTCCACGTGCTCGACGTGCGGCATCTCACGGCCGTCACCGACACGATGGTCATCGCGAGCGGCCGTTCGGATCGCCACGTGCGAGCGATCGCGGGCGCCGTCGTGGAGCAGGCCAAGAAAGCGGGCTACCGACCGCTCGGCGTCGAAGGCGAGCGTTCCGGCGAATGGGTGCTCGTCGATCTCGCCGACGTCGTCGTGCACGTGATGCTGCCGCGCGTCAGGGAGTTCTATAACCTCGAGAAGCTCTGGGACATGCCGGCGCGCGCGGACGACGTCGAGCAGCGCAACGCCTGAGGCCGCCGCCTTCGTGCTTCGCCTCAAGTTGATCGCGGCGAGCAACCGGCAGCCCGACTGGGTCGACCGGGGCAGCGACGAGTACGCGAAGCGGCTGCGCGGCCGCTGCACGCTCGAGATCACAACCGTCCCGCTCTCGCGCCGTACCGCGGCGGCGCCTGTCGAGCGCGCGCTGCGCGACGAAGGAGAGCGCATGCTCGCGGCCGCCCCGTCGGACGCACACATCGTCGCGCTGCTCGAGACGGGTAGGCCCTGGTCGACGAACGAGCTCGCGGCGAAGCTCGAAGGCTGGATGCAGCGCGGCGCGCCCGTCGCATTCCTGGTCGGCGGCCCCGAGGGCTTGAGCCCCGAGTGCGTGAGCCGGGCCGCGGAGCGCTGGTCGCTTTCGCGCCTAACGCTGCCGCACGGCCTCGTGCGCATCATCGTCGCCGAAGCCCTCTACCGCGCCTGGTCCCTGCTCGAGAATCACCCTTATCACCGCGCCTGAATGGAGGCGCCGTACGGTGTGGAGTCGCTCACAGGATCGTGGGACGAATCTTTGGCAAGATAGCGGCCCCAAATCGACCGAGAGCAACCGATCACGTAGCGATCATGTCCGCCGGCAGCTTGTCCGCCCCAACCGAGCGGCTCGAGACCCCGCGGGTTCCGGCCTGGCTCGACGTCAGCCGCCCGCGAGCGTTCTTCAGTCACCTGACGTTGAGCGCCGTCCTCGTCGGGTCCGTCTGTGCCCTGATCTTCTTCGTTTGGTATCCGCATCCCTACTTCCAGGCCGTCGGCGCGTGGGACGCGCTGCGCGTCCTCATCGGCGTCGACCTCGTGGTGGGACCCGCGCTGACGCTGATCTTGTTCAAGCCCGGCAAGCGCGGCCTCCTATTCGATCTCTGCTTCATCGCCTGCGTACAGGCCGCGGCGCTCGTGTACGGCGTCACCGTCATCTATACCGAGCGGCCGTACGTGAACGTGTTCGCGGTCGATCGGTTCACCACCTACCCCTATCCCGACATCGAAGGCGAGCAATGGGTCGACGCCGTCGCGGCGGGTCGCCTCGACGCGAAGCCCTGGCGCGGTCCGGCGCTCGTGGTCGCCACGAGGCCCACCGACCTCGCGGCGTCGCAGCGCTTGCTCGACGAGACGCTGTTCGGAGGCAAGCCCGACATCGACCGGCGCCCCGAATTCTGGAGCCGGTACGAGGAAGAGGCGGCCCAAATCGTCAAGGCCCAGCGGCCGCTCAGCGCGCTGCGTGCGGCGCGGCCCGAAGCGGCCGCAACGATCGCAGCGCTGCCGAAACGGCTCGATCGGCCCGAGGCGAGCTTGGGATTCGTGCCGATGGAGGCCCGCAATCGCGACGTCACGATGATCGTGGACGCGACCACCGGCGAGCCGCTCGAGGTCATCGACGTCGACCCCTGGATCGGCTAGACGAGCACGCCGCGGCGGTCTCACTCAACGCGTCCCCCCGGGCGGCCGGGCCTCGGCCCGTCTTCGCGCTTGCCGCGCGCCGCCGCCGTGGGCTGCGGCGAGCCGGAGGCTAGGCGCCACCCGCACTACCTCGTATAGTTCTTTGAATGAAAAAGGATTTCGTCTACCTGGCGTCCGCATCGCCGCGGCGCAGCGAGTTGCTGCGCCAAATCGGAGTGCGCTTCGTGGTTCGAGCCGCGGCCATCCCCGAAGACCGGCTCGCCGCCGAAACGCCCGAGAACTACGTCCTTCGCCTTGCCGCCGCCAAGGCCGAGGCCGTTTGGGCGGCGGACCCGGGCACCGCGCCCGTGCTCGGAGCCGACACGGCCGTCGTGCTCGATGAGGAGATCCTCGGCAAGCCGGAAAGCGGTGCCGAGGCCGCGCAGATGCTCGAGCGGCTGTCGGGCCGCTCGCATCGCGTGTTGACGGCCGTCGCCGTGCGCCACGGCGGCGGGCTCGAGACGCGGCTCAGCGAAAGCGAAGTGAGATTCCGCGCCACGACGGCGGAGGAGCGCCTCGCCTACTGTGCGACGGGAGAGCCGTTCGACAAGGCGGGCGGCTACGGCATTCAAGGGCATGCGGCCGTGTTCATCGAGGAGCTCAAGGGAAGTTACTCCGGCGTCGCGGGGCTTCCGCTGTTCGAGACCGCGGCGCTGCTCGGCCGGTGCGGCGTCGATTATTGGCTCACGGCTCGAGCTAGCTCGTGAAGCGCGAGGAGATCCTCATCAACGCGACGTCGAGCGAGGTGCGCGCGGCGCTCGTCGAGAACGGCGTGTTGCAAGAGGTGCAGATCGAGCGCACGAGCCGCGTCGGTCTCATCAGCAACATCTACAAGGGCAAGGTGTCGCGCGTGTTGCCGGGCATGCAGGCCGCGTTCGTGGAGCTCGGGCTCGACCGCACGGCGTTCCTGCACGCGTCGGACATCGCGCGCAACCCGCACGCCGACTCCGCCGCCGCGCAGGAAGAAGCCGACATCCGCGATTTCGTGCGCGAGGGCGACGAGCTGCTCGTGCAGGTGCTCAAGGAGCCGCTCGGAACGAAGGGTGCGCGGCTCACGACGTACATCGCGATCCCGTCGCGCTACCTCGTGCTGACTCCGAACAGCTTGGGGTTGGGCGTGTCGTCGCGCATCGACGACGAGCTGGAGCGCGAGCGGCTGCGCTGCCTCGTCGAGGAGCTCAGGGCGTCGGCGCCCGCGGCCGGCTACATCATTCGCACCGCCGCCGAGGGCGCGACGCGCGAGGCTTTGCAGGCGGATCTCGTTTTCCTGCACAAGCTCTGGCAGTCGATCGAGGAGACGGCGGCAAAGACGCCCGCAGGGAGCCTCGTCTACGAGGACTTGCCGCTGCCGCTGCGCATGCTGCGCGATTCGTCGAGCCCCGACATCACGCGCGTGCGCGTCGACAACGAGGCGACGTACGCCAAGCTCAAGGAGTTCGCCGAGCGCTTCGTGCCGCGCCTCGCGCCGTTGATCGAGCTCTACACGGAGCCGCGGCCGATATTCGACGTCTACGGCATCGACGACGAGATCGATCGCGCGCTGAAGCGCAAGGTGCCGCTGAAGTCCGGCGGCCACGTGGTGTTCGATCAGACGGAGGCGATGACGACGATCGACGTGAACACGGGCGCTTACGTGGGCCACCGCAATCTCGAGGAGACGATCTTCCGCACGAACCTCGAGGCGGCGGCCGCGATCGCGCGGCAACTGCGTCTGCGCAATTTGGGCGGTATCATCATCATCGATTTCATCGACATGGCCGAGGAAGAGCATCGCCGCCAGGTGCTCCAGACGCTCACGGACCGGCTCGCCGGCGATCACGCCAAGAGCCACATCATGAACGTCTCGCCGCTCGGGTTGGTCGAGATGACGCGCAAGCGGACGCGCGAGAGCCTGGAACACCTGCTCTGTCAGCCGTGTCCTAGCTGCGAGGGCCGCGGATTCGTCAAGACCGCCGAGACCGTGTGCCATGAAATCTTTCGCGAGATCCTGCGTCAGGATCGGCAGTTCGATTTCCAGGAGCTCTTGGTGTTGGCACGGCCCGAGGTCATCGAGCGGCTCCTCGACGAGGACTCGGCCGGCGTGGCCGAGCTCGAGGAAGTCACGGGCAAGCCGATCCGGCTCCAAAGCGAAGCGCTCTATGCGCCGGATCAATTCGACGTGGTGCTGATGTAGTGCGAACCTTGCGCAAAATGGCTCGGGTGACGATGTACGCGGGGATCGCGGCCGCGGCCGTCGTCGCGCTCGGCATCGCGGGTTTTCAGCTGCTCGTGCGCAAGCTCCCGAGCTACCAGGACGAGATTCAGGCATGGGTGACGGCCGAGCTCGGGCTCGCGCTCGACTACGGCGAGCTCGACGGCGCGCTCGGCTGGCGCGGGCCCGAGCTCGCGTTCCGCGACGTGCGCGTCCGCACGCCCGGCGACACGGCCCCGTTCTTGACGGCGCGCGGTGCGAGCGTCGGGTTCGACGTCTTCGTCCTCGCGTACCGCCTCGTGACGGGCCAGGCGCTCTCCGTGGACCGCCTCACGTTCGACGGCATCGAGCTCACGCTCGTCCGCACCGCGGAGGGGAGCTATCGCCTCCAGGGCGCGCCGGCGCAGGCGCTCGGCTCCGCCGAGGCCACGGTACAGGTGCCGCCCGACATCGACGTGCTCGTGCGCAACAGCCGCGTGCTCTACCTCGACGCGGCGCGCAACGTCGCGTGGGACTTCCGGAGCGTCGCGGCCAGCTTGCGCCGCGATGGCGACGTGCTGACGCTAGAGGCGAGCGCACGCCCGCCGGCGGAATTCGCCGACCGCATCGAGGTGACCGCGCAAGCCGTAGTGGCCGACGACGTCGACTCGGGCGCGCGCTTCACGGGCGACTGGCGCCTGTCGGCCGATCTGGACGAGGTGGATCTCGCCGTCGCGATGCGGCTGTTCCCGCCGTCGGCCGTCGCGCCGCAGGCGGGGCACGGCGACGTGGCCTTGTGGCTCGAGTGGCAGCAGGGCGCGCTCGCGGGCGGCAGCGTGGACTTGGCGCTCGCCGACGTGGCGCTGCAGAGCCCGCTCGAGGCCGACCGGTCCAGGTTCGAGCGAATCGGGCTCGCTGGCAGTTGGCAGCGCTCGGGCGAGGCATGGCGCTTCGGGCTGCGCGACGTCGCCGTCACGCGCAGCGGCCGCGCCTGGCCCGAGCCCGCTTCCGCCGACATCGACTTCGAGCGCGACGCCGGCGGCATCGCGCACGTCGCATTGCGGAGCAGCTTCCTGCGGCTCGAGGACCTGACGCCGTTCTTCGCCCCGCTGCCCGCGTCGCGCCTGCTCGAGTCGTGGTTCGCGCTGGCGCCGCGCGGTGACCTGCGCGCCGTCGACGTCGCGCTCACTCGCGCCGGGGATGAGAAGATCGATTACACCGTGTCGGCCGAGTTCGCCGAGCTGGGCATCGCGCAGGTCGACGACGTGCCGGGCGTCACGGGGCTGACGGGCCAGGTTCGCGCCGACGCGCGCTCGGGCCGCCTCGAGCTCGCGAGCGCCGGCGCGACGCTCGACTGGCCGGCGCTCTTCCGCCAGCGGCTCGACGTGTCCGAGCTCGACGGCATCGTCGTCTGGCGCGCGGGCCAGGACGCCGTGCGCGTCGTCAGCGACGACTTACTCGTGGTGACGCCGGACGCGTCGCTGCGCTCGAATCTCGAGCTGACGCTGCCGATGGACGGCGCGTCGCCCGAGCTCGATCTGCGCACGACGGTCTCCGCCTTCGACATCGCAGCCGCGCCGCGCTACTTGCCCGCGAACGAGATGCCACCCGCCGTCGTCGCGTGGCTCGACTCGGCGCTCCGCGGCGGCCGCGCGATGGGAGCCGAGGTCACGTTCGTCGGCCCCGTGCGGGGGTTTCCGTTCGACGGCGGCGAGGGCGAGTTCCGCGCCACGGTGAGCGTCGAGGACGCCGTGCTCCGGTTCGTCAGCGACTGGCCGGCCGCCGAGGACCTCGACGGCACGGTGGAGTTCGTGAACGCGCAGTTCGCTGCGCGCGGCAGCGGCCGCGTGCTCGGCAACCGAACCGCCGACGTACGCGTCGGGATCGGCGACATGCGCGTCGGCGACTTCACGCTGCAAGCCGAGACGATCGGCGGGCTCGACCAGGTGCTCGCGTTCTTGAACGGTGCGCCGCTGATCGCGCAGAGCTTGGGCGAGGACTTCGTGCGGCTCGAGTCGCCGTCGGGCACGGGCGCCGTGACGCTCGACCTCGAGCTGCCGCTGCGCGACCGTGCCGCTTACCGGCTGACGGCGAGCCTCGACATCATCGACGGCGAGCTCGCATACCGGGGGTTCGCCCCGCACGTGTCGGAGATTTTCGGCACGCTCACGCTCGCCGACGGCGTGCTGGCCGGCGAGGGCGTGGAGGCGATATTCCTCGACGGCCCGCTGACGGCGCGCGTCGGCCCGGCGCAGGTGCCGGGCTATCGCGCTCGCATCGACGCCGAGGGCGAAGTGACGGCCGACGCCGTCGTCGACGCGTTCAGTCTGCCGCACGGCGAGCGCATCGCAGGTCAGACGGGCTGGCACGGCACGCTGCTGATACCCGCCGCGGCCGGCGCGCAGAGGCTGCCGCCGAAGATCACCGTGGCCTCGAACTTGTCCGGCGTGGCGCTGCGATTCCCGGAGCCGTTCGCGAAGCCGCCCGCCGATCCGACGAGCCTCGAGCTCAACCTCGCGTTCCCCGTGGGCGGGCTCGAGATCGACGGCTATCTCGGCGCCACGCGCCGCTTCATCGTCGATTTCGACGCGACGCCCGGCGAGGCGAGGCCGTTCGCATTTCGGCGCGCGGCGCTCCAGTTCGGCGGCGCACTGCCGGAGTTTCGCGCCGAGCGCGGCGTCACGCTGAACGGCAGGCTGCCCGAGCTGCGCGTCGACGATTGGATCGCGCTGTCGCGCGCCGCCGGCGAAGGCGGCGGCGATGCGAGCAACTGGAGCGGCTCGTTCGCGGGAGCCGATCTCGACGTCGCGGAGCTCTCGATCTTCGGCCAGCGGCTCGGCAGCACGCGCTTCCGCGCGCAACGGCGCACCGACGACTGGCAGTTCGAGCTCGACAGCAACGCGATCGCCGGCACGGTGTTCGTGCCTGTCGATCTCTCCGGCGAGCCGCAGGTGCTCGCGGTCATGCGCCGCCTCTACCTGAGCGCCGGCGACGGCAGCCGCGGTGGCGCCATGAGTCTGCGCGATCTCGATCCGCGCGAGCTGCCGGGCTTGCAGCTGCACGCCGATGAGTTCGGTGTCGGCCAGCGGCAGGTCGGGCGCCTCGACGCCGAGATCCTCGCGGACCCGCTCGGGCTTCGGCTCGTGTCGTTCGAGAGCGCCACCGACAGCTTCACGGCGCAGGGCAGCGGCGGCTGGTTCGTCGGCGATCAGGGCCAGACGACGCGGTTCGCCGTGAGTCTGAGCTCGACGAACGTGGGAGGGATGCTGCGCCAGCTCGGTTTCGCGCCGTTCGTCGAGGCGGAATCCGCCGAGGTCACGGCCAGCCTCTACTGGCCCGGGCCGCCGTCCGCTTCGTGGCTCGATCACATCGCGGGCGACCTCGCGCTGCGCGCGGAAAAAGGCAGCCTCGTCGACGTCGAGCCCGGCGGCGCCGGCCGCGCCGCGGGGCTCCTCAGCATCAGCGCGCTGCCGCGCCGCCTCGCGCTCGACTTTCGCGACGTGTTCAACCGCGGCCTCGTGTTCGACGACATCACGGCCGACTTCGTCATCGTCGACGGCAACGCGTACACCGACAACCTGAAGCTCACGGGGCCCGTCGCCGAGGTCGGCCTAATCGGCCGCACGGGCTTGCGCGATCGCGATTACCGGCAGCAAGCAGTGGTGACGGCCGAGCCGGGCAAGGTGCTGCCGACCGTCGGCGCGCTGCTCGCGGGTCCGCAGGTGGCTGCCGCGCTTCTGATCTTCACGCGCATCTTCAAGAAGCCGCTCGGCGGCATCGGACGCGCGTCGTATTGCGTGACGGGAAGTTGGTCGGAGCCCGTCGTCGAGCGCTTGACGAACGAGCAGCTCGAAGAGGGTGCCGTGTGCGCGGAGCTTCCGCCGAACGGCGTGCTGCCCGTTCCCGAAGGAGTAGCGGCGAGATGAAAGCGGCGGCAGTGCAGATGACGAGCACGCGCGACGTCGAGGCGAACTTGCGCGAGGCCGGCCGCCTCGTAGCGGAGGCCGCGCGGCAGGGCGCAGAGCTCGTGGTTCTTCCGGAAAACTTTTCGTTCCTCGGCGCCACGGACGCCGAGCGCGTCGCGGCCGTCGAGCCGTTCGGCGACGGCCCCGCGCAGCGGTTTCTCGCGGAGACGGCCGAAGCGCTCGGCATCTGGCTCGTCGGCGGTACGATTCCGATTCGCGACGCGGGCAAAGAGCGCGCGTCGTCGCGCTCGCTGCTCGTCGGCCCGGACGGCCGAGTCGCGGCGCACTACGACAAAATACACTTGTTCGACGTCGACGTACCCGGCCGCGACAACGAGCGGTACAAGGAGTCGGCGACGACCGAGGCCGGCACCCGCGTCGTCGCGGCAAAGACGCCGCTCGCGCGCGTCGGCATGACGGTGTGCTACGACATCCGCTTCCCGGCGTTGTTCCACCGCCTGAGCGTGCTCGGCACCGAGGTCGTGGTCGTGCCGGCGGCGTTCACGGTGCCGACGGGCGAAGTGCACTGGCTGCCGCTGCTCAAAGCGCGCGCGATCGAGTCGCTCGTGTACGTCGTCGCCGCGGGCCAATGCGGCGAGCACGCGGGCGGACGCAAGACGTATGGGCATTCGATGATCTTGGGTCCCTGGGGCGAGCTGCTCGCGGAGCTGCCGCAGCGTCCTGGCGTCGTTTGCGCCGATCTCGATATGATCCGGCTCGAGGAGCTGCGCCGGCGTTTTCCAACCGTCGCGCATCGGCGCGAGCTATAGGAGACCACTCGATGGCGACCCCGTCGCAGTCCGCCGTGGCTGCCGCCGACTCATTCGCGATAGCAAGCGAGCTGCTGCTCGATGGCGCGGGCCTCGAGCTCGCCGCGCTCGATCGCGCGCTGTCGGCCGCGATGGTGCGCAAGCTCGACTACGTCGATCTCTATCTGCAGCTCACGCGCTACGAGACGTGGACCGTCGAGGACGGCATCGTCAAGGAGGGCGCGTACAGCGTCGACCAAGGCGTCGGCGTGCGGGCGATTTCCGGCGAGCGCACGGGCTTCGCGTATTCCGACGACCTCGACGAAGCCGCGTTGACGGAGGCCGTGGTCGCGGCGCGCGGCATCGCGCGCACGCAGGGTGCGGGCGCCGTGAAGGTCGCCCCGCGCCGCGCGAGCCACCGCCCGCTCTATCCGTCGGGCGACCCGCTGCGCAGCATGACGGACGGCGACAAGGTGGCGCTGCTCGCGGAGCTCGACCGGCGCGTGCGCGCCATGGACAACCGCGTCGTGCAGGTCATCGGCAGCTTGTCCGGCGTCTACGAGGTGGTGCTCGTGCACGCGACGGACGGCACGCTCGCGGCCGACGTGCGGCCGCTCGTGCGCCTCAACGTGTCGGTGATCATGGAGAAGGACGGCCGGCGCGAGCAGGGCTATTCCGGCGGCGGGGGCCGCGGCGACTACACGCTCGTGACGGGCAACGGCCGCCCGCTCGAGATTGCGGCCGAGGCCGTGCGCACGGCGGCCGTGAACATGGCGGCCGTGCCTTCGCCGGCCGGCACGATGCCCGTCGTGCTCGGCTCGGGCTGGCCCGGCATCCTGCTGCACGAGGCCATCGGCCACGGTCTCGAGGGCGACTTCAATCGCAAGGGCACGTCCGCGTTCACGGGCCGCATCGGCGAGCGCGTCGCCGCGGAGCAGTGCACGGTCGTCGACGACGGCACGCTCGTCGGCCGGCGCGGCTCGCTGACCGTCGACGACGAAGGCACGCCGGCAGCGTGCAACACGCTGATCGAGCGCGGGATCTTGAAGGGCTACATGTTCGACAAGCTCAACGCGCGGCTCATGGGCGTGAAATCGACGGGCAACGGCCGGCGCGAGTCGTTCGCGCACACGCCGATGCCGCGCATGACGAACACCTACATGCTGCCCGGCAAATACGATCCCGAGGAGATCATCGCGTCGGTCGACAGGGGTATCTACGCACCGAACTTTGGAGGCGGGCAAGTCGACATCACGAGCGGCAAGTTCGTGTTCTCCGCGAGCGAGGCGTATCTGATCGAGAACGGCAAGAAGACGGCGCCCGTGAAGGGCGCGATGTTGATCGGCAACGGTCCCGAGGTCTTGACGCGCGTGTCGATGGTCGGCAACGACTTGAAGCTCGATGCCGGCGTGGGCACGTGCGGCAAGGACGGCCAATCCGTGCCCGTCGGCGTCGGCCAGCCGACCATTCGCATCGACTCTTTGACCGTCGGCGGCACGCAGGCCTGACTTAAGTCAAACCGCGGTCGTGAATGGATTCACTGCAAGGCGTGGCCGCGCCGCAGTACTCTTTTCGCGTTGTCTCGAGGACGAGCCGCTCGATGATCGCCAACTTCCAATCGACGATGACCGAAGCCGACTTCAAGCGCCCGCTGCTCGACGCGGCCGAGGAGCGGCTCGCGCGCGAGGTGCGCGGCGACGTCGATCTCGACGTCGAAGGGTTGTCCGATTCGCTGCTGTCCCGCCTCATCCGCCTCTTCTCCAGCAGGGGCGCGGTGCGGAGCTGACGCGACAGCCATGTGGTTGTCGAAGCCCGTCTACGAAGCGCTGCCGTACTACTACGCCGCGCTCGGTCTGCTCGCGCTCTCCGCGCTGCTCTACGTGGATTGGTGGTACTGGCCGGCGATCTGCACCGTCGTCGGCGTGTCGAGCCTCGCGGCCGGTGTCTTGGTGTGGCTGAAGCGCCGCAAGCACCGCTCGCGCGGCGAATGACGCTTGAGTCAGCGCCGGCCCTCGTCGATCTGGCGCGGCGGCGGTAGGTCGTCGGCGACGTCTTCCTCGACGTCGTCAAAGTCTTCGTCTTCCAGCTCTGCTTCGTCGTCGTCGAAGTCGTCGTCCTCGTCGTCGACAGCGCGCATGTGCCGTTGCGCCACGCGCATATCGCGGTACAGCAGCTTGTGCTCGCCGAGCTGGATGATGTCGCCGTCGGCGAGCGTGTGTTGCTTCACGCGTTGCGAGCGGATGAACACGCCGTTCGTGCTGTTCAAGTCTTCGATGACGGAGCGTGCCGCGTCGGAAACCACCTGCGCATGATGCCGCGAGATGAAGCGGCTCTGAATTTGCACGTCGTTGTCTTCGGTGCGGCCGATGATCGTCTTGCCGGAGCCGATCCGGTATTCGCCGACGAGCTGATCGCGGTACAGCACTTCGAGACGCGCCAGCGGCTGCTCCGATGCGGCCCTGAATCGCCCCGTGTTGCCCGCGCCGTGCGTGGACAGCTCGCGCAACCGTTCGGGGCGCTCCGAGTACTCGACCCACTGCAGCTCCTCGACGGCGGCCTTGACGAGCCCCTCGTCGACGACGGTGCGCTCCTCCGCGAAGGCGCAGAGCAGTGCCGTGTCGCACAGCACGTTGACGAGGCGCGGGACGCCGCCCGCGTAGCGGAATACGACGTCGCAAGCGGCCGGCTCGAAGATCGTGCGGCCTTTCGCTCCGGCCACCTCGAGCCGATGCGTGATGTACTCGTGCGTCTCGCGCTTCGAGAGCGCGCCCAAGTGGAACCGCAAACGAACGCGCTGCGTGAGCTGCTGGAGCCGCGGCGAGTCGAGCTTGTGCGAAAGCTCGGGCTGGCCCGCGAGAATGATCCGCAGCAGCTTTTCCTTGCGCAGCTCGAGGCCCGAGAGCAGCCGAACTTCCTCGAGCACCTTGCGCGACAGGTTCTGCGCCTCGTCGATGACGAGCAAGATCTTCTTGCCGGCCGCGTACTGCTCGACCATGAAGTCCTTGATCATCGACAACAGCTCGACCTTTCGCTTGCGGAACGGCTTGAAGCCGAACTCGACGAGCAGCGCTTGCAGGAACTCGACGGGCGAGAGCTGCGTCTGGCTCAAGTGCGCCAGCACGATGTCCTGCGGCAGCTCGGCCAGGAAGCTTTCGATCAGCGTCGTCTTCCCGGAGCCGATGTCGCCCGTGATGACGACGAAGCCGTCCGCCAGCCAGATGGTCGACTCCATGTACGCTTTCGCGCGCGCGTGCTGCTTGCTCGCGAACAGGAACTGCGGGTCCGGGGTCAGCCTGAACGGCGGCTCGGTGAGTTGGAATAGCTCGCAGTACATGAGGGTCTTGTGCCCGAAAGGACTGACGGAGCCTACAGGAAAGGTCCCGGGGTTTCGAGGTACGCGGTCACTGATTCGACTGTGCGACGACCAGGCGCAAGGGCTCGAGGCGCTCCAGGAGGCGCGCCCGCTCGCCGTCCAAGAGCGTGCAGTGGCCCACCTTGCGGCCGGGCCGCGGGCCCTTGCCGTAGTCGTGCCAGTGGGCGCCCGGCACGGCCAGCACGGCGTCGCGGGGCGGCAACCGCCCGATCAAGTTCAGCATGGCGGCGTGGCCGCGCGCGCGCGTGTCGCCGAGCGGCCAGCCGAGCACGGCGCGCAGGTGATTCTCGAACTGGCTCGTTTCGGCTCCTTCGATGGTCCAGTGCCCCGAGTTGTGGACGCGCGGCGCCATCTCGTTCGCCACGAGGCCGCGCTTCGTGTGGAAGAACTCGACCGTGAGCACGCCGCGATAGTCGAGCGCGCCCATGATCGCGGCGAGGCAGCGCTCGGCGTCGCGTTGTAACGCCGCGTCGTCGTACGGCGCAATCGTGCTCGCGAGGATGCCGTTGCGGTGAACGTTTTCGGCGAGCGGATAGAACGCATGCTCGCCGCGCGCGCCGCGTACGCCGATCAGCGATACCTCGCGCTCGAACTCGACGTAAGCCTCGGCGATCGACGGCACCCCGCCGAGCTCGCGCCACGCGGCGGCGAGCGCCGCGGTCGAGCCCGCAACGCGTTGGCCGCGTCCGTCGTAACCGAGCCGACGCGTCTTCAAGATCACAGGCCAGCCGAGCTTCTCGGCGTCGGCCGCGTCGGCGGCGGAGTCGACCGTGACGAACTCCGCCGTCGGAATGCCGAGCGAGCGGAACAGCGTCTTCTCGGCGAGCCGATCCTGCGCGGCCGCCACGGCCTTGGGCGGCGGGAACACGGGAATGCGGTCCGCCAGCGACTCGAGCGCGGCCACGGCCACGTTCTCGATCTCGAGCGTCACGACGTCGGCTTTCGCGGCCAGCTTGGCCAGCGCCGCGCGGTCGTCGAGCGCGCCGACGATCGACGCCGCAACCTGCGCGCCCGGGGAGTCCGAGCTCGCGTCGAGCAGCGTGCATTCGATGCCGAGCGGATAGCCGGCGAGCGCGAGCATGCGGCCGAGCTGGCCGCCGCCGACGATGCCAACACGGGGTCGCGTCATGAACGGCTCCGCGCTACTTGCGCGCGATCAACGAGCTTCGCGCGGATCGGGCCGCTCGAGCACGTCGGCCGTTTGCTTGGCGCGAAAGTCTTCGAGCGCCGCGGCGATCGCGGAATGCTTGTTGGAGAGGATGGCAGCGGCGAGCAGCGCGGCGTTCACGGCTCCGGACTTGCCGATCGCGACGGTTGCCACGGGCACGCCGCGCGGCATTTGCACGATCGACAGCAGCGAATCGATGCCTTGCAGCGCGCGCGAGCGCACGGGCACGCCGATGACGGGCAGGCGCGTCTTCGCGGCCGTCATGCCCGGCAAATGCGCGGCGCCGCCGGCGCCGGCGATCAGCACTTCGAGGCCGCGCTCGACGGCGCCGGCCGCGTATTCGAAGAGCAGATCCGGCGTGCGATGTGCCGAGATGACGCGGGTTTCGAACGGAATGCCGAGCGTTTGCAGCGTTTCGGTGGCGTGCATCATCGTGGACCAGTCCGAGCGGGACCCCATGATGACGCCGACCAACGGTTTCATCGGCGCATTGTACAGCAGTTAGAATTCGGTTCTCACTCGCCCAGGGTCGCTTTCGGCATGGACTTACTCTCTGTCGCCGATTCTTTGAAAGCCGTCGCGGTCGACGCCGTGGCGCTCGCGCGCCGCCAAGGCGCCGATCAGGCCGAGGTCGGCGTGAGCTACGAGGAAGGCTTGTCCGTGACGGTGCGCATGGGGGAGCTCGAATCCGTGGAGCGGCAGCGCGATCGCGGGCTCGCGATCACCGTCTATCGCGACCGGCGCAAAGGCAGCGCGAGCACGACGGATTTTTCGCCGGCGAGCGTCGAGGAGGCCGTGCGCAAGGCGATGAGCATCGGCAGCTTCACGGCGGCCGACGAGTACGCGGGCCTCGCCGACGCCGAGCTCATGGCCAAGGAGCAGAAGGACCTTGAGCTCTACTTCCCGTGGGACATCGACGTCGACCGGGCCACGGAGCTCGCGCTGCGCGGCGAGAACGCGGCGCGCGAGCTCGACTCGCGCATCGCGAACTCGGAAGGCGCCTCGGTCTCGAGCGGCGGCGGCCAGCGCGTGTACGCGAACTCGCACGGCTTCGTGGGCGCCTATCCGACCAGCACGCACTCGATGAGCTGCAGCGTGCTCGCGAAGTCCGGCGACTCGCTCGAGCGCGACTACTGGTACACCGTGAGCCGGCACCCCGCGGACCTCGAGGCGCCGGAGAAGGTAGGCCAGGAGGCGGCGCGCCGCGCCGTGCGGCGCTTGGGCGCCCGCACGCTTTCGACGCGCAAGGTGCCCGTCATCTATCCGGCCGAGCTCGCGAAGGGTTTGTTCGGCCACCTCGTCGCGGCCGTGCGCGGCACGGCGCAATACCGGCGCGCGTCGTTTTTGCTGGACGCCGCGGGCACAGAGATTCTGCCGTCGTTCATCGACATCGACGAAGACCCGTGGATTCCGCGCGCGCTCGCGAGCGCGCCGTTCGATGCCGAGGGTGTGGCGACGCGCCCGCGCCGCCTCGTCGACGGCGGCGTGCTGACGGGCTACGTGCTGTCGAGCTACTCCGCGCGGCGGCTCGGGCTCACGACCACGGGCAACGCCGGCGGCGTCCACAACCTGCTCGTGAAGCCGACGGCCGGCACGCTGGCGGACCTCATCAAGGACTGCAACGAAGCGTTCGTCGTCGGCGAGCTGCTCGGCCAGGGCGTCAACACGGTCACGGGCGACTACTCGCGCGGCGCGGCAGGCTTCTGGGTGGAGCGCGGCGAGATCGTGCATCCGGTGCACGAGGTGACGATCGCCGGCAATCTCAAGGACCTGTTCCGCGAGATCCAGGCCGTCGGCTCCGACATCGATACGCGCGGGACCGTGCGCTGTGGCGCCGTGCGCGTCGACGGGCTCACGCTCGCCGGCGGCGGCTGACGTCCGCTGCGCTCTCGGCTCGCCACCGATGGAAGCGCTCGCCGCCGCCGAGACCCGGCGCCCGCGATTCAGAACACGTGCTCGGAACGCTCGTACCAGAGATCGCGATCGAGCAGCCAGCCGCCGTTCGGCGCGGCCGTCCAGATGTGTGCGAAACGGCCGAGGCCGACCTTGGTGCCGTCCGTGCGGTCAACGACCTCGTAGTTGCCGTGCACGAGCACCATGTCGATGCCTTGCACCGCGTGAGTGACCTTCAGCAGCGTCAGCGGGTTGCTCTCGCCGAAGTCCTGGGCCCAGAACTCGCCGATCGCTGTGCGCCCAGCGATCGTCGGCGCGCCGTGCATCAACAAGCGCGCGTCATTCGTGTAGAGCGCCTGCAGCGCCGCGCGATCGTGCTGGTTATAGGCGCCGGCCCAGCGAGCCGCGAGCTCCTGAACTTCAGGCGCCGTCGCAACCTCGCCGGCGGTATACGGATCGAACGGCTCGTTCCACAGATCGCGGTCGAGACGCCACTCGCCGCCGCGGGCGTCGCGCGTCCAAAGGTGTGCGAACCGGCCGCCGCCGAGCTCGCTGCCGTCGGTGCGGCTCACGACCTGGTAGTCGCCGTGCACGAGTAGCATGTCGCTACCCGTCACGGAGTGCGTGACCTCGAGCAAGGTGAGCGGATCGCGGTCCGCGAAATCGCCGGCCCAGAACTCCTCGATCGCGTCGCGACCGACGATCGTTGCTGCGCCGTGCATCATGAGGCGCGCGTTCTCCGTATAGAGAGCTCCGAGCGCGGCGCGGTCGTGCTTGTTGTAGGCGCGCACCCAGCGGTCCGCGAGTGTTTGCACGTCGGCCTGAGTGGCTCGCTGCGCCGCCGCCGAAAGCGCGAGCAGCAGGGCACAAGCGGCGGCGAAGCTGGTGCGAAGAGCGGTGCTCGATGTCATGATCCCCTCCCTCTCCGGTGTCCGATGAGAAAATACTGCAGCCCGTTGCAACACGGCGACATACGTACTTTGCGAAGTGCGCCGCAGCGAGCCGCTGGTCGCCGCTTCGCCGGGTGTTCGCGGCGGTGCTCAGCTCGGCGTAGGGGCCGAGCGCGCGTCGGCGTCGACGAGATCGGCGAGGGTGCGCTCGCCGAGCGCGGCGTTGATCGCCGACTCGACTTCGTCGGCGACGCTCGCGACCGCCGGGTCCCATTCGTCGTCGGCCTGATGCAGCGAATCGCGCTCGCCGCTGCGCACGGCTCTAAGGATGTCCGACAGGCGAATCCGGCGCAGATCGCGGGCCGGAATCAGCCGATTCTCGTTCGTGCGCGTCATGAGCCCGGCCGCCATCAGCGCCTCCGCGACGGGCTCGAGCATGTGCCGCGGCACGCGGATGCGCGACGCTAGGCTCTCGATGCGCCAGCCGTGGCCGGGCTTCTCGAAGTCTCTGCCGACGAGCAGCATCGTGTACAGCGCGAGCCGCTCGCGCGTCGCGTTCGCGCTGCTCGGCGAGCGTTGGCCGAGCGGCAAGTATTCGGGGTGCTGCACGTAGAACGCGAGCTGCGCCCCGAGCAGCAAAATCAGCCACGACAGGTACAGCCAGAGCATTGCGACGATGACGATCGCGAAGCCCGCGTAGATAGCCTCGTAGCGGCTCAAGCTGACGACGAAGCTCGCGAACAATCTGCCGCCGCCGGCCCACACGATGCCGGCGAACACGCCCCCGACCAGCGCGGGCTTGAAGCGCACGCGCGTGTTCGGCAGCACGACGTACATGAACGTGAAGCTGCCGATGATCAAGACATAGGGCAGCACCCAAACAAGCGCCTCGAATACGCCGCCGACGATCCCGATCTCGCGGAGCCGGCTCATCGCCGCCGTGCTCGACAGTGTGGCCGTGAAGCCCATCGCAAGGCTCATGAAGAGAGGGCCGACGAGCATGAAGCTCAAGTATTCGCTGAACCTTCGCGCGAAGCTCCTCGGCCTGTCCACGCGCCAGACGAAGTTCAGGCTGCCTTCTACCTTTTGCGCCATCTGGAGCGCCGTGACGACGAGGAGCACGACGCCGAAGCTCGTGAGCGCCGTTCCGCTGACATTGTCGACGAACTCGACGACGCGCGCCGAGAGCTCGGGCGCGCGCGGACCGACGGGCGCCAAGAACCTCTGCAGCATCGGCTCCATCTCGCGGTGGAAGCCCAAGCCCTTCAACGCCGAGAACACGAGCGCGAGCAGCGGCGCAATTGCGAGCATCGTCGAATAGACGAGGCTCATGGCGCGCAGATTCAGCTCGCCGCGCGCGTAGTCGCGCAGCAACGCGTAAATGTAGCGTGCGACGACGAGCCAGCGTGGCGGCGGAGCGGTGCCGCGCGCGCCTCGCGGCCAGAGACGGCGCTCGATCGGCCGTGTGATGAGCTCCATGCTAGACGCGAATTCGGTCCGCGCCCGGCGCGATCATGCGATGCGTTCGCCGGTGAGGCGCTCGAGCGCCTCGAGGTATTTTTCGCGCGTGCGCTCGATGACGACGCGCGGCAGCTTCGGGCCCGGCGCCTGTTTGTTCCAGTCGAGCGTCTCGAGGTAGTCGCGCACGTACTGCTTGTCGAAGCTCGCCGGCGACGAGCCCGGCTTGTAGCTGTCGGCGGGCCAGAACCGCGACGAGTCCGGCGTCAGCACCTCGTCCATGACGTGCAGTTTGCCCGCTGCGTCGAGCCCGAACTCGAACTTGGTGTCGGCGATGATGATGCCGCGCTCGCGGGCGTACTCCGTGGCGCGCGTGTAGAGCTGCAGCGACACCTCGCGCACCTGGCGCGCCAGGTTGGCACCGACGAGCTTCTCGACGTCGTCCATCGAGATGTTCTCGTCGTGGCGCCCGGCTTCGGCCTTCGTGCTCGGCGTGAAGATCGGCTCGCGCAGCTGCTGCGCAAGCTCGAGGCCGCGCGGCAGCGCGACGCCCGACACGCGGCCGGTCTTGCAATAGTCCTTCCACCCAGAGCCGATCAGGTAGCCGCGCACGACGGCCTCGACGGGCAGCGGCTCGAGCTTCTGCACGACCACGGCGCGGTTCTTGACCGTCGCGCGGTCGCGCTCGTCCGTCAGGACGCTTTCGGGATCGATGCCGGTCAAGTGATTCGGTACGATGCTCTCGAGCCTCTTGAACCAGAAGTTCGAGATCGACGTGAGCACCACGCCTTTTCCCGGGATCGGGTCCGGCAGCACGACGTCGAACGCGGACAGGCGATCGCTCGCGACGATCAACAAGCGCTCGGCGTCGACGCGGTAGATGTCGCGGACTTTGCCGCGGCCGACGAGCTCGAGGCTCGCGAGGTTGGATTCGAAAATCGCTTCCGCCAAGAGTCGACTCGTTGCACGGCAGATCGAAGGCACGATAATGAGCCCTCGCGGCGCGTCTCGGCAACCTCGCGCCGGTGACGCGCTTCCCGCGCACGGGTTTTCGATGCAGTGGATCGGCAAGGGGATCGGTGGGCTTCTCGGCGCGTTCGTCGCCGGGCCCATCGGCGCTTTGCTCGGCGTGCTCGTCGGCCATCAGTGGGACCAGGCGAAGAGCGGCTCAGCGCGCGCGATCAGCCGGCTGTTTTTCGAGACGACGTTCGAGGTGATGGGACAAGTGGCGAAAGTCGACGGCCGCGTATCCGAGGACGAGGTGCGAGTCGCGCGGCGCATCATGCACGGCATGCGCTTGACCGACGCCCAAGTGCAGGCCGCGATCGAGCATTTCACGCACGGCAAGCGTCCCGACTACCCCCTCGAGACCCGTCTCGGCGCGCTGGCGCAGCAGATCGGCGGCCGCGGCGACTTGGCGCGCGCGTTCCTGCAAATCCAGCTCCAGGCGGCCGTCGGCGCCGGCCACGTCGAGGCCGAGAAGCGTCAGGCGTTGTGGCGCGTCGCGAACGCGCTCGGCGTGAGCCGTGCCGAGCTCGCGCAGATCGAGGCGATCGTGCGCGGCTTCGAGCGCGGCGGCCCCGCGGGACAGGCCGCGCAGAGCCTCGACGCGGCGTATCGCGTGCTCGGCGTGACCCCGCAGGCGAGCGACGACGAGGTCAAGACGGCGTACCGCCGCCTCATGAATCAGCACCACCCCGACAAGCTAGTCGCGCGCGGCTTGCCCGAGTCGATGATCGGCGTGGCCGAGCAGAAGACGCACGAGGTGCGCGCCGCGTACGAGAAAATACGAACGCAGCGCGGCTTCAGATAGCCGCGCTGCGCGGGAAGCAAGAGGGGAACGCTAGGCGCGCCGCAGGGCTTCCGTGGCGCGGGCGCGGGGCAGCTCGCGCCGCGCGTTGAACACGACGATCGTCTTGCCGCTGGCGCGCACGAGGCCCTGATCTTCGAGCACCTTCAGCACGCGGCCCGCCATCTCGCGCGAGCAGCCGACGAGGCGCGAGAGCTCTTGGCGCGAAACCTTGATCTGCATGCCGTCGGGATGCGTCATGGCGTCGGGCTCGCGGCAGAGATCCATGATCGCGTGCGCGACGCGGCCCGTGACGTCGACGAACGCGAGATCGCCGAGCTTGCGGTTCGTGCGGTCGAGCCGCGTGGCGAGCTGAGTCGCGAGCTCGAAGATGAGGCCGGGGCTCTCGGAAGCGATCTGGCGGAAGCGCGGATACGTCATCTCCGCGATTTCGCTCTCCGAGCGCGTGCGCACCCAAGCGCTGCGCTGCGGCTGCTCGTAGAACAAGCCCATCTCGCCGAAGAACTGACCCTTGTTCAGGTAGGCGAGGACCATCTCGTTGCCGTCCTCGTCCTCGATCATCACCTCGACGGAGCCGTCGACGATGTAGTAGAGGACGTCGGGCAGGTCGCCGGCGTGAATCATGACGGTCTTACCGGGAATCGTCCGCACCCTGCAGTAGCTCAGGAAGCGATTGATCGCGGGGACGTCGCTCAGGGGCCTCAGAGCTTCTTCTGCCATACGGAACTCCGGTTTGACTTAACGCTGTATTTAATCAATTCCCCAACCAGGCGCAAGCAACATATGACCAAAGCTGTGACATCGTTCACACGATTAACGCAATTCGCCGCAAGATCTCCCCACCGATCCGCATGGCGCCGCGCACGGAGGCCGGCAGCTCGGCGCCGCCGGCGAGGGCCGCCGTCGTGCCGTGATGCACCTCGTCCTCGGTCATCCGTGCGAGGATCGCGGCGCTTTTCTCGTCGCGCTCGGGCAAGCGCGCGAGGTGATCGCGCAAGTGTGCTTCGACCTGGCGTTCGGTCTCGCGCACGAAGCCCAGGTTCTCGGCATCCGCGCGTAACCCCGCGAGCACGCCGAGCCCGAAGCTGCCCGCGTACCACAACGGCGTGAGAAGGCTCGGCCGCCCGCCGAGCTCGGCGATCCGCGCCGCGCACCACGCGAGGTGGTCGCGTTCCTCGCGCGCCGCG
>JBBIJV010000031.1:0-23006 GCA_037445815.1 Rhodospirillaceae bacterium
TTCGGCCAGGCCAGCCTTGAGAGGCGGAACAGCCGAACTGTCTTGGCTCCGAAATCAAGCGGACACGCCTGACCTGATTTTGTGAGAGTAACCACGCCGGACTTATCCACGCCTTGTCCACGGAGCCGCGTGCTTCCAACACTGGCGAGCTCGGTGGGCAAGGGGTGGATAAGTCCGGCCCGAAAAAGATCGATTTCGTTGTCTTCGGCGAGCGATGCCGAAAAATCGGCCGCGTAAAATCGCTCAGGCGCCGCGATCTCGATCCGACCCATACCTCAGCTGCCCCCGAATTGCGCTGCGGCGACCGCGTCCGGCGTCGACTCGCTCGGCAGCGGGAAATGCAAATTCGCCGTCATTTGCTCGAGCTTCTGTCTCGCCGCCTTGGCCCAGCCTTGCCACTTCGGCAAGCCAACCGCTTGGCCATGAACGTAGACGTCGGCCGGCGTGATCGGATCGCCGCCCTCGGGCGGAATCAACGCCCAATGCGGCCGCACTTCGTTGTAACGACGGCGGAACTCTTCCAGCGACTGCCGCGCCTCGCCCGGGCTCGCGTACAGCTTCCAGTACACCTCTTCGGTTTTGAGCGTCTGGTGAAAGCGCTCGAGCAACCCGAGCTGCGTCGGCGTGCGGTACTGGATGCGCACGTGCGTGTAGTCGCCGTCGATGTGTCGACGAAACGCCCGCGCGATAAAACTCGAGCCGTTGTCGGTGACGAGGAACGGTTGCTTCTTGAGCGGTCCGTGCAACCGTTCGGCCTCGGCACGCGCCGCGTCGAGCGCTGAAGCGACATCTCGCGCGCAATAGCTCGGCGTGAAGTGGCAGGCGAGCAAGTAGCGCGAGTAGTAGTCGATCACCGTCACCGCGTACCACCAGCCGTGGCCGGGGATGTGGATATAGGTCACGTCGCACTGCCACAAGTCGTTCGGCGCCTGCGGCAAGAGCTCGAACAAGCGCGCCGCTTGGTAGAGTTCCGCGGTTCGAGCCCGCCGCTTCTGCAACAGCCCCGCGGCTTTCATCACCTTGTAGACCTGCTGGTTCGACACCCCGAGCCCGAGCCGGCGCGCGATCACCGCGATACGCTTGTAGCCCCACCACGGATATGTCAGCGCGAGCTCGCGGATCGGCGCAGCCAACTCCTCCGGCACGGGCTTCGGCTTGCGGCCCGGCTTCTTCGGTTCCGCCTTCCGCCGCGCGTACCACACCGAGCGCGTGATCCCGAGCCACTTCAGCACCCGGTTCAGCCGCGGCGCCGGCGGCGGCGCCGTCTCCTGCGCTTCAACGACCATCGAGCGCACCGCGTCCGTCAGCTCAAGCCGCCCGAAAGTTTTTTTAAGATCCGATTGGCGATCGTGATCTCACCGATCACTTGGTCGCGCTCCGCCAGCTGCTCCTCGAGCCGCGAGATCTTCTTCGCCTGCTCGTTCTCGCCGCGGCCGTTCAACGCCTGCTTGCCGCCGCCGATGAACTCATCACGCCACCGGTACAGCGTCTGCTCCGAAACCCCGGCGCGGCGCGCGATCTGCACCGCCGGCTCCTCTTTACTCAACAATCGCAGCACCAACTGCACCCGCTGCTCCGCGCTCAGCTCCGACTTCTTGCCCATCTCCGTCCGTCCTCCTCGACACGTGAAGTATCACTTACCCTCGTGTCCGGAGAAATCGGAGCTATACAGGGGGTATCAACCTCGTTCTACCTGCAACGCCCGTCTAAACACGCGGAAAAACGCCATTCGCTATGCTCGATTCAGGCTAATTTGGACAGCAGTGAATGAGCCTACGAAACGAAACTCGGCGTGGTAAGAAAAGCCGGTTTCGTCCAGTCCACCGATCCGCGGAACCGCTCCCCATTCCAGCCTGATTAGCAAGTCGCACCGCACACCTGGCCCGCACGCTCACAGCAGTCGTCGCATGAAGAAATAAATCATTAGCCACGAGACCAATGACGACAACAACAGGGGGATCGCAGGACCGAGAGCTTTCTCGTCTATGCTGACAGCAAACATGCTCGAAATCGTAGGGATGACCCTGCCATGGGATTGGATCACCATACTGACGGCCATCGCAAACAGGGTGGAAAAACCGACAACAAGATAGTAACGATGCAGATTGTAGTATGCCGAGACCGAAGCTAAAGCGAACAACAACAGCGGTTGCAACGAAAATAATCGCCCCAACACGCTGTAAGCGCCAGCAGTGAACGCCGGCCCCAGAGAGAACCGCTGCACGCCGAAAGCGAACGCCGCATAAACAATCAAGAACGCTGCCAAATCGAACGCCAAGAACACCGCCGCGTACAACAATACTTTGCTTGCCACTTCGAGTAACGGCGTCAGCGTTGCTTCCACGGCTATTGCGCAGTATGGCGGTTGTCGACGCGCCGTTGCGGAACGCGGAGCTCGTGGTGGCCAGCCGTTTAGTTGGACGTTGGCGTCTCTGACGAACGAACGTTGTCGACAACGGTCAACTTACGCCGCGTGCCCAGATACGCTCTGAGCTTTTCGATGATCTCCTCCTTCTTTCGATGTTCAATTAGGCGACCATCGGTGTTCGGGAACTTGGTCCATCCCTTCTCTAACTCGGTCAGATTCAAAATTCGATCGGCGAAGAGCAAGCCCGGCCCCCAATCCAACCAGATATCGAGCTCGAACGCGCCTTCTTTGTACCGTACGGCGTCGCGGCTAAGGTGCTGAACCTCGCTACCGTCTGAGAATCTTTTGCTATTCCACCAAGGCATTGTCTAGTCGATGTACCTAATGAGGACGCGCCTCGCTTCAAGTGCAGGTTTCTCTATGGCGTTCCAAATCCGACCGACGTCACCCCCGACTTTAGTGGCAGTACCCCTAGCGTTGTTTGCGAATGTGTAAGACGCAAACTTCCACACCGGGTCAGGTACCCATCTACCGATGGCATTTAGCGGCCGTCCTATCAGCGTCTTCTCCAACGTGGTACCAAACGCTTTTGCTCTTTCCATGTTGAGCGCCCTATTGCCCCAGAATACCGACCTCGTCCCGCCGTTCAAGCCAGCGGCCCAACCGGTTCCCGCCATCGCGACGGAACCCTGGATGGTTCCGATGGTCCGACCGCCGGCATGCACAATCTGGTCGGTTGCCGCGTAGCCATATCCGCCCCAGCCGCGGACCTCTGCAAGATCTCCAACACCTAGCGTGACGGCCTCATAAACTCCGTCGCCAAATCCGACGAGACTATCCGCTAAGAATCCTCCCAAGGTTCCCGCATCGATATCCGGCAAATCAACGTTCATCATGAAGCGCTCGAAGCCGGTGAGCTGGTCGGAAAAGGCACCCCCTTGCGGCACGAACGTATTCGCCACCGTGCCAGGGCCCATGTTGCCACCCGGATAAACATCGTGCCCGAACACGAGCCCCGTTGGATCCTCGACCGGAACCATGTCCACAAAGCAGCTTGAGAAATCAGCACAGACGAACGCCGGCGGCCGGTTTTGGCAATCGTAGTTCCGTTGTTCACATATCCCTGGCGTCGTGGGTATACAGTCGCCGCCGATGCTACCTTGGCATACCGGGACTTCGGTTACTTGAAACCCGCTCGGATCGACGAGCGTGAGCGGGTTGTTCCAGGCGTACGAATACCGGTTCAGGGATTGTGAGTAGTACGGCGCTTGAACAAAGGGATCTGCGCTCAACATCCGGCCAAGTACGGGGTCTTGCACGCGGCCGACCATGTCGATGAGATCGACGGCGTCAAGATGCTCATGGCCCGTGAATCCCTTCTGCGTGAAAAGCCCGCTCCCAGCGGTCTGCCACCGCAGACCGAACGCATCGAACTCGTAACGCGAGAGGACGGTGCCCGTCGTGCTCGACGTCGCGACGATGCTGCCCAAGCTGTCGCGGTGCAGATAGCGCGTATCCGGCCCCATGAAGTTGTAGGTTGTATAGCGCGCGATCGCGCGGCCGTTCGCAAAGATGTGGTGCAAGTCCGCGCGCAGCGGGCCCTGCGTCAGAAGCTCGAACTCAGGACCGATGTAACGGAGCACGCCGCCACTGCTGCCGTCGGCGGCCGTCTGCTTGATCCGCTGGCGGTGGACACCGTAGACGAGCTCCGAATAGGCCGTCCCATAATTGATTCGCAGCGGCTTGTTGAACGAGTACCACGTGATCGTGTCCCCGTCCTTGTTGTTCATGTTGCCGTTGGCGTCGTAGGCGTACGTGTTCGATTGGATTCCGGTCACGGACGTCACGGCATGAGGGCCCGCGCTGCCGGCGCCGTACTGATAAGACCCGACGTCGGACTTGTAGGTGATGTTGCCGATCTCGTCGTAGTCGACGGAGAGCGCCGTTGCGGAATTGATCTGCAATGTCCGCAAACGGCTCAGGGCGTCGTAGAAGAAGTCTTCCGTCTTGCCCGAGATCAAGTCCTGCCGCTGCTCGAGGTTGCCGACTCGGTCCCATTGGTAGGCGAGGTTCTGCACTGAAGTCGGAGCCCCGCTCGGCCCCGAAACGATGCTCTGCAATGAACCGTTCGCCCGATCGTAGCTGCGAACCTCGTTGACGCCGTTGCCAAGAATCGCCGTGCGCTCGCGGCCGAGCGCGTCCGCACTCGAGAGCGTGTACCAAACGAGCGACGGCGCGTCGCCGTTGTACACCTGATACAGATGCCCATAGCTGTCGTAGCTATAGTCGACTTTGAGCCGCGTCCCGAGGCTGCTCGTCGGATATGTGATCCGCGCGAGCTTTCCGCGGCCGCTGCCCGCCGTGTGATAGGCGTAGTCGGTGTCGTAGGGCACGCCGTCGATCACGCGGCGCACGAGCGTCTGCGCGCCGAAGCTCGCCGAGTACTCGTAGTGCTCGCTGTTGCCGGGCCCCGAGATCGTATCCGGCTTGCCGATCGCGCCCGTTCCCGAGGTGTAGTATGTCCAAGTCGTCGTTCCCTCCGGCTCGACGCGCTGCTGGATACGTCCGGCCGGATCGTAGAGGTAGCTGCGGGTCGGGTTCGGAGCTGTCTTCGCATCGGTCTCTGAGGCCAGCTCGCCGTAGACGTTGTGAACGTAGCTCCAGCTCCCCAGATCGGGGTCGTTCAACGATGCCTTCAACCCCCGCGCGTCGTAACCGATCGCCGTCACGTTGCCCTGATGGTCCGTGACGGTTGCCAGCTCGCCGAACGCCGCGTACGTGTACTGCGTCGAGCCGTTGAGCGCATCGAGCACCTGCTTGATCTGCCGCGCCGCATTGTGAATGTACTTCGTCGTTCCACCCTCGGCGTCCGTCAGCCACACCTCATGCCCACGATATTCCGTCGTCGTGAGCGCACCCGATGTGTTCGCCTCGTCGATCGGCGCGTTCTCTTGGACCATCCGGCCGATCACGTCGTAAGCGTACGTCACCCAGTAGACGGGATCGCCGCTCAGATACGGGCGGCTCACTCGATCGACACGACCCGTGCCCGTATAGCGCGTCTCTTCTCTCCCTTGAGCACCGCCCGGCAGCGTCCACGCGCGTCCGACCGGGCGGCCGAGCTCGTCGAAGTAGCCGTAGTCATCGCTGCCGTCGGAACCTTGGGCGCGCGCGAAGAACACCGCGTTTTGCGGCCAACAGCCGCCGCCGCAGGCGGTGCGTGTAATGGTCGTCGTCCCGTCGGGCCGCGATTCCTGCGCCACGCGGCCGAAGGGGTCGTACAGCCAGCTTATCGTGAGGCCATCCGCACCGGTCACAGACGCGCGCTGACCGGTCAGATAATCCCAGGCGAAGGCCGTGACGAGATTGACGGTGCCGACCGTGACGGCGGTCGGCTGTTGGCCGAACGAATCGAAATCGAAATCCGTCGAACGGTTCTGCGCCGAGCCGTCCGCGCTGTCCTGACTGACCACGTTCGGGTTGCCGTAGCCGTCGTAGGTGTACACCGTCTGAAGCCGCTTCGCAGGATCCGATTCGGACTCGTCCGTCGTCTGGATGAGGCTGCAATTGTCGAGATTCCACGTGTACCGGAGCCTGCGCGTCGATGAGGTGAGACTCGGCAGCGTGTTCGTCGTCTCGACAAGGCCAGGCTGGCCCAAGCACCAATCATCCGTGTCGGCCGTGGGGTTGAAGTTCGTCGTCGATGTCCAGGTCTCGCCCGTGAGGGGATCGGTGGTCGTGGTCGCGCGCGTCGTCACGTGGCCGTAGGTCGTGTCGTACTCGGGGTTGGCCACCACGCTGCGCAAGTGCTGGCCCGCCAGCGGGCCGCCCACTTCGTACTCCCGCGCCGTCGCCTGCTCCACGCGCGGGAACTGCCGCGGCGGCTCCGGCGGCGTGCTCGCATAGCTCGTGTTGCCGAGCACGTACGTGACGTCCCTGACCAGCGCATCGCCCGAGGTGACGCGTTGCTCGTCCAGCTCGGCCATGCCCGTGTGCGGGAACGTGCGCCGCAGCGTCCTGCGCACGTACGTGCCCTGCGCCACGTCGTTGACGCGATGGGTTTTGAATGAAGACCAACCGCGCCCGGCGACGTCGAGCCACGCCGTGTCGTAATGATGCGTGTACTGCCGTGTGCCGCTGCCGATCGCCGTATCGTGCGTCTCGGTCGTGACCACGTGGCGCGGCCCACCGTAGCGGCGCAGGGCAACTGACGGCGGGTCCTCGGCCAATGCCCAGCTGAGCGTGTAGTGGCTCGTGTTCGCCAGCGGCTCGTACGCAAGCGCAATCTCGTGGCCCAGCCCGTTCGTGAATTTCGTCACGACGTCGGGCAACGGGCTCAGATGGCGGTGCGTGGCCCAGCTCGAGCCCGACACGCGAACGATTTCCGGGAATCCATCGCCGCTCACGTCGGCCGCGAAAGCGGCCGCCGTAAACGCGCCGACGCTGTCGAGGCTCGTATACGACACCAGCGTGCTGCCGTTGGAGCGGTGGATCATATACATGTTGGTGAGGGTCGAATCCACGCGCACGAGATCGTCGCGGCCGTCGTTGTCGTAATCGACGATCATCACCTTGTCGGCGCCCGCCGGCGGGATCTGCGTGTTGACCGTCGAGCCGAGTGAGGTGCCGCGGTTCAGCTGCAAGAACCAGGTCGACGCCAAGCCGTGCACGTAGAGCAAATCGAGAAGGCCGTCGCCATTGATGTCACCCGCACGGAAGTTCGTCAGATAGTAGTTCTCGGGGAGCGTGGTGATTGGGATCTCCGTGAACGTGTTCCAGCCGGTCCCCGTGGCGAGCAACAACCGGTAATGGTTCTGGCACTCGACCTCATACGGATTGTTCGGATTGACCTCGCATTCCTGCACGTGCGCGAAGAGATCCGCCCGCCCGTCGCGGTTCGCATCCATCGGCACGCTGCTGTTGACGGCCGGAACCGGGCCGTACCCGGATAACATTCCGGTCGGCTGATAGATGTACTGCTCGGCGGCGAGGGAGCCGCCCAGATTCCGCCGCCACGCGAGCGCGCCGCCCCCGTCGTAGACGATGTCGAAGAGCCCGTCGCCATCGAGATCGAGCGTTGCCGGGTTTTGCACGTTCGAGCTCGTAAGCCCGGTGGGATCGCTGATGAAGCCGCCGCCTCCGATCGACTTGAGAACGTGCCAGCTCGTGCCGGATCGGTACAAGAGGTCCGCTCGACCATTACCGTCAAAATCGAGCACACGCGCCTGCTCGGGGTTCGTCCCGCAGGAGGCCCCGCCGTTGATCGCCGTGCCGAGCAACCCGTCCGCTTGTCCCGGATACACTTGCCACGTCCCGCTCAGGCATACGAAGAGGTCCTGACGGCCGTCCCCGTCCATGTCTCCGACCAGTGGAAATGTACCCACCGAACGGCCCGTGCTAGCGAGACTTCCCCAGCCGCGCGTGCCGTCCTGAAGCGTGAACACGGTGTCGGGCAGCGAGTCGGCCCCGCGCGAGAGCGTGACTTTCTCGAGCTGGCTGCGGCCGGTTCCACCGATGGGCGGTGTGCGGTACGTCAGATCGTAGGTGCTGATCGTCGTAGTTCCGTTGTAGACGACGTCGATCTTGTCGATTCGCTTTGTGCTCGCCCAGGGCGCCCCGCCCGAATCGTGACCGCTGCGCTGATCGTCGGCCGGTCGCGTCTCGGGCGTGATCACGATCTTGTAGCGCGGCGTAAGCCCTTGTCCCGCGTTCGATGTCCAGGTGATCTCGATCGGAAAGACCTCGCCCGTCGTCGAGTTCTCGTCGTAGCTATAGCTGATCTGGTTACCGAACTGATCGACTGTATATGAGAGATACCAGAGGCGGACGACGCTGGTGCCGGCAAACTCGATGCGCGAGTTGGGCGTAGCACCATAGTACGACGTCAAGCCGTTGCCGTGCTGGACATAGAACGATTGCGGCCCGCCGCCGACCGTGCCTTGCTGGAAAACGCGCTGAAAACTCTCGATCTCGGTGCGGTACTCGGTGTTGTGGTCGCCGTAGTTGCCGGCGACGCTGACCAGCCGCCGCCCGTCGAGGCACAACCGATCCGTGCTTCCGTAGTTGACTGCGACGGTTTCGCCGTCCTGCGCATACGTGCGCTGGCAGCGCGTGATCGCCGACAGCCCCGACAGCGACCAGCGCATCCCCGCAAGCCCGTTGCCGGCTTGATGGTTGTACGACAGGGCGAGGTTCGGCTCGAGGCCGCCTGTGCCGGCCGGAGCAACGATCGGAATCGTGTAGCGCGCGTCGCCTTGATCGCCGACTGCGAACGATGCCGGTATTGCGCCCGGATACGTGGCGGCGAGGGCGGTCGATACCGCGGCACCGGCGGCGAGCGCACCGAGCCCTCGCCGACACCAGTGCATGGCGCGCATGCGCCGGCGTCGTACCCCGAAAGACGAGCCCAAGCACCAACCGCTATGTCCCCGCATGGCAGCCTCCCCAGGCGAATTGGGTCGTTCGGGACTCTACCAGTTCTTACATCAGAGCTCTGTCAACAAGTTGACACTTCTCGCTAAAAAGCAATATGCGCTATCCAATATGTTCGTTGCGCCGGCTAACGTTGCAGCCTCGGCCGCCAACTAACGCGGATGCACCGAAAAGCTTCACGGGAATCGGACGGGAAGCCCGCGGCACCGGTGGCCTCTTCGGCCTTTGCACCGAGGGCCGGCGGCGCTCGCGCGACGCCAGGGTTAGAACCAGAAGGAAGCGAAGAGCTGGACGACGTTCGCGTCGAAGCTGTAGAAGGGCTCGGTGCCGGGGGCGGCGCCGACGCCGCGCAGGTCGCGGAAGTCTTCGTAGTCGAACATCATGTGGTCGAGGATCACGTTCAGCGTGCCGCGCTCCACGAATTTCCAGCCTCCGCGCACGATGTCGTAGCTCGCCCCGAGCCGGATCGTCCGGCTCGTGAACGTGCTCAGTTCCTTGTCGCGCGCCATGAAGTTCTGGAACTGCGAGCGCGCGAACAGGTCGCTGTAGAACTCCGCCTTCGTCTGCGAGTACGTGCGGAACCGCCCCTCGAACGTCCACCCCGACTCGATCGGATGCGTGTACCCGATCTCGAACGTGTCGGCGTCGATGGCCCAGGTGTCCGCGTATTGCCGATACTCGGCGTGCAGCGCGGCGCGGTACGGCAGGTAATAGCGCAGGCGGATCGAGCCCGCATCGCTCGTGCGCGTGCGCGGATAAACCTCGCGCTCGTAGGCGTACCCTTGCGGCGTCGTGTCGTCGAGATAGCGCACCTGCCGGTACGGGTTGTTCAGGAAGCCCTCGTCCGTGATCGTCTCGAACGACAAGCCGAGCAGTAGATTCTTCGTGAGGATCTGCGAGACGCCGAGCCGGTATTGCTGCCGCTCAACCTCGTCGCTGAATGTCGCGTCTCCGCGCCGGCCGACCGTGTCGTTGCCGAGCGAGTAGCCGAGCGAGATCGTCGTCAAGTCGCCGAAGATGTCCTGGCTCACGCCGAAGCTGAACGTCTCGGCCGTGTAGTCGTTCTCCTCGCTGTTCGTGAAGCCGATGTTCATCATCCAGCGGTCGTGCAGGTAGTCGAGCCCGACGGACTGCTGCGTGCGCTCCTCTTTATAGGGGCTGGCCGTGGTGACGACGTCGATCGACGCGCTGCTGACGCGGTCGACGTAATGGTTGGCGGACACGGAGAACTTCTGCGCGAACTGTTTGCGCACGAGCACGGACGGGCCCTGAATCGTGACGCCGCCGCCGTCGTAGGAGTGCAGCAGCACGTCGGCGCGGTCCTCGGGCAGCACGCCGCCGTCGGCCGCTCGCGCGGCGGCCAACGACAGCAAGGCGATGACGAGACTGCGCTTCACGCTCGCCCGACGCTTTAGTTGCAGCCGCAGCCGCCGCCGGCGGCGCCCGTCGCGCCGCGCGCGCCTTCGCGGGCTTCGTAGACGTGGCCCGTGTACGCGCTCGAGACCGGATCGCGATCGAACGACATGATCGGATCCGCGAGGTTGTCGCGCTCGTAGGGCTTCACCCACGGCTCGACGCTACAGGCCGAGAAGGCCAGCACAGCGGCGGACGCCGCGGCCCAGCGCAAAAGCGAAGACGTCTTCGGCCTGAGCATTTCTACTCCCGCAGCAACGCACGAACCTGCGTTTGATAGTCGTTCTCGTAGCCCGGCTTGTAGCCGTGGTGGATGAAGCGCATCGTGCCGTCGCGGCCGATCAGCACGGTGGTCGGCATCGTCTGCACCTTGTAGAGCTTCGTGACTTGATTGTTCGGATCGAGCAGCACGGGGAACGTCACGGGCGTTTCCTCGAGCCACTTCCGCGCGCCGGCGGAGTTGTCCTTCTCGACGTTCACCGCGAGCAGCTCGAAGCCCAAACCCTTGTACCGCTCGTAGAGCGCTTGCAGGTGCGGCATTTCCTGCCGGCACGGTACGCACCACGTGGCCCAGAAATTGATCATCACAACGTTGCCCTTCTGCGAGGACAGCGACATCTCTCCGCCGTCGAGCTTCTGGAGCGTGAAGCCGGGCGCCGGGCCCGACAGGGTCGCGGCATAGGCGAGCGACGCAACGAGGGTCGTCATCGCAAGAATGGAGAACGCACGCAACATGGCTTACCTCCGTTGTATGCCCTAGAAGAAGAACGTCACGCCCACGTGCGCTTCGAGGTTGTGCGACGTCTTCTCCTGCCCCAGCAAATCGATGTCCAATACGTGGTCGCGCAAATCCGCGTGCACGGCGAACCAATCGAGCGGCATCACGCGCATCCCGACGCCGAAGTTCACCGTGAACCGATCGTCGCCGGCAAACGTCGTCTTGCCCACTCCGCCGATGACGTAGGTCGCCATGTTCAGCGCTCGGCGTCGGCCGACGAACCCTTCGCCGGGAAAAATGTTGTATCCCAGCGACACGTTATAGTAGGAATACTCGCGCTCCGAGTCTGTGAGCAATTGCGCAGCGCCGCTCAACCGCTCGAAGCTCGTGAGCTCCGTGTCGGCCTCGCCGGCCGCGAGCTCGACGAAGAAACCTTCTGTAACGTGGTACGCGAAGCGCGCGCCGGCGACGGTATTCACGCCGAAATCCTCGACGCTCAACTGCCCCGCGAAGATGCCCACCTCGAAGTCCTCGGTGTCGATGCGCGGCGGATCGATCTCACGCCGCTCCACGTCGGGCTCGATGACGGGCGGCTGGGACGCGGCTTCGTCCGCGCGAACGAGGGCGTCGCGGCCGCATCCGGTCAGGCTCCCGACGGCGAGCGTCAGGCCTAGAAAAAGAACGAGAACCCGGCTTTCCATTCGCTTACTTCCTCGTTGTCGTTGCGGCTCGTGAACACGACGTGCGTCTTGTACTCGGCGCGGAACACGAAGCGGCGACTCAAATACATGCGCACTCCGGCGCCCGCGAGCGCAACGGAGTCGCTCCGATCCGTCGTCGCCACGAGCGTCGCTTTGGGCTCCGTGTTGATGACGCCGGCGCCGAGCGTGAAATACGGCGACGCGCGCCAGTCGGGATACATGAGGTGCACGATGTTGACGGTCGCCAGCGTGCTGTCCGAGAAGCGGCCGAGCGCTTGCGAAACCCAGAGCTCGCCGGACAGGTTCGGCGTGAAGCTGCGCGAGCCGTAAACGGCGATCACGTTCGCGCCGCCGAAGTCGCCGTACAGCGTGCCGACCTCCCAGCGCCGCGCCGCGTAGTCGCTGAACCCGAGCGCCGGAAGGTCGAACGGCTCGCCGTCGGGATCGAGCGTGGTCGCGAGCTGCTCGAAATGCACCCAGCCTTCCTGGCCGCGCGCGACACGTACTTTGAACCACTCCGTGCGGCGCTTCACGAGCGCGATCTGCTCGCCGCGCTCGGCCACGAAGAAGATCGGATAGCCGCGGCCTGGCCCCGTGTGCAGCTCGATGAACGGGTCCGCGATCGTCACCTCGCGAAGTGGCCGTTCTGCGCCTGCCGCATGTGCTGCGATCGCGAACTGGCAAAGCGACAGAACGAGCCACCGCAACCGCATCTACATCACCGGAACGTCGAACGGGTTGTTGTAGTACTGCGCGCCGATGTCGAGCCACTCCGCAACGAGGCGCAGCTCGTGCAGAGACATGAAGCCGGCGTGCGGCGTCGCGGCGCAAACGCCGTTCTGCCCTTCGAGGCAATCGAAGAACCGCTGCGAGAGGCCGAAGTTCGCGCCCGCCGCGCTCATGTAGGGGCCCGTCGACACGAAGTCGAGGATCGGGTTGCCCATTGCGTCGACGCCGACCTGCACCTGCTGGTCCACGAGCATGCCGCCGTTCAACACCTGGAGGTTGTCCGCGAACAAGAGCTCGCGATAGGCCTTGAACTGATCGGGCTCGTCCTCTGAAAGGCCGTCCGTCAGATCGAGCTGGCCGGCCGGCACCATCGGCGCGTTCGCCATATCGGTCGGCGAGTGACAGCCCGCCTGCGCGCAGGTGTTGCTGCCGATCTGGTTGCCCATCCCGTCGAGCACGGGGCGCGCCGCGCTCCAGAGCGGGTGAATGTGCGCCTCGTAGTTGATGATGATGCGGCAAGCCGGCGTCCAATCGCCGATGCAATTGGCGTTCGTCGGCGGCGTCGTCGTCAGGCCCGAGTAGAGATACGAGATCGGGGTGCCGAGCGGCGCGTTCGCGATGTCGGTCCAGACATCGGTGTACACCACGTCGACGCTCGGCTCGAGCGCCGCGCAGTCCGTTTGGCAGCTGACGCGCGTGCGCGTCTCGGCCATCGTCTCGCCCGCGTCGGGCGAGAACGTGCCCACGCTGTTCGGGAAAGCCAAGCCCGTGCTCGGCGCACCGGCGTATGCCGGCGCGAACGCCGCCTTGCGGCCGTGCGAGAGGTTGCTCGCCGGAGCGTGGCAGCCATTGCACTCGAGCTCTTGGCCCGGCACGACCTGAATCCAATTCTGGTGCCGCGCCGACGTGCGCCGGCCGTTAGCGTCGAGCACGGACAGCGCGAGCGCGACGTTGGCCGGCACCTTGACGCGCACCGAGCCGTCGGGCTCGATCGGCGCGTAGCCGATGATCTCGCGCATACCCTGCTGAATGGCGGGGCCGAACGCCGTGTTCTCGAGGTCGACGGTATCCTCGTCGGGAATGGCAACGGCCTTCTCGATGCGCAGGAAGCGCGCCGGCCGATTGTCCGGGGGCGTCAGCACGGGATCGGCGACGGCGGCGATGTTCACGGTCGCCACGCCGTCCACGTCGTAGACGCTGCGAATGTTGATGATACCGGCCCCTTCGGCCGCGAGGTCGGCGTCGAAGTCGACGCCGGGCAGCTTGTCCGGGATGTTCGTCGGCGCGCGGCGCGGTTGGGCGGCCACGACGTCCGCAATCAGCACGCCCTCCTCGCCGATCACGATCGGCTGCTGCGTCTGCGTCGACGGGTTGTACATCCACACGCCGTAGAGCGGCGGCGCCACCACCGGGGCAGGATTCGTCGCCGCGAGGCGCTCGGGCGTGCACGGAACGTAAACGACGGCCGCCGGATCGTTCGGGTCCGGCTCCTGGAGGCGGCAGATGGACCACGTCGTCAGCACGCGGCCCGTGCCATCCCAGAGCGGGAACGCCGAGCTGAACCGGCCGCCCGGCGACGGCACGAGATCCGTACGCACCTGGTTCGGCGTCGCCGCCGTCTGCGCGGGGCCCGTCATGCCCGCCGCGCTCGCGACGGCCTGTGTGTTCTCCACGTACGTCGGCGTGTCGATGATCGTGATCGCACCGCCGAGCTCGGGATGATCGAACGGCCGGAGGATCGCCATGATGCGGCCGTCGAGCATCTCGCGCGCGCCGACGAACTGGACGGCGCCATTGTTCGTGCCCGTCAAATGACTCTCGGCGCCGTAGAGCAGCTCGAGCTCCGTGCCGTCGGGATTCATCGTATAGAGATGAATGCCGTTGACGCTGCCGGCGTGATCCCAGCGGCTGAACAGCACTTTGCCGTTGTCGAGCACCGTCGGCTCGTAGTCGCTGCTCTGATTGAACGACACCTGCTTGAACGTGTCGGTGCCGTCGTCGCGCATGACGTGCAACACGAACGCCGGCTCTTGGCGATCCTCGTCGCGCGCGTCGAACTGCGGCTTGCCGTCGTTCAAGAGAATGGCCTTCGCCGTCTGTTGCCGCGTCGATGAGAAGATGATTCGCCCGTCGGGCAAGTAATGCGGCGAGATGTCGTGGCCCTGTTGAGCCGTGAGGTTCGACACGATGAGTCGCCGCAGCGTGTCCGACGCGAGCTCGTATTCCCAGATGTTCCACTTCGGCTGATCCGGATCGTCGAGCGCCAGGTTCTCGTCGACCGGGCCGCGCATCGCGAACAGCACCTTCTTGCCGTCGGCCGAGATCTCGACGCCCATGACGTCGCCTCGGCCCTGCGTGAAGCGGCGCGTGACGTTGCGCTCGGGCGCCGTCGGCGATGCGCGATCGCGAACGTAGAGGTCGGTGCCCACTGCGAATCGCAGGATGTCGCGCAGGTCCGTGTTGACCTGGAGGTTGTCGTCCTCGTCGAACAGCGGGCCCTTGGTGTAGGCGATCGGGAAATCAGGCGCCACGGGATCGGGATCCTGCCCCTGGCCGATCCCGACGCTGCCGTCGCCGTCGCCGCTGCAAGCGGCCACGGCGGCCAGCATCAATGCCAGCGCAGCCGTGCGCCCGGGCTCGACCCAGCGTCGCCAAACGTTCCGTGTTTCGTCGCTCATGGAAAGTCCCTCTCCATCAACCTGCGCGATGAGGGTCGATCCGAGCTCGAGTCGATACGCCAACGGCCGTACTCCGCACGCAGCGCAGCGGAGCGGCCCTCGCCCCGCCGGCGCTTGCATAATCTCGCGACGATCTTCGTCGCGATGCGACGTAATCTCGGCGCCCGACAATCATGGGCGTCGACCTATACGCCTTCCGTTAACGTGATCACAGAACTCGTTCGGCTCATCTCATCGCGAAGAAGTGTGATCGACTCCAAACTCGGCACCCTTCGCTCGCGCGCCTTCGCGCGAGATTTCACCTAATCGCACCTTTTTGCGGCCGAGCACGTTCGAACACCGCCCTCGATCGCGGCGAAGAGCTTACACGTCGACTCCGGTTCGTCCGAACCGTCGCCAATTCGAGACGTCTGTGATTTCCCACATTACGCGGCGATTTTTTTTGTGTTTTAGTGCGCGCCGATCTCGCAATTCACGGCCATCACAAAACGGGACGAAAGCGATGATTAGCAGGATGCAATTTGCGCCGACGCTCGCACTGCTCAAAAATCACGCCGCACTGTGGCGCATCTTCGTCACTGTTGCGCTCTTGCTCTGCGGCGCGTCGTTCGCCTTCGCCGGACCGCGCGAGCAAGCCGCGCGCATTCACGATCGGCTGGCCGGCGTGCCGGCCGACGAAGCGACGTTGAACGCGATGGCGGCAGTGCTGCCCGGCAACCCGACCGCGGCCGCGAACATCGCGATGGGCAATCCGAGCTTCTATGCGGTGACGCTGAAGAACTTTGCCGCGCCGTGGACGAACCGCGACCGGAACCCGTTCGTGCCGCTCAACGACTACATCACGCTCGTGATGGGCATGGTGCGCGACGACGTGCCGTTCAATCAGATCCTGACCACGGACCTGCTCTACACGGGCCCCGCCAGCGTCACGCCGGCGCCTTCGCCGACGAGCAATGCGCACTTCGAGGCCCTCGAGCAGCGCATGCGCGAGCCGAGCTTCGACCAGGACGAGCTCGTCCAAACCACGCAAACGGCCGTCTACGGCACGCCCCCGGCGGCGACGGCCGGAGCGATGACGACGCGAGCAGCGGCCGAGGCGTTTTTCGTCGCCGGCACGAACCGCGCGATGTTTCGCTTCACGCTGATCAACCACATGTGCATGGACATGGAGCAGGTGCTCGACACCAGCATCCCGCCCGACCGCATTCGGCAAGACGTATCGCGCAGCCCCGGCGGCGACAGCCGCGTGTTCATGAACAACTGCATCGGCTGCCACGCGGGCATGGACCCCATGGCGCAAGCCTTCGCCTATTACAACTTCGACACGACGGCCAACCGCCTGGTTTACGACTCGTCGGCCGTGCAGCCGAAGTACTTCAACAACGACACCACGTTCCCCGACGGCTTCGTGACGCCGGACGACTCGTGGCACAACCACTGGCGCAAGGGGCAGAACGCCGTCATCGGCTGGGACCAGACGCTGCCCGGCCAAGGCACGGGCGCGAAATCGCTTGGCGCGGAGCTCGCGGCGACGGAGGCCTTCGCGCAGTGCCAGGTGAAGAAGGTGTTCAAGGCCGTTTGTCTGCGCGATCCCGTCGATACGAACGACCACAACCAGGTCGCGACGATGACGAATTCGTTCAAGGGCGCTTACAACTTGAAGCAGACGTTCGCCCAGGCCGCTGGGTATTGCATGGGCCAGTAGCGGACGCGCCAGGGAGTGAGGACGATGCACTACGCAACCACGATCTCAGTCGAGTCGCCGGCGTTCGCCGCCGCGCAGAGCTCGCCGTTCCGTAAGTGGCTGATCGGCGCAAGCCTGGCGCTCGCGGCAGTGATGCTCTCCGCGTGCAGCGGCGGCAGCGGCGCCGACGTCGTGCAGAACCCCGCCCAGCCGGGCAGCGGCCCGACGTCGAACTACAACGGCCCGGCGCCGTCGACGTCCGACGTGCAGCAATTCAAGCTCAACCTCTGGGACAACATCCAGGCGAGCAACCGCTGCGGCAGCTGTCACAGCGAGACCGGCGGCCAGACGCCGATGTTCGCGCGTCACGACGACATCAACCTCGCCTACGCCGCCGCGAACGGCGTGGTGACGCTGTCGTCGCCGCAAGACTCGATGATGGTCACCAAAGTCGGCGGCGGGCACAACTGCTGGCTCGGCAGCGCCGCCGCGTGCGCCGACATCTTGACCACGTGGATCACGAACTGGGCCGGCGGCACCTCGTCGACGGCCGCCCGCAAGATCGAGCTCGAGCCGCCCGTGCTCCGCGACCCGGGTGAAAGCAAGAACTTCCCGGCCGACCAGGGCGCGTTGTTCTCGACGACCGTGTATCCGCTGCTCGAGCAGCACTGCTCGGAGTGCCATGCGTCGACGACCGCGATCAAGCAACAGCCGTTTTTCGCCGAAGGGCCGCCGAGCGATCTCGACGCCGTCGCAAGCGCCTACGAAGCGGCGAAGTCGAAGATGAATCTCGACGATCCCGCGATCTCGCGCTTCGTCGTGCGCTTGCGAAACGAGCAGCACAACTGCTGGACGGCGAGCTGCGCGAACGACGCGGACCTGATGCAGGCGCGAATCCAGGCCTTCAGCGATCAAGTCGTGCCGACGGCCGTCGATCCGCTGCTCTTGACGAGCAAGGCAACGACCCTCTACGAAGGCACGATCGCGTCGGGCGGCAACCGCTACGAGGCGAACGTGATCGCGCTCTACGAGTTCAAAACGGGCCAAACCTGCGGCACGTCGATCACGGGCGCCTGCTCGATCGCCTACGACACGAGCGGCGTCGACCCGGCCATGGACCTCACGCTGTCCGGCAACGTGCAGTGGTTCGGCGGCTGGGGTCTCAACTTCGCCGGCGGCAAGGCGCAGGCGTCGACGGGCTCGAGCGCGAAGCTCAAGAACCTGATCTTGCAGACCGGCGAGTACTCGATCGAGGCCTGGGTCGTGCCTGGCAACGTCGTGCAGGAGGACATGCGCATCGTCAGCTACTCGGCGAGCTTGACGAACCGCAACTTCAACCTCGGCCAGACGATGTACAACTACGACTTCTTCAACCGCACGGACTTGACGAGCGCGAACGGCGATCCCGCGCTGTCGACGCCCGATGCCGACGAAGTGCTGCAAGCGACGCTCCAGCACGTCGTCGCCACGTTCCACCCCGTGACGGGCCGCAAGATCTACGTGAACGGCGTGCTCGTCGCGTCGCAGGACCCCGCGCCGGGCGGCACGATCACGAACTGGGACAACTCCTACGCGTTCGTGCTCGGCAACGAAGTGTCGGGCAACCGGATGTGGAACGGCGTGATCCGCCTCGTCGCGATCCACAACCGCGAGCTGACCCAGGCGCAGATCGTGCAGAACTACGAGGCCGGGGTCGGCGAGAAGTTCTTCCTGATGTTCGGGGTCGAGGAGCTCACGAACGTCCCCGACAGCTTCATCGTGATCGAGGCGGCGCAGTTCGACAGCTACGGCTATTTGTTCCGCAAGCCGTTCTTCATCAGCTTGGACGCCGCCGCGCAGCCGAACAACATCGATCTTCGCGGAATGCGCGTCGGGCTGAACGGCGCAGAGGCCCGCGTCGGCCAGGCCTTCGCCTATCTCGACACGCGCATCACGAGCACGGAGTACTCGGCTGCCACGGGTCAGACCCTGCTGAACCTCGGCACCGTGTTGCCGCTCGAGAAGGGCCCGGACGAGGACGAGTTCTTCCTCACGTTCGATCGGCTCGGCACCAACGTCTACAACCGCCCGCCGGTCCCCGATCCGCCGATACCGGCGCCGGAGATCCTCGATCCCGTATCGGACATCGGCGTGCGAACGTTCGACGAGATCAGCGCCACGATGGCCGCGATCACGGGCGTGAGCCAGAACGATCCTGGGGTACGCGCCACGGTGGACGAAGTGCGGCAATCGCTGCCGGCCGTGCCGACGCTCGAGGCCTACCTGTCGTCGCATCAGGCCGCGATCGGCCAGTTGGCCGTCGAGTACTGCCACGCGCTGATGGAGAGCCCCAGCTTGCGCGGCGGCATGTTCCCGGGCTTCGACTTCACCGCGGCGCCGGCCGCGGCGTTCGCGAACGAGAACTTCTTGTTCGACCCGCTGCTGAATCGCGTGCTCGGCGTGATCCAGCTCGCGCATCAGCCGGACAAGACCTTCACTCGCCAGGAGCTCAGCAACTTGGTTCATGGCGCCGGCGATCCGGCTCGCCCGGGTCTCATCAACGCGATCCCCGCGGGCGAGAACAACGACGCCGCGCGCACGCGCAACATCGCGAAAGGCGTCTGTGCGGCCGTCATCGGCAGCGCCGCGATGCTGATCCAGTGATTGGCGACGCTTCGATTCAGAGGGAACGACGATGCTCATCAGAGTCAAACGCAAGCTTCGGAACCCGGACGCGCCGCAACGGCACGAGAACCATCGCCGGCCGATGACGCGCCGCGAGCTGATCGCGCAAGGCTTCATGACGGGCGGCGCGGCGGTGCTGTCCACGGGATTGTTCAGTCTGTTCTCGAACCCGCGCACGGCGCTCGCGCAGCTCGCGAGCGACTTGCAGCTCGACGCGCAGGTGCTCGGCTGCGGCGTCGACCGCTCGGGCTCGAAGATTCCGTTCATCTGCTTCGACCTCGCGGGCGGCGCGAACCTGGCGGGCTCGAACGTCCTCGTCGGCGGGCCGCAAGGCCAGCTCGACACGCTGTCGACGGCCGGCTATCGCAAGCTCGGCCTGCCCGGCGACCAGGTGCCCGGCGTGGCCGAGGCGGCCCCGAGCGCGACGGGCACGAGCAACGGCGACCACACGGATACGAGCTTGGGGCTCGCATTCCATAGCGACAGCGCGTTCCTGCGCGGCATGTACCAGAGCTTCAAGACGGCGGGCATCGCCGCTAGCATCAACGGCGCCGTGATCCCGGCGCGCTCCGAGAACGACACGGGCAACAATCCGCACAACCCGCTGTACGGCATCCAGCGCGCCGGCGCCGAGGGCTCGATTCTCACGTTGATCGGCTCGCAGAACACGGATTCGGGCGGCAACTCGATGGCTCCGCTCATGATGATCAACCCCGAGTTCCGGCCGACGAAGGTCGACCGGCCGAGCGACGTCACGGGGCTCGTCGGCACGAGCGATCGGCCGAGACGGCTGAGCCACCAGGACGAGGTCGCCGTCGTCGAGGCGATCTATCGCATCAGCAAACGGAGGATGGACTCGAACGTCTCGACGGGCCTGAATTTCCCCGATCCCGCGAAGGCGCCGATCACGCGCGACCAGGTCGTCGAAGAGCTCGTGAAGTGCGGCTACCTCGATGCAGCCTACACGAAGGAGAAGTTCGGCAACGTCGTGCTGAACCCGGCCACGGATCCGAACATCGTCGGGCCGACGGGCATCTTCACGGACGCCGAGTTCAATGCCGGCGGCACCGACGGCAACGAGTTCCGCAAGACGGCGTCGGTGATGAAGATGGTCATCGACGGCTACGCCGGCGCAGGCTGCATCACGATGGGCGGCTACGACTATCACGGCGGCGCGCGCCAAGAAGGCGAGACGAAGGATTTCCGCGCCGGGCGCTGCATGGGCGCGGTGCTCGAGTACGCGGCTCGCATGGAGCGGCCCGTGATGCTCTACGTGTTCAGCGACGGCTCGCTATCGAGCAACGGCGTCATCGACAACTCCGTCGCGGGCCGCGGCAAGGGCGAGTGGACGAGCGACAATCAGGACACGGCAGCGCCGTTCTTCCTCGTATACAACCCGCCGACACTGGGCGGCCGCCCGCAGCTCCTGACGAGCGCGGGGCTCACGGCCGCGCAGCATCAGCAGCTCGGCGCCTTCTCGGCCGACGGCAACGTCGTGCGCTCGGGAACGCCCGGCGCGAACAACGTCAACCTGCTCGTCCACATGATCCTGCTCAACTACATGGCGCTGCACGGCGAGCAGGGCCAGTTCGCGAGCCTGTTCCCGAACCACGGCCTGGGCGACCCGGCGCTACTCGACCGATACATCGCGTTCGCTCCGATCGTCTAGCGATCCGAGCGGCGCATAGCGGAGCTCTTGACGGTTCCACTCCCCCCTACAACGGTTACTCGGCCACGGACGGACCGGGTAGCCGTTGTTCTTTTTTGTTCGGGCGCTTTCACATAACGTGAGCCGTGCACGTGCCGCGCTCCGGCGTTGCCGTCACGATCACGAAGCTCGAGACATGCACTTCGACGCCATGACGACTGCCCATACCCTCGCCGGCCTCCTCGCCTGCCCGCGCTGCGACGCGCCGCTCGCGCCCGTCGGCGCGGCGTGGCGCTGTGCGGGGTGCGACGTGGACTTTCCGCTCGTCGGCGGCATTCCGTGGCTCTTCGCGGAGCCGAACGCGGCGCTCGGCGAATGGCGCGGGCGCCTTCAGTTCTCGCTGCAAAAACTCGAGCGCGACGCGCAGCAGGTCGCCGCTGCGCTCTCCGCCGACGAATTGCGGCCCGCGACGCGCGCGCGGCTCGAGCGCCTCGAGCGGGCGACGCGCGATCACGGCGCACGCATCCGCGCCCTGCTCGCGCCGCTCGAGCTCGAGCCGCACTCGGCGAGCTATGAAACCTACTTGGCGCTGCGCACGCGGCTGCCGCCCGATCAGGGTCTCACCACGTACTACTCGAACGTTCACCGCGATTGGTGCTGGGGCGACGCGGAGAACGCCGCGTCGTTCGACGCGCTCGCGCCGGCGCTCGGCGCAGCGCCGCCGAGGCGCGTGCTCACGCTCGGTGCCGGCGCCGGCCGGCTCGCGTACGACGTGCACATGCGCACTTCCGCTGCGTTGACCGTCGCTCTCGACTTCAACCCGCTGCTCGCGATCGTGGCCGACACCGTCACGCGCGGCGCAACGCTCGAGCTCTACGAGTTCCCGCTCGCGCCGAGCGGGGAGGCGGCGGTGCTGCGAACGCTGTCGGCGCCCGCCGCGAAGCGCCAGGGCCTCGAGCTCGTACTCGCCGACGTGCACCGCGCCCCGTTTCGCCGCGGCGTTTTCGACACGGTCCTGACGCCGTGGCTCGTCGACATCCTCCCCGAGCGTTTCGATCTCACGTGCGCGCGCATCAACACGTTGCTCGGCGACGGCGGCCGCTGGCTCAACTTCGGCTCGCTGAGCTTCCACGACGCGGACCCTGCCGCGCGCTACGGGCTCGAAGAATGCCGCGCCGCGCTCGAGGAGAACGGCTTCGGCGACATCACGGTCGACGAGCGCGAGCTGCCGTACTTGAGCTCGCCGGCGAGCCGCCACGCGCGCCGCGAGCGCGTCGTGACCTGGTCGGCGCGCAAGCTGCACAGCGGCAAAAAAGTGCCGCGCTATCAGGCGCTGCCGGAATGGCTCGTGCGCGGCAACGAGCCCGTCCCGCTCACCGACTCGTTCCGCAGCCAAGCGGCCGCGACGCGCATCCACGCGTTTCTGATGTCGCTGATCGACGGCCGCCGCTCGATCAAGGACATGGCAAAGCTCGTCGTCGAGCAAGGTCTCATGACCCCCGACGAAGCCGAGCCGGCGCTGCGCTCCTTCTTCATCAGAATGCACGACGACGCGCGGCGCGGTACGACTTACTAGCGGCGTCGCGCGTGTCCGACTCGGATGCTGCGCTGTGGTGGCCAGCGCCGGCCACGCCTCGCAAGTCAGCGCGGGTGCAACGTCGATTGCAGCTCGGCGAGGATGGACAGCGCGATCGACTCCGGGGAGTCGGCGCCGATGTCGAGACCGACGGGACCTTTGAGGCGCGAATGCAGCGTTGGAGCTTCCGTCGCGAGGTCGGCGAGGAGGCGGTCGCGGCGAGCGCGCGGGCCGAGCACGCCGAGGTAGCGCGTCGAGAGCGGCGCGAGCTCGGCGAGGTACGCACGGTCCGTCGCGAGGTGATGGCTCATGACGACGATTGCGTCGAAGTCGCGGAGCGGCAGCGACGCCGCGAGCTTGCCGGGCTCGACGAGGAGCGCGCGCTCGGCCCGCTC
>JBBIJV010000032.1:0-22994 GCA_037445815.1 Rhodospirillaceae bacterium
GGCGCGACGGCGGCCGACTCTGCGCCGCGAGCGAGAATCGCCATGCCGCGGCTTCGACGCGCCGCGCTCGGTGCCGCGGGCGCGGTGGCCGTTTTGGGCGGCGTCGCGGGCGCCTTCGCGCTTTTGCGGCTCGAGCTCGAGCCCGCGCTCGAATCTCGGCAATTCGTCCTCGCGCCGCCAGCGGGAACCTCGTTGCCCGCCCGAACACCGCCGTTCGCGGTATCGCCCGACGGCGAGCGCATCGTGTTCGGCGCGGCGGATATCGCGGGACGGAGCACACTCTGGGTCCAAGAGCTTGACTCCATCGAGGCGCGACAGCTTCCCGGAACCGATGACGCTTCGGCCCCGTTCTGGTCACCCGACGGCCGCACCGTCGGCTTTTTCGCCGGCACCGCCGTGAAAACCGTGCCGCTCGCCGGTGGGCCGGTCAAGACGGTCGCCGAATTTCCCGAGCTGATAGCGGCAGCGAGCGGTGCGACGGCGGGTGCGACCTGGGGCGCGAACGGCGAGATCATCGTGGCGCCGACCCCGAGAAGCGCGCTCTTTCGCGTTGCCGCGGAAGGCGGCGCGCCGACGCCGGCGACCGAGCTCGCGCCCGGGGACGTGGGTCACGTCAGGCCGCAGTTCCTGCCCGACGGCCGGCACTTCCAGTATCTCGTGCTCGCCGAATCGCCGGCGCGGCGCGGCATCCACGTCGGCTCGCTCGATTCGTTCGAGTCGCGGCTCGTGCTGCCGACGGTCGTGAAGGCCGCATACGCGGCGCCGGGCTATCTACTGTTCGTTCGCGACGGGCGTCTCTGGGCGCGCGCATTCGATGCCGTTGCGCTCGACTGGGCGGACGGCCGCGAGCTGCTCGTCGCCGATTCGGTCGACCACATCACGACGGAAGGCCGAGCATCGTTCGACGCATCCGCGACGGGAACTCTGGTTTACCGCGAGAGCGGCATTCCGGCCTCGACTCAACCGATCATCGTGGACTCGCGCGGCACGGTGGTCGCGAGGGTCGGGCCCGTCGGCGACTATCAAACGCTCGGGTTTCCGTCCGACGACGGCCGGCTCGTCGTCGAGACTCATGACCTTCGTACGGCCACGGGCGACCTCTGGGGCATCGACCTCGCGAGCGGCGCGCTGGAGCAATTGACGTTCGACGGCGTGCACCACAATGCCGCCGTCTGGTCACCGACGAACACAGAGCTCGTATTCACCGGACGGCCCGGCGGCGTTCGAAACCTGCACCTGATGGACGTGACGTCGCGTGCACACGAGCCGCTTCTCGCGTCCGGCCCTGACCGCAATCCCACCGACTGGTCGCCGGACGGGCGGTACATCCTTTACGAGGAGAACACTCCGGGCACGAGCTTCGATCTGTGGGCGCTCGAGATGCCCTCGCGAACACCCATTCCCCTGCTCCGCGAATCGGCCAACGAGCGCAGCGCGCGGCTGGCGCCGAACGGCCGGTTCATCGCGTACATCTCGGACCGGGGCGGCAGGCCGGAAGTGTACGTGCGGCCCTTCCTCGCTCGAGCCGCGGGCAGCGAGACGAAGGTCTCCGTGACGGGCGGCCTCGCGCCTCGCTGGGGCTCCGACGGGCGTCAACTCTTTTTTTACGGCCTCGACGGCGCAGTGGTGGCCGTCGACGTCGATACGAGCGACCGGTTCACGGCGCGCCGGCCGCAGCAACTCTTCGCGGTCGAGATGCATTACGCTTGCAGTCGCGAAGCAGGGCTGCGCTGTCCCGCGCCTCCCGTCTCGTGGGAGGTGCTCGAGGACGAGCGCTTCCTGATCATCCCTGCTCATGCGGGGCCGGCGACGCCGACACCGCCGATCAGAGTCATCGAGAATTGGATGGCGCTGCTCGAGCGCGAAACGCCTGGCGCGCGCTGAGCAACGCGGGGGGCTACTGTCCTCGTCGCGGCTCCGCGCCGTCGATGAGCCACGCCGTCAGGAGCTTGATCTGCGTCTCGTCGAGGCGGCCGCCGAAGGCCGGCATCTGGCCGTTGCGGCCGTTCGCGATCGACGCGCGGATGTCGTCGAGCGAGCCGCCGTAGAGCCACTCGGGGTCCTTCAGCGAAGGCGCGCCGAGCGCGGCGAGGCCGCTGCCGTCGGCGCCGTGGCAGGCAAAACAGCTCGTGTTGTAGATGCGCGCGCCTTCGCCGTCGGAGGGCGCGTTGCCCGCGGCGAGCGCGCGCACGTACTCGGCGACGGCCGTCACGCCGTCGTCGCCGAGCGCGGCCGCCCAAGGCGGCATCGTCGCGAGGCGCCCCACCGTGATCGACTGCGCGATGTCCCGCTCCGAGCCGCCCCATTGCCAGCGGTCGTTCGCGAGGTTCGGGAACTGCTTCGCCTGGCCGCGCGCGTCCGCGCCGTGGCACGCGCTGCAGTGAGCGTTGAACAGGTGCCAGCCGGCGCGAAGCGCGGTTTCGTCGAGCTGGAGGTCGGCGATCGAGCTCTGCGCGATGCGCTCGCGGTCCGGCCCGAACGTCTCCTCGAAGCGCGCGCGGCTTGCTGCGAGCTTGCCGCCCTGGCTCCATTCGAGCATGCCGCGGTAGCTGCCCAGGCCCGGGTACAGCATGAGGTAGATGACGCTCGCGGCGAGCAGCGCGACGATGAGCCAGAACCACCAGAGGGGCGCGGGGGTCGTGCCTTCGCGCAGCGTCTCGTCCCAGACCTCGTCCGGATCGTGCGCCGCGGCCGGATCGCGGTTGAAGTAGACGCTCACGACGAGCCACAAGAGACTGGCCGCCGAGACGACCGTCAGCACCACCACCCAGCCGGCCCAGAATCCCTCTGCGACGGTCGGCATCGCTACTCGTCCTCGAGCGGGATGCGCGCGATCGCGTCGATGCGCGCATCGTTTTCGCGCACCGACAGCCACACCACGACGCCCACCATGAAGGCCATGACGAGCATGTCTCCGGCGAAAAGCAGGTAAGCCATCCTCAATGTCCCGTGTGCTCTTGCGGCGCGTCGTCGCTCGCGAAGCGCCCCAGCGATTGCAGATAGACGATCAGCGCGTCGAGCTCGGTCTTGCCCTCGAGCGCCGCCGGTGCCGCCAGAATCTCTTCTTCCGTATACGGCGTGCCCAGCGTCTTGAGCGCGCGCATGCGTGCGACGATGTCCCCGGTCGCATTCGCCGCTCGCTCGGCGAGCCACGGGTACGCGGGCATGATCGAGCCCGGCACCACGCTGCGCGGATCCGTCATATGCAGCCGGTGCCACGCGTCGGTGTACTTGCCGCCGAGCCGATGCAAGTCCGGACCCGTGCGCTTCGAGCCCCAGAGGAACGGACGGTCGTACGCGAACTCGCCGCTGCGCGAGTACGGCCCGTAGCGGCGCACCTCGGCGAGCAGCGGACGCACCTGCTGCGAGTGGCACGTGGCGCACGACTCGCGCATGTAGATGTCGCGGCCGGCGAGCTCGACGGCCGTGTACGGCACGACGTTCTCGGCCGGTGCCGCGAGCGAGTCGTCGACGATCGTCGGCAGCACTTGCACGAGTCCGCCGATCGACGCGACGACGAGAATCCCGAAGATCAGGAGTCCCGTGTTGCGCTCGATCGCGTTGTGCAGGCCTAGGAAGCTCATGCGGGGCTCGCTGCGTCGGGCACGCGGTCCGGCGCCGAAGCCGGCGCGGCCGGAGCGGGCACGGCGTCCGGCGGATGCACCGTGACCGTCACGGTGCCGGCGAACGTGCGACGGAGGTTCACGGCCATCAGCACGGCGCCCGCCAGGAAAAGCAGGCCGCCGAGCAGGCGCACGAGGTAATAGGGCTGCGTCGAGCGCACGACGTCGACGAAGCTGTACTGCACCTCGCCGAGCTCGTCGAGCGTGAGCCAGAGCAGCGACTGCGACAAGCCCGCGGCCCACATCGAGACGATGTAGAGCATCGTGCCGGCGAGCGCGAGCCAGAAATGCGCGTTCGCGAGGGCCGTGCTCGCGAGCGGCCGGCCCGCGAGCCGCGGCACGAGGAAGTAGAAAGTGCCGAACGTGATCAGCGCGTTCCAACCGAGCGCGCCCGAGTGCACGTGTCCGATCGTCCACTCCGTGAAGTGGCTCATCACGTTGACGCTGCGGATCGACATCATCGGCCCTTCGAACGTCGCCAGGCCGTAGAACGCGAGCGCGAGAACGATGAACTTGAGGGCCGGGTCGGTGCGTAGCTTTCGCCACGCGTTGCTGACGGTCATGACGCCGTTGATCATCGTGGCCCACGACGGCGCGAGCAGCACCAAGCTCATGACGACGCCGAGCGACTGCACCCACTCGGGGATCGCGTTGTAGTGCAGGTGATGCGGGCCCGCCCAGATGTAGCTGTAGACGAACGCCCAGAACGCCACGATCGAGAGCCGATAGCTCCAGATCGGCTGCTCGGCCTGCTTGGGCAGAAAGTAATAGAGCATGCCCAAAAAGCCGCCTGTGAGCAGGAAGCCGACGGCATTGTGCCCGTACCACCATTGCACGACGGCGTCCTGCGCGCCGGCGTACAGCGAATAGCTCTTGCCGAGCGTGGCGGGCACGGCGAGATTGTTCACGACGTGCAGCATCGCGATGACGATGATCAGCGCGCCGTAGAACCAGTTCGAGATGTAGATCGGCGCCATCTTGCGCCGCGCGATCGTGCCGAAGAACACGACGCCGTACGCGAGCCAAAGCACCGTGATCGCGATGTCGAACGGCCACTCGAGCTCGGCGTACTCCTTGCCCCCCGTCCAGCCCTTGAGCAGCGAGATCGCGCCGAGCACCATGAGCACTTGCCAGCCGTAGAACAGAGTCCACGCGAGCTTCGGCGCGAACAGCCGCACGTGCGACGTGCGCTGCACGCTGTAGAACGACGTGCCGATCAGCGCGCAGACCGCGAAGCCGAACACGACGGCGTTGGTGTGCACCGTTCGCAGCCGCCCGAACGAGAGCCACGGCTGCGAGAAGCTGAGCTGCGGCCAGACGAGCTCGGCCGCCACGTAGACGCCGGCCGCCATGCCGACGATCGCCCAGATCACGGCTACGCCCACGAACGCCGTGACGACGCGGTCTTCGTAGGCGGGGTGCACGACGTTGCTCATGTCGCGATCCTCGGGCCGAGACCCAAGCTCCACAGCACGGCCGTGATGCCGAGCAGCGTCACCCACGACACGAGCAGGTACGCGATCAGCGCGGAAGCCATCAGCATGCCGCGGCCCGGATCGGTCTTCAGCACGATCGGCAGCCCGCGGTACAGCAGGTACATGCTCCAGATCAGCGTCGGAACGAGCACGATGACGTTGAAGAACGCGTTGGGGTAGAGGTGCACGATGCTGCCGACGGCGAGCGGCACGGCGACGAGCGTCATGAGCGCGAGGCTGTGCGCGTACGAGGTGTCGGCGCCGTAGGTGGCCGCCATCCAGTGCGCGACAAACGCAGAGCTCAAGAGGCCGAAGATCAGCAGCACGAAGTACGCCGCGGATATCGCGAGCGCCGTCTCCACCGGCAGAAACATCGGATCGACGCCCAGCCGCCAGCCGAACAGCGTCGTGCCGACGAACGCGAAGAGCGGCGGGCAGAGCGCGAGCCAGAGTCCCGTGCCGAAGAACACGCGCATGCCGGACGGCGGGTGCGAGGCGACCGCATCGAAGGCTCGACGCGGGCTCTTCAGCGCGTTGCCCAGGTGCAGCATCGTCATGGCGGTCAGGCGGCGTTCTCGAGCAGCAGCAACCCTGCGGCCGTGTTCGAGACAGGTATGTGATAGTGACGGTGCAGCTCGCGCACGCGCGCCGACATGGCGCCGCGCATCACGAGCCACATGATGACTTCCACGCCCTGCGTGCCCGCGAGCCGGACGAGCTCGCGAATCGAGTAGCGCGTCAGCGCTTCGGGGTCGCTGACGATCTTCTCGAGGCACATGAGATCGAACTCTTTGTTGATGAAGCCGGCGCGCTCGCCGTCGAGCTGGTGCGAAAGCCCGCCCGTGGCGATGACGACGACGCGGAGATCTCTCGGGTACGACGCGATCGCGCGGCCGAGCGCCCGGCCCAGCTTGTAGCAGCGCGCGGGTGTCGGCAGCGGGTGCTGCACGGTGTTGACGGCCACGGGCACGGTCTTGACGACGCGCGCGTGGCCCCAGAGCAGCGCCTGCGGCACCGTGAACGCGTGATCCACGCGCATCTCCTGGCACGTCGCGACGTCGAACTCGTCGGCGACGAGCGACTCGATGACGTGCCAGGAGAGCTCGGGATCGCCGGGATAGGGTGGCAGCGTAGGAAGCCCCCAGCCTTCGTCGGCGTTCTGGTACTCGCGGGCCGCGCCGATGGCGAACGTCGGGAGATTGTCGAGAAAGAAGTTCAGGCCGTGGTCGTTGTAGACGACGACGGCCGCATCGGGGCGCGTGCGCTCGAGCCATGCGCGCACGGGCGGGTAGCCGGCGAAGAACGGGCGCCAGTAGGCGTCGTCTTCGAGGCCGCGCGCGATCGCGTTGCCGATCGCCGGAATGTGCGAGGTGCAGATGCCGCCGACGAGCCGTGCCATGTCAGTGAGCCGCCGCCTCGAGCTTCGCCTTGAACGCTTCGAGCGTCATGCCGGTTTGCTGCGCGCCGAGGTCCTGCACGCCGAGCCCGAAGATGCCCAGGAACTTTGCGAGGTAGTACACGTTGCCGCCGGCCGCGAGCAGGGCCAGCACGTCGCGCCGGCGAACGGCGTCGCGCTGCTCTTCGCTCAAGCCGAATTTGTCGCAGTATGCGTCTTCGTCGCGCACGAACTCCGCGCGATTCGCGGCATCGTTGAACGAGTAGCACATCTTGTTCAATGCGTAGCCCTTCGCGGCGAGCTTGCCGTCGAAGATGTACGTTCCGGGGATGTCGTCGCTGTGAGCTCCCGGAAGCTCGTCGACCGTCGCGTGTGAAGCGGCCAAGGTGTCAGCACCAGATTTCCGATGCACGCAGTTTCGCGGAACGGCTGCTTCCGCGCCGCTAGGGAAACTACGTACGAAATGCGACGCGCGTCTACCTGCGCGCGACGAGCTCTCGGGCGTAGTGCCGCCCGCGCTCGGCATAGCCGGCGGCGCTCTTCTCGAGCGCGCGACACTCGTCGTCGGTGAGATCGCGCACGCGCTTCGCCGGCGCGCCGATGATCAGCGAGCGATCGGGGAACGACTTCCGCTCCGTGATCAATGCGCCGGCGCCGACAAGGCAGTACTTGCCGATGACGGCGTGGCTCAAGATCGTGGCGCCGATGCCGATCAACGAGAACTCGCCCACGGTGCAGCCGTGCACGACAGCGCCGTGGCCGATCGTGACGCCGCGGCCGATGGTGCACGGCGCGTCGGCATCGACGTGAATGACGGCGGCATCCTGCACGTTCGAGTCGTCGCCGATGCGGATGTCGTTGACGTCGCCGCGGATGACGGCGCTGAACCAGACGTTGGCGTGCCGGCCGAGGAGCACGCGGCCGATCACGGCCGCGCTCGGCGCGACGAAGAAGTCTTCGCCGGCGGTCTGCACGCGATGCGGCCCGAGATCGTACAGCACGCTACTGCTTGGCCTTCGCCTGGTTCGCGACGGCCGCGGCGGCCGCCGCGATCGCGGCCGGATCGCCGAGATACTCGGCGCGCTTGGGGTTGAGCGCGGCGTCGAGCTCGTAAAGGCGCGGCACGCCGGTCGGAATGTTGAGCTCCGTGATCTCGTCGTCGGAAATGCCTTCGAGCATCTTCACGAGCGCGCGCAAGCTGTTGCCGTGCGCGGAGATCAGCACGTTGCGGCCGCGCAGAAGCTCCGGCGCGATGCGGTCTTCCCAGTACGGGCGCACGCGCTCGAGCGTCGTCTTGAGCGACTCCGTGCCGGGCAGCACGGACGGCGCGAGCGCCGCGTAGCGCGGGTCGTGCCGCGGATGGCGCTCGTCGCTTTCGTCGAGCGGCGGCGGCGGAATGTCGTAGCTGCGGCGCCAGATCTTCACTTGCGCTTCGCCGTGCTTGGCCGTCGTCTGCGCCTTGTCGAGGCCTTGCAGCGATCCGTAATGTCGCTCGTTGAGCCGCCACGAGCGCTCGACGGGAATCCACATGAGACGCATCTCGTCGAGCGCGATCCACAACGTGCGTATGGCGCGCGTCAGTACGGACGTGAACGCGATGTCGAAGCTCAATTCCGCGTCGGCCAGCGTACGTCCGGCGCGGCGCGCTTCTTCGCGGCCTAGCGCAGTCAGATCGACGTCCGTCCAGCCCGTGAAGAGATTCTTTTCGTTCCAGTCGCTTTGGCCGTGGCGCAGCAGCACGAGTCGGCCCGGCGCGGGCCGCGTCTTGAGTTTCGTCATGGGGGCATTGTGCCGGAACGCCGGAGCGCGCGGAACCACGCGCCACGCGGCCTTCGTACAAACCGCTCCGGCACCGCGCGGAATCTTACGTTATAGTGCGGGGCCATCGACGACCTGCCACAAGGGCTGCCCCTTCCAATGACAGTCAAACCCGGGCCGGACAAAGAGTTGCAATCGGCCGGCGAGGCCCCCCCTGCCGCCGGCGAAGTGCGCTACGACCTCTATCTCCAGCTCGACAAGCTGCTCAGCGCACAGCAGCCGATCAGCGGCAAGCCCGAGCACGACGAGATGCTGTTCATCATTCAGCATCAAGTCGCCGAGCTTTGGTTCAAGTTGATTCTGCACGAGCTCGACGCTGCGATCCGCTTCTTGCAGCGAGACGAGCTGCCGCGCGCAATAAAGGTGCTGAACCGCGTGAAGCAGGTTCAACATCAGCTCATCAATCAGTGGTCGGTGCTCGCCACGTTGACGCCGACCGAGTACGCGGCTTTCCGCGATTCGCTCGGCACGGCGTCCGGGTTCCAGTCGCCGCAGTATCGCCTGCTCGAGTTCAAGCTCGGGCGCAAGGACCGCGCCGTGCTCTCGCGTTTCACGCATCACCTCGAGTACTACCGCGAGCTGAAGGCGGCGCTCGAGCGTCCGAGCCTCTACGACGAGCTCTTGCGGTACCTGTATCGCGTCGGCCATCGCGTGCCCGAGAGCCGCGTCGAGCGCGATTGGACGCAGGCCTACGAGCGCCATGCGGGCGTCGTCGAAGTGTTACAGACGATCTATCAGCACCCGGACCAGTACTGGGCCGCGTACGAAGTCTCGGAGCGCCTCGTCGACATCGAGATCAACTTTCAATCGTGGCGCTTCCATCACATGAAGACCGTCGAGCGCATCATCGGCGGCAAGGCCGGCACGGGCGGCACGTCGGGCGTGAAGTTCCTGCAGCGCGCGCTCGACACCGTGTTCTTCCCCGAGCTCATCGAAGTTCGTACGAAGATCGGCTGACGCTCGTCACGGCCGATGCCCCTCGGCGAGGTAATCGTGACTTTGCATCTCGATGAGCCGGCTCTGCGTGCGCAAAAAGTCGTGCTTCAAGCGCTGGCCGCGGTATAGCTCCGTCGCCGGGGCCGCGGCCGACACGATCAGCTTGACGCGCCGGTCGTAGAGCTCGTCGACGAGGGCGATGAAACGGCGCGCCTGGTTCTCGCGCGTGGAGTCGAAGCGCGGCACGTTCGAGACCAGCACGGTCTGATAGAGGTGCGACAGCTCGATGTAGTCGTCCTGGCTGCGCGGCCCGTCGCAGATCGCGGCGAAGTCGAACCAGATCACGCCGTCGGCGGCGCGCCGGTACGCGATGCTGCGGCCGAAGAGCTCGATGGATCCGTCCTGGTCGCCTTCGTCGGGCGCAATAGCTTCGAAAAACTCCATGAGGCGCCGCTCGGCGGCATCGTCGGCCGGCGTCTGATAGACGTCGGCGCGCTCGAGCGCGCGTAATCGATAATCGACTGCGCCGTCGACGTGCACGACCTCGCAATGCTCCTCGAGCAGCGCGATCGTCGGCAGGAAACGCTGGCGCTGCAATCCCCCGCTGTATAGCTGGTGCGGCACGATGTTCGACGTCGCCGCGAGCGTCACGCCGCGCGCGAAGAGCGCGGCGAACAGGTTGCCAAGCAGCATTGCGTCCGCGATGTCTGCGACGACGAATTCGTCGAAGCAGATGATCCGCGTGTCGCTCGCGATCTCCTCGGCCACGAGCTCGAGGGGCTCCTCGACGTTGCGGTGCTCTTTCAGCCGCTCGTGCACGGTTGCCATGAACCGGTGGAAGTGCTGCCGGCGCTTCTCCTGAAACGGCAGGGCGTTGAAGAAAAGGTCCATCACGAAGGTCTTGCCTCGGCCGACGCTGCCCCAGAGATAGACGCCGCGCACGGGTGCTCGGTTCTTGCGGGACAGTTTCGCTCTGAGCGCGCCGAGTCCCTTGCGCGGCGCTGCGCGCAGCAGATCGCGGTAGAGGCGCTCGAGCGCCTCGACGGCGCGCGCTTGCGCAGGGTCGGCGCCGATCTCGCCGCGCTCGACGCGCCGGCGGTAGAGTGCGAGGGGGCCCGTCACTTCTCGAGCTCTGGGCGATCGACGAAATGCTCGAGCGCTTCGGGATTCGCGAGCGCGTCGCGGTTGCCGACGGGGCGGCCGTGAATGGCTTCGCGCACGGCGAGCTCGACGATCTTGCCGTTCATCGTGCGCGGGATGTCCGCCACGGCGAGGATCTTCGCCGGAACGTGCCGCGGGCTCGCGCGCGTCTTGATCGCGTCGCGCAGGCGGCGCTCGAGGGCATCGTCGAGCGCGGCGCCGGGCTGCAGGCGCACGAACAGCACGACGCGCGTGTCGTCGCCCCATTCCTGTCCGACGACGACGCTCTCGGCAATCTCCGGGAATGCTTCGACGATGCGATAGATCTCGGCCGTGCCGATCCGCACGCCGCCGGGGTTCAACACGGCGTCGGACCGGCCGTAGATCACGATGCCGTCGTGGGCCGTGAGCTCGGCGTAGTCGCCGTGGTGCCAGACGTTCGGAAAGCGCTCGAAGTAGGCCGCGCGGTACTTGCGCCCGTCCGGGTCGTTCCAGAAGCCGAGCGGCATCGACGGAAACGGCGCCGTGCAGACGAGCTCGCCTTTCTCGCCGCGCACGGAACGCCCGTCGGACGTGAAGATCTCCACTTTCATGCCGAGGCCGCGGCACTGGAGCTCGCCGCGGTAGACGGGCTGGAGCGGATTGCCGAGCGCGAAGCACGAGATCAGGTCCGTGCCGCCCGCGATCGACGCGAGCTGCACGTCGGCCTTGACGTGCTCGTACACGTAGTCGAAGCTCGCCGGCGCGAGCGGGGAGCCCGTCGATAGGATCGATCGCAGGGCGGGCAAGCGGTGCCTCGCGCGCGGCTCGTAGCCCGATTTCTCGAGCGCGCTCAGGTACTTCGCGCTCGTGCCGAAGATCGCGATACCCTCGCGCTCGGCGATGCGCCACAGAACGCCGGGGTCGGGGTTGAGCGGCGCGCCGTCGTAGAGCACGAGCGTGGCGCGCGACGCGAGCGCGGAAACGAGCCAGTGCCACATCATCCAGCCGCACGTCGTGAAATAGAACACGACGTCGCCGGGCTTGATGTCCGAGTGCAGCACGTGCTCCTTGCGGTGTTGCAGCAACGTGCCGCCGACGCCGTGCACGATGCACTTCGGGGCGCCCGTGGTTCCCGACGAATAGAGAACGTAGAGCGGGTCGTCGAACGCCACGGGCTCGTAGCGTGCCGGGGCGCGCCGCGCGTCGAGCTCGCCGAACAGCTTCGCATGGGGTAGCGAGCGCAAGTCGGGCTCGCTCGATCGGTAGGGCACGACGACGACGGCGGCAAGCTCCGGCAAGCGCGCGGCGACCGCGCGCACGGTGGGCAGCGAGTCGATGCTCTTGCCGTTGTAGAAGTAGCCGTCCGTCGCGAACAGCACCTTCGGCTGAATCTGGCCGAAACGGTCGAGCACTGCGTCGACGCCGAAGTCCGGCGAGCACGACGACCACACCGCGCCCAGGCTCGCCGTCGCGAGCATTGCGACGATGGCCTCCGGCCGATTCGCGATCAATCCCGCGACACGGTCGCCGCGCCCGACGCCGAGCTCGCGCAGGCTTTCGGCCACGCCGGCGGCTTGGGCGCGGAGCTCGTCCCAGGTCAGCGTGGCGCGATCGCCTCGCTCGTTGCAGAAGATTAGCGCCGTGCCGGCTGCCTCGTGCCCGAGCAGGTTCTCGGCGAAGTTGAGCCGCGCGCCGTCGAACCACTTCGCGCCGGGCATCCGATCGCCGTCGCGCAGCACCGTGCGGTACGGTGCCGCCGCGCGAATTCCGCAGAATTCCCAGACGGCCGCCCAGAATGCCGCGGGCGATTCGATGCTCCACGCGTAGAGCGCCGCGTAGTCGTCGCCGCGCAGTTGCGAGCGGTTCACCTCGATGAAGCGCCGCATGTTGCTGGCGGCGATGCGCTCGGGCGAAGGTTGCCAGATCGGTGTGCTCACGGTCCAAGACCAAGATTTCCGGGCCGCGATGTTACAACGCGACGCGTTCTTGCGCCGTTCGACGCTTACCGCGCGGTGCACCGATACGGCATGAGCCGCACTTCAGGCAGGTAGAGCCAATACTGCTTTAGCACGACGGGCTTCGTGAACGTGGCGGGGTCGATGACCGTCATCTCGTAATCGAGCCGGCTACCGTCCTCGCTCGGCGTGAAGCGCTCGACGATCGCGACGTTCCCGCTCTGCGGTATGCCGAGCTGGCTGAAATACGGCCAGTTGATGCGGCTCGTCGCGACGGCCAGCGTGCGGCCCTCCCATCGACCGACCGAATAACCGAGCGGCGAGGGCGCCGGCGGCTCCGGCGGCGGACCTCTGCTCATTCGGATTCGCCGCTCGAGGTCGTACTCCTCGATCGCGAGCACGATGTTGCCGTCGGGCTCCTGCAAGAACTCGATCGGGTACGGCGCCTCCATGATCGTCGGCATGCCTTTCGGCACGCAGTTCGCAGTCGGGTTGTCCGTGGCGCGGTCGAACTTCGCGAGCGCCGCGCGAGCGGCGTCCGTCAACGGATACGACTGAATGTCGAAGTTGGGGTCCGTGGCCTCGGGGAATAGCCGGGCTTCGGCACGTGTGTGGCTCCAAACGCGGAAGATGCCGAGCTCGGGGCGCGAGCCGTCGCCGTTGCGAGCCATGAGCAGCGACTCGTCGCCGAGCGCCTCGCTCGTCCAGCGCGGCTTGAGCCCCACGTTCAGCAGCAGCTCGCGGCCGTCGGGCAGCAGCACGTGGCGCGCGTAGAGCTCCTTCTTGTCGCCGGCCGGCGGATTGCCCGCCACTTTCACGCGCTCGCCGACTTTGAAGGCGCCTTCCTCGATGCCCATGCGTTTCAGCACGGTCAACGAGCTCGTCTCGATTTCCCAGTCGACGGCCGTGCCCGCAGCGTCCGCCACGCGTACCGTGAAATACACGTGCGGGTTGCGCCAGAGCAGCTCGACCACTTCGCCTTCGAGCTCGGCGACCTTGGACGTATCGAAGCGGCCGAAGAAGCTGTGATGAGCGCGCGCTACCGGCGCGCTCGCCAGCGCGGCGACTGCGGCGATCATGGCGAGCGAAGCCCTTCGCGGCATCGCGAGCTCCCGGTAATGGCAGCGGTCAGAGAAGGACGCGCGCATTCGTCTCCGAGCACATCTTCGGCCGACTGGCGCTCGGCTTGCAAGCAACGCTCTACAATGACGCATGGACCCCGTGAGCCACGCCGTGCTCGGCGCCGCCGCGGCGCAAGCGACGGCGCTCACGAGCCGCATGCGCGCGGTTGCGGTCGCCGCGACCGTCGGCTCGGTGGTGCCCGATCTCGACGTGCTGATCCGCTCGTCCGGCGATCCCGTGCTCACGCTCGAGTATCACCGGCAGTTCACGCATGCGCTGCTCTTCGTGCCCGTGGGTGCGCTTGCGTGCGCCGCGCTCGTGTTCCATGCCGTGCGCTCGAAGCTCACGTTCGCGCAGAGCTATCTCGCCTGCCTGACGGGCTATCTGTGCCATCCGTTTCTCGACGCTTTCACGACCTACGGCACGGAGCTCTTCTGGCCGTTCGACGACGTGCGCGTCGCGTGGAGCACCGTCGCCGTGGCGGACTTCGCGTTCACGGCGCCGCTCGTCGCGCTCGTGGCGCTCGCAACCGTCAAGCACCGCGCCGTGTTCGCGCGAATCGGCGCCGGCTGGGCCGTGGCCTATCTGGCGTTCGCCGCGCTGCAGGCGGATCGCGCGGCGACGGAGGCCGCTGCGCTCGCCGGGAGCCGCGGTCACGTGCCGCAGCGCGTGACCATGATCCCGGCTCTGTTCTCGAGCCTCGTTCTCTGGAAAGTCGTCTACGAGCACGACGGCCGCTATTACGTGGACGCGGTGCGCACGGGGTTCAAGACGGCGAGCCATCCCGGCGTGAGCACCCCGAAGCTCGACCTCGCGCGGCACTTCCCATGGCTCGACGCCGCGAGCCAGCAAGCCGTCGACGTCGAGCGCTTTCGGCGCGTGTCCGGTGGTCTTCTGGCCGTCGACGACGCGGTGCCGAACCGCGTCGTCGATCTGCGCTATTCGCTCGTGCCGAACGAGATCGCGGGCTTTTGGGCGATCGTGCTCGATCCGAGCGCACCGCGCGACGCGCACGTCGGGTTCGTCGCAACGCGCGAGAACGCGCCGCGCGACGCGCTGCGCTTGATGGACATGTTGCTCGAATGAAGGTCCCTCCTCGCCGGCCAGCTTCGCGCCGCCTCTCGAGCGCCGGTGGTCCGTGCGGCGAGACGGGCGTGCTACGCTTACGGCCGCAAGTCGCGTTCGTTTGCGACGCGGGGGGTGATTCATGAAAACGCCATTGCCGCTCTTCGCCGCGCTCCTTGCGTTCGCCGCGCCGTGGGCAGGTCTGGCGCAAGCCGACCTCGGCGCGATTCTCGCCGACGCGTCGCGACCGCAGGACCAGCGCGACGCCGATGCAGGCCGCCATCCGGAGGAGGTCATCCGCTTCTTCGGCATCGAGCGCGGCGACCGCGTGGCGGACCTCCTCGCCGGCGCCGGCTATTGGACGCGCATCTTGGTGCCGCTCGTCGGGCCCGAAGGCCGCGTGTACGCAGGCAACAATCCGTTCTTCGGCGACTACTTCGAGGCGCCGTTCGACGCGCTGTTGGCGGAGCCGGCATTCGCCAACGTCGTGCGCATCGACGGGCCCGTCGACCGCATCGCGCTGCCGTCGGACGGCTCGCTCGACGCCGTCATCATGGTCAACGCCTATCACGACCTTTACCTCACCGAGGAAAACCGCGGCGAGCTGAATCGCAGAGTTCTTGCGGCGCTGAAGCCGGGCGGCGTCTACGGGATCATCGATCACGACGCGGCGCGCGGCGACGGTGCGACGAAAGTCATGTCGCTGCACCGCATCGAGAAGCAGACCGTGGTCGACGAGATCGCCGCGGCCGGCTTCACGCTGGCGCGCGAGGCCACGTTCCTCCGCAACCCGGCCGACGATCACTCGAACGCGATCTTCGCACCGGAGGTTTCCGGCAAGACGGATCGCTTCGTGCTGCGGTTCGAGAAGCCGCAGCGCTAGCTGCGCCGCGCGGCCGGCAAGTCGCGGCTCAACGCGACGACGATCGCCTGCGCGCGCGAGCTCACTCCGAGCTTTTCGAACACGCGCGTGACGTGGTTGCGGACGGTTTTTTCGCTGATGAAGAGCTGCCGGCCGATCTCGGCGTTGGTGTGGCCCTTCGCGATGCGCTCCAAGATGTCACGCTCGCGCGGCGACAAGCTTTCGAGACGCCGCTCCTCGCCGCCGACGGCGGAGCGGCCCGTGAACGCGAGCACCTCTTCCTTGAGGCGTGCCCACGCCGGCTCCGACTCGAGCAGGATGCGATTGCGCGAGTCGAGCTCGACGAGCTGCGCGCTCGCCGGCAGTAAATCGTCTCCGGAGTCTCGGACGGCAAATTCTTCGGCGTGCTGGCGAGCATGGTCACGCAGCCGCAGCTCGAGCGCATCAGCGCCGCGCTCGCGCCCCTGATGTGACGCGGCGGCCGCGACGCCGCGCGGACCTCCGTCCGGCGTCGCGGCGCGTTCGTTCCGTCCCATTAGTCGGGCTCGGCCGCCTTGGGTTTTTCGTCGGCCTCCTCGAATGGGCGCGCGGCTCGGCCCGAGCGTCAGCCGCTGAATTCCCCGAGCGCCGCCTCGCGCGTCGTGAGCGCCTCGCAGAGCCGGTCGAGCTCCGCGTACTCGTGCCCGTGCAGCGCGCGAAAGGCGCGATAGCTCTCGGCGTCGGCCCACCGATCGATCGTCACGTAGCGGAGCTCTTGTGCGCGATCGTGCAGCAACAGCGTGCCCAAGAAGCCGGGCGACCGGCCGAACAGCGCCGCCCAGTTTCCGTGCGGCCCGTAGTGGCGCACGAATTCGGGCCGCCGTTCCGGCCGCACCCAAAATTCCCAGACGACCACGTGCTCTGCCATGGGCCGCTCGAAAAGTGGCGCCACCCCGAATGTTACAATGCGTCGCGTTCTTGCGCCGCACGCCGGTGCACGCCGCAGACACATGTCGCGCGAGAGCATGGAGTTCGATGTCGTCGTCGTCGGTGCCGGCCCGGCCGGCCTGGCGGCGGCATGCCGCCTCGCGCAGCTCGCGCGCGCCGCCGGCCGCGAGATCAACGTCGGCGTCGTCGAGAAAGGCGCCGCCGTCGGCGCACACATCGTTTCGGGAGCGGTGCTCGAGCCGCGCGCTCTCGACGAGCTCTTCCCGGATTGGCGCGAGCGCGGTGCGCCCGTCGAGACGAGCGTCTCCGCGGAGCGCGTCGAGTGGCTCACGAGCTCGAGCGGCAGCATCCGCGTCCCGAGTGCGCTCGTGCCGCGCGCGTTGCGCAATCGCGGCAACTTCGTCGTGAGCCTCGGCGACGTTTGCAAGTGGCTCGCGAGCCAAGCCGAGGCGCTCGGGGTCAACGTGCTGCCCGGCCATGCCGCGACCGACGTGCTCTACGAATGCGATCGCGTCGCCGGCGTCGTCACCGGCGATTTCGGCGTCGCGCGCGACGGATCGCACAAGCCTGGGTTTACTCCGGGCTACGACTTGCGCGCCAAGTACACGATCTTCGCGGAAGGCTGCCGCGGCCACCTCGGCCGAAGGCTCGAGGAGCGCTTCGGTTTGCGCGCCGGCGCGGACCCGCAGCACTACGGCATCGGGCTCAAGGAGATCTGGCAGATCGATCCCGCGAAGCACCGCTTGGGCGAGGTCGTGCACACGCTCGGCTGGCCGCTCGACACGGCGACCGACGGCGGCGGCTTCCTGTACCACGCGGCCGGCGCGCGCGTGTACCTGGGGCTCATCGTGAGCCTCGCGTATCGGAACCCGCGCCTCGATCCCTTCGCCGAGTTCCAGCGCTGGAAGCTGCATCCGAAGATCCGCACGCTGCTCGAAGGCGGCGAGCGCATCGCGTTCGGGGCGCGGGCCGTGAACAAGGGCGGCCTGCAATCGTTGCCGAGGCTCTCATTCAGAGGCGGCGTGCTCGTCGGCTGCGAGGCGGGGCTCTTGAACCCGGCGAAGATCAAGGGGTCGCACACGGCGCTCAAAAGCGGAATGCTCGCTGCCGAGACGATCGTCGCAGCGCTCGGTCTCGAGGGCGCCGCCGCGGACGCGGAGCTCGAGCGCTACGACGAGCGCGTGCGCTCGTCGTGGATCGGCGAGGAGCTGCGGTTCGGGCGCAATTTCGCTCCCGGCGTCGCGAGGCTCGGCACGCTCTTCGGCGGCGCGCTCGGGTTCGTCGAGCAGAACCTGCTCGCGGGCCGGGCGCCCTGGACGCTGGAGAATCCCGTGCCGGATCACGCGCGCTTGCTCGAGGCGCGCAACGCGCGGCGGCTTCGGTATCCAAAGCCGGACGGCGTCGCGACGTTCGATCGATCGAGCTCCGTGTTTCTGTCGAGCACGGTGCACGAGGAGGACCAGCCGTGTCACTTGCGGCTCGCGGATCCACGCGTGCCGCTCGAGGTGAACCTGCCGCGCTACGACGAGCCCGCGCAGCGCTACTGCCCGGCCGGCGTTTACGAGGTCGTTAGGGATGCCGCGGGCACGCGGTTCGAGATCCATGCCGCCAATTGCGTGCACTGCAAGACGTGCGACATCAAGGATCCGGCGGCGAACATCACCTGGGTGCCGCCCGAGGGCGGCGGCGGGCCGAATTACTCCGGCATGTAGACGGGTTCTGGCGCAAGGTCCGGCTCATCGAGGTGCGCGAGCATCGCTCGGCGCGCTTCGGCCGCGAGCGCGTGCGCGGTCGGGTTCTCGGCGCGCACGGCTTCGCAAATTCGCACGCGCAGCGGCCCCGGCCGCGGCAGGAAGCTGCCCGACGGCAGCTTCGCGCGGGCTCCGTAGATCACCACGGGCACGACGGGCAGGTTGGCCCGTGCCGCCGCGCTGAACGCGCCCAAGTGGAATGCCTTGAGGCCCGGCGACTTGTCGAAAGTGCCCTCGGGGAAGAAGCCGAGCGCCGAGCCGCGCGTAGCGAGCGTGTGCAACGCGCGCGCCGTGCGGTGCCGGTCGTTGCGGCTGTCGCGGTCCACGAACGCCGAGCCGAGCCGGCGCAGGATGAAAGCGGCGATCGGCACGCGGTTCATCTGGCGCTTGATGAGATACGTGAACCCGGCCGGCAACGCCGCGGTCAGGATGATGCCGTCGAGGTAGCTCGCATGGTTCGCGACGACGACGCACGGGTAGTGCGGCTCGACCGAGCCTCCGTCGACGTGCACGGGGCTGCCGATCGCGAGCAAGAACAGCCGGGCCGCAGCCCGTGCCTCGCGCCGCCGGCGGTCGAGCCCCGGCGTGACGGCGAGCACGAGGCAGAGCGGGAGCACGATCGCGAGCAGCGCGAGCCACGCATAGCAGCCGTAGAGGAAATGGGCGACGCGAGTCACGGACGGCGGACGGTGGAACTACTGTGCCGTGCGGATCGTGTGGCGTTTATGTGAAAGCCGACGTCGCCGCAGTGCGACATTCGAAACGGGTTTGCGATCGGTTTCTGTGACACGTTTCTCTTTATGTTAACGCTGCCAAACTTTTGTGAAGGCGGTCACGCAGACGGTACCCCCCGTCGCGCATACTCCGACCCGCTGCGGATTGCGTTTGGGCGTGCCGCTGCGCGTGTGTGTAAGGCTTTGAATCATATACGAAAGCCCGGAAGCATTCGATCGCTTAGAGGCAATGGCGCACAACTTCTTGCACAACGGCCCGGCGCAGGCAGGCATGAGTCTACCTAGCGATCCCAAAGCGCTCGTCGATCGCTTCCTCGATGCGATTTGGATGGAGCGCGGGCTTTCGGAGAACACGCTCGGCGCGTACCGCGCCGATCTGCTCGCGCTCAACCAGCGCCTGCAATCGCGCAACGTCGAGCTCGCTCGCGCGAACCGCGCCGACGTGCTCGATTACATCGCCTGGCGCGTCGAGGCCGGCGCGAAGCCGCGCTCGACGGCGCGGCAGCTCTCGAGCTTCCGCCGCTTCTACCGCTACCTGCTGCGCGAGGGTCTCCTCACCGAGGACCCGACGGCGCAGATTGCGATGCCGAAGATCGGCCGCGCTTTGCCGCAGTCGCTGACGGAAGAAGAGGTCGAGGCGCTGCTCGCGGCGCCCGTCGTCGCCGAGCCGCTCGGCCATCGGGACCGCGCGATGCTCGAGGTGCTGTACGCCACGGGCGTGCGCGTCTCGGAGCTCATCAATTTGAAGATGAGCCAGGTGAACCTGAACCAGGGCGTGCTGCGCATTGTCGGTAAGGGCGACCGGGAGCGGCTCATTCCACTCGGCGACGAGGCGCAGGACTGGGTCAAAGAGTTCGTCAACGGGCCGCGCGTCGAGATTCTGCTCGAGCGGCAGACCGAATATCTGTTCCCGACGCGGCGCGGCGACCGCATGACGCGCCAGGCGTTCTGGCACATCATCAAGCGCTACGCGCGCAAGGCCGGGGTCAAGAAGAAGCTGTCCCCGCACACCGTGCGGCACGCGTTCGCCACTCACTTGCTGAACAACGGCGCCGACTTGCGCGTCGTCCAGCTCCTGCTGGGCCACAGCGACGTGTCGACTACACAAATCTACACACACGTCGCGCGCGAGCGCATGAAAGAGCTGCACAGCCGGCACCACCCGCGCGGCTGATCTGCCGCTTCCCGGTGGATTCTTTATTGGTAGAATTCGCTCAAGTACCCTCGAGCTCGAAGGTAGGAGACTACCCGTGCAGAACCACCGCACCCTGGCTGCTCTGATCGCGCTGCCGCTCGGTTTGGCCGCCGCGTGCGCGTCTGCGGACGAGCTCACGAAAGAGGAGCTCGCGAGCCAACTGAACGGGATAACCGTCGAGGACATCAGCGACGCCCCGATCCCGGGTCTCTACCAGGTCGCCGTAGGCGCCAACGTCGCTTACGTGACGAAGGACGGCCGCTACATCATCCGTGGCGATATCTACGACGCCGAGACCAGCGCGAACGTCAGCGAGGAGACGCGCGCTCGCGCCCGCGCAACGATGCTCGGCAGCGTCGATCCCGAGAAGATGATCGTCTTCAAGCCGGCCAAGGGCGAGGTCAAGCACACGATCACGATCTTCACGGACGTCGATTGCGGCTACTGCCGGCAATTCCACCGCGAGATCGACAAGGTCAATGCACTCGGCATTGAAGTGCACTATTTGTTCTATCCCCGTACGGGCCCGAACACGGAGTCGTGGACGAAGGCCGACGAAGTCTGGTGCGCGCCGGATCGCAACTCCGCGCTCACGCGCGCAAAGCTCGGCGGCGAGATTCCGAACGGCCCCGCTTGCGCCACGCCCGTCGAAGAGCACTACGAGCTCGGCCAACGCATCGGCGTGCGCGGCACGCCGGCCATCTTCTCCGAATCGGGCGAGCTGATCGGCGGCTACCTGCCGCCCGCCAGCCTCGCCAAGGTGCTCGACGACCCGAACGCGATCGTCGATTAGTCCGCTTCGGGCTCTCGGCCGATGGAGTGGATCACTTCGCCCGAGGCGTGGGTCGCGCTCACGACGCTGACGCTGCTCGAGATCGTTCTCGGCGTCGACAACATCATCTTCATCAGCATCCTCGTCGGGCGCCTGCCGGAGGCGCAGCGCCAGCGCGGCCGCGTGCTCGGGCTCGCCTTCGCGATGGGCACGCGAATCTTGCTGCTGTTGCTCTTGACCTGGATCATGCGGCTGCAAGCGGCGCTGTTCACGGTGCTGAACGTCGAGATCTCGGGCCGCGACCTGATTTTGATCGGCGGCGGCTTGTTCCTGCTCGCCAAAGCGACGCTCGAGATTCACGATAGTCTCGAAGGCGTCGAAGGCGAGGGCCACGACGTCAAGCACGCGAGCTTCATGAGCGTCATCGTGCAGATCGGCCTCATCGACATCGTGTTCTCGCTCGACTCGGTCATCACGGCCGTCGGTCTGGCGGACCACGTTGCGGTCATGATCATCGCGATCGTCATCGCCGTCGGCGTCATGATGTTCGCGGCCGGGGCCATCGGCCGGTTCGTCGACGCGCACCCGACGATCAAAATGCTGGCGTTGAGCTTCCTCGTGCTGATCGGCGTGGCGCTGATCGCCGAGGGCATCGACGTGCACATCCCGAAGGGCTACATCTACTTCGCGATGGCGTTCTCGGTCGTCGTCGAGATGCTGAACATGCGCGTGCGGCGAGGCCGCAGGCCCGTCGAGCTCAGGAAGCGCTTGAAGAGCGAAGAGACGTGAAATGGACGCCGCCGCCTTCGATTTGACGAACGGCGCGAACGTCTTGCGCCTCGTGTGCGGCTTGTTCCTGCTGCCGCACCTCGTCGTCAAGTTCCGCAATCAGGACTTCGTCAAGGGCTTCATGAGCAAAGCCGGGTTGAACCCGCCGATCGCCTGGCTTTACGCGTCGTTCGCCGTCGAGATCGTGGCGTCGATCGGCCTGATCTTCGACATCTACACGTTCTACGTGGCCATACTGACGGGGGTGTTCCTGCTCGTGGCCGCGTGGGCGAGCTGGCGCGTGTCGGCGGGCAAGTGGATGTGGAACTTCGGCGGCGCCGAGTATCCTTTGTTCTGGGCGATCTGCTGTTTCGTCGTTGCGCTCCAGGCGCGAGCGGGGTAGGCGTCATGGACGTGAGCGAAGTCGGAGCCGTGCTCTTCGCCAAGAACCTCGAGAAAGTCGCGGCGTTCTACGTCGGCGCACGCGGTTTCGCGCGTGAATCCGGCGACCGCGATCACGCGGTGCTGCGCTGCGACGGCTTCGAGCTCGTCGTGCACCAGATCCCGAAGGCGACCGCCGACACCATCGCGATCAAGGATCCGCCCGAGCGGCGAGTCGGAGGCGCCGTGCGGCTCGATTATCCGGTCCGTAGCGTCGCCGCCGCGCGCAAGCGCGCGCTCGCTCGGCGGCGACGTCGACGACGCGCCGCCTCCGTGGGCGCCCCGCGACGCCAACTTCTTCTTCGGCCACGACCCCGAAGGCAACCAGTTCGGCTTGAGCGGGCGCGCGTAGCCGATTCAGCGCCCCGGCGCGTCGCCGCCGATCTCGGTTCCGTCGCTGCGGCGTACCGATAGGGCGCGCAACGACTTCACCTTCGGGTCGCGATGCGGATTGCCGGACACGCGCACGGTCTCGCCGAGCCGGATCGTTTGCTGCGTGACGCCGCGCTCGCGAAGCCGCTGCGGGCTCGCCCATTCGACGGTCCAGCGCTCGGTGCGGCCGTTCTCGTTCGTGACGTCGAGGATCAGCGCGCTGTGCGGATTGCGGATCAGCACGCGCGCCACCGTGCCGCTCAAGAACGCCGATTCGCCCACGTCGTACTCGCCCGACCACGAATGATGAGCGGCCGCCGTGCCAGGCGCGAAGCCGAGCTCGAGCAGCACGCCCGCGCCGACCACGACGAGCACAGCGGCGACGGCCTTGCGCAGGCGCGCGGCCGGCAACGCATGAGCGGCTTTCGCCCCAAGCCACGTGCCGAGCGCGAGACCGACGGCCAGCGCCGCGCAGAGGCCGACGTGGAGCGTGCCGCCGAGCCAGTTCGCGGCCGTGGCCGCAGCCGAGCCGGGCAGCTGAACCGCCTGGCCGAGGCCGATCGCCGCGAGCAGCGGCGCGTCGAGCCAGACCAAGACCGGCACGAGCACGAGCGGCCCGCCCGTTCCCGTCAGGGCCGACACGAGCCCCGTGCCGGCGCC
>JBBIJV010000033.1:0-22774 GCA_037445815.1 Rhodospirillaceae bacterium
CGCTGCGACACCTGCCGGCCATGGCCGACGACTCCGGCCTCGTCGGCGCGGCGCTCGGCGGCGCGCCCGGCGTTCGCTCGGCGCGCTTCGCAGGCGAGGGCGCCGACGACGCGGCCAACCTCGCGAAGCTCCTCGAGCTGCTCGCCGGCTCGACGCGGGAGCGCGGCGCGCTCTTCTACTGCGCGCTCGTGGCGCTCGAGCATCCGGAAGATCCTGCGCCGCTCGTCGCGACGGGCACGTGGAAGGGCGAGATCGCGCGCGAGCGACGAGGCCGTGGCGGCTTCGGGTACGACCCCGTGTTCTTCGACCCGCGGCTCGGCCGCACGGCCGCGGAGCTCGAACCGCACGAAAAGAACCGCGTCAGCCACCGCGGCGCCGCGCTGCGCCGACTCGTCGAACTCCTGAAGAATCGGTAAGTTGGCGGTCGACGAGGCTGTTTCGGCCGAGTTTTATACACACGCGGAACGGCGAGGCATCGAAACATGCGAGTTGCGAGCGTTAGTTGACGCGGCAGCACTGTAAGCGTCTATAACCGACGGAAAAATTTGAATTTTTACGGGTGCGCATTTCAGGGCCGAAGCGGCCGAAATGGTTTCGATGGTCCCATTCGGCTGACGGGGCGAGCGACTCTCCACAGAGTTATTCACAGCAGATGTGGATAAGAACGATCGGAGGCGGCGCCGGCCCTCGCCTTGTGTTCAGGGCAGGGCGGCATTATTCTTCCGCGCCCGCTCGGGAGCCGACCCCATGAAACCAGACATCCATCCGAATTACACGACCATCAAGGTGACTTGCTCCTGCGGCAACGAGTTCACGACGCGCTCGACGTTGGGCCAAGACCTTCACGTCGAGGTCTGCTCGTCGTGCCACCCGTTCTACACGGGCAAGCAGAAGATCGTCGACAGCGGCGGCCGGGTCGATAAGTTCCGCCGCCGGTACAAGAAAGCCGCGGACCAGCCGAGCACGCGTTAGGGCGGCAGCGCCGCCGGCGCTCGCGCCTCAAGCCGGGTCGCCAAGCAGCGCCAGCACCGCGGCGCGCGAAGCCCGCTTCATCGGCTTGCCGTCGATTGGGCTCAGCGGCGGCTGACTTGCGCCGCGTTCGCGGAACACCATTACCTGAAGCTCCTCGCCATCCGCCATGAGGTCGAACCCCGGGATCTGCTCGGTGGTCTCGCGTGTGAAACGATAACGCCGCTGGCTCAGGTGCAGTCGAAAGCCGCGCTCCTCGAGCGCGGCGGCCACGGCTTCGGGGGCATCGCTGAAGACGTGCAGCTCGATCGGCGAGCTCACCGTCGCCGTGCCGTCCAAGACGGCGCCGACGAGCTTCGGCCGGAACTCGTCGAGCACGCTCATGACGTCGGTCGCGACGGCGCGCAACTTGGCGAGCCGCCGGCCGCGCCCTTCCGGCTCGAAGATCCGTTGCCGCTCGACGACGCGCTCGTGTATCTGCGCGTTGCTCGGCAACGCGCCGTCTTGCGCGCGCAGGCCGAGCCGCTCGGCCGCCTTCCGCTTGGCGAGCGCGAAATCTTGGATCCCGTGCTCGACGATCAGCCGAGCGGCTTCCTCGGCGAGCTCGAGCCGCGCGTCGGACGGCGGCCGCGGCGAGAATCGGCGGCGTCCGCTCATCGAAGCGCTACTCGGCGAACGGGTTCTTGGGCGGACCTGACGGCACGCCCGGATCGAGAGGATCGAGCGGTCGTGTATAGCTGCATTCCTCCCGCTGGGGCAGGTGTTTGAAGTCGAACAGCTCGAACATCGTGTTCGGCGCGCCGTCGCACGCGATGAGGCCGTTATCGGGGTTGATGCGGTGCTCGACGACGCCGGGCGGCCGCTTGGGCAGGTGCTCGGGCATACCCTCGAGCGCTTCGCGCATGTAGTCGATCCACATGGGGATGGCCGTGACGCCGCCCTGCTCGTTGCCGCCGAGCGGCCGGTTCTCGTCGAAGCCGACCCACGCCGCGGCGACCACGTCGGCGTTGAAACCGACGAACCACGTGTCGCGCCCCTCGTTCGTCGTGCCCGTCTTGCCGGCCAGGTCGTTGCGGCGCAGCTCGCGGAACGCTCGGTTGCCGGAGCCGGAGCGCACGACGTCGAGCAGCATGTCCGAGATCAGGTAGGCGTTCTGCGGCGAGATGATGCTCGGCGCCGCGCGCTGCTTGGGATAGAGCTCCGTGATGTCGGAGACGAGCTCCGGTGTCGCCGGCTCGACGGGCGGCGGAGTCTCGGGCGGCGTGTTGCACTCGGGACAGATCAGCGGCTTGCTCTCGTAAAGCACCTCGCCGTCCGCCGTCACGACGCGATCGATGAAATAGGGCGTCACTTTGTAACCGCCGTTCGCGAACGCGGCATAGGCTGCCGCAAGCTTGAGCGGGGCGACGCCGCCGCTCCCGAGCGCGAGCGTCAAGTCGGTCGGCACGGCGGTGTCGTCGAAGCCGAAGCGCTTGACGTGCTCGACGGCCGTGGGCACGCCGATGCTCTGCAGGATCTTGATCGAGACGGAATTCATCGATTTCAGCAGCGCGAAGCGCAGCCGCGACGGGCCGAAATATTCCCCGGCGAAGTTCTCGGGCCGCCAGACGCGCTCGAGCGACGGCTGGTAGCCGGCGTCGACGGGCGCGTCGATGACGACGCTGGCCGGATTGAACCCGTGCTCGAAGGCCGCCGAGTACACGAACGGCTTGAACGACGAGCCGGGCTGGCGCGAGGCTTGCGTCGCGCGATTGAAGTTGCTCAAGAAGAAGTCGAACCCGCCGTTCAAGGCGACGACCGCGCCGTCGAGCGGATCGATCGACACGAACGCGCCCTGCGCTTCCGGGATCTGCGCCAAACGCCATCCGCCCTCCGTGCGGCGGAACCGCACGACGTCGCCGACGGTGAGCACCTCGGGCACGGTTTTCGGCTTCGGGCCCGTCGTGTCGTCCGTGATGAACGGCCACGCCCATTCGACGGCGCCGAAGCCGATCGATTGCTCGCCGTGCGCCGAGAAGAAGACGCGCGCCTCCATGTCCTGCACGGCGAGCACGATCGCGCTCTCGTAGTCGAGCACCGTCGGATAATCGTCGAGCAGCGCTCGCAGCGCGTCGGACTCGAGCGAATCCGCGGCGATGGGCTCGCCTGCCGCCGCGGCCTCGGCGAGGCCGTCCGGCAGCTCGACGTGCGCAAGCGGCCCCCGGTAGCCGTGGCGCTCGTCGTAGGCCATCAGCGTGTTGCGGATCGCGTCGTTCGATGCGGCTTGCAGGCGGCTGTCGATCGTCGTCGTCACCCTGAGCCCGGCCGTCGTCGCTTTGTCGCCGAAGCGCCGCACCATCTCCGCCCTGACCATCTCGCCGACGTACGGGGCGCGAACCTGGCGCTGCGGCCCGTGCATCTTGCCGACGACGGGCTCCGCGAGTGCCGCTTCGTACTCCGCGTCGGTGATGGCGCCGGTCTCGAGCATGCGCCGCAACACGTAGGCGCGCCGCGCCGTCGCCCGCTCCACGCTCGCGACGGGGTTCCAGTCGTTCGGCCGCTGCGGGATACCCGCGAGGATCGCGATCTCCGAGATCGAAAGCTCGTCGAGCCCCTTGCCGAAATAGGCTTGCGCCGCCGTCGCGACTCCGTACAGCCGTCCGCCGAACAGGCCCGTATTCAAATAGAGCTCGAGAATCTCCTCCTTCGTGAATTCTTGCTCCATTCGATACGCGAGAATCCACTCCTTGAACTTGGCGACGAATCGGTCGAAGCCCGAGTTCAGTCCCGCGCGCTTCGTCAGCTCGAGCGTGCGCGGAACCTGTTGGGTAATCGTGCTGCCCCCAGCCTCGGGCCTGACTCCGAGCTCCGCGAACACGCCGCGGATGATGCCGCGCCAGTCGATGCCCGGGTGCTCGAAGAAGTACTCGTCCTCGGCGGCCACGACGGCTTTGACGAGCAGGGGTGGGAGGTCCTCGTAATCGACCGGCGTCCGCTTCCGCTCGCCGTACTCGTCGATGAGCCGCCCGTCGCGGGTATAGACCTGGAGCGGAACCTGGATGTCGATCTCGCGCAGCTCGGCGGCCTGCGGAACGCCCGGCGCAACGTAGTAGTACGCACCCGTGAACAAGGACACGACGCCCAGGGCAAAAACGAGCCCAAGGCCCAGAATTGTCAACAAAATCTGCAAGTAGCGGTTCATTGACGAAGTTGCATTGTACGCCCTTGCCAGAGGGTAAGCCTTTGTGCATAGTCCGCCGCGTCAAGGCAAACCCAGCGAAAGTTGGGGACGCAAAGCCTCCGGTCTACGGGCGCGGCCAGAACTGCCGCAACTACGATAGCGGGGCTGCCGAAGCCGTCAAAAATCGGGCCAAAACTGCAAAGCGACCCGAAGCTTCGCCAGCTGTTTTTCCGCGACTCACCCGCAACACCGTGCGATCGTCCCGGCCGAGTGGGGAATTCAGTCACTGCCGGCAGATTCCGGGGCGGCCGGCCGGGACCGACGACGATACGCTCGATTCCGGGATCGAGAGGCCCGTCACAACGGTGTCGACGTCGAGTGAGATATAGTTAAATTGGCTAGTTGAAGGCACGGTAGGATTCTAACCCAACCTCTCGTGTTGGAAAGGAAAAGCAGTGTTTGCCACGCGTCGTAAAGGATCCTTGGTCGGCCTCGACATCACCACCTCCTCCGTCAAGCTCATCGAGCTCGTCGAGAGTGGCCGAGGGTACCGGGTCGAAGCCTACGCAGCCGAGCCGACTCCACCGAACGCCATCAACGAGAAAGCGATCGTCGACGCAGAAGCCGTCGGCGAGGCGATTCGTCGCGCGCACAAGCGCGCCGGCACGAAGACGCGTGAAGCGGCGATCGCGATCAGCGGCGACGCCGCGATCACGAAAGTCATCCAGATGCCGAAGAACTTGAGCGCGACCGACCTCGAGGGGCAGGTCGAGCTCCAAGCCGATCAATACATCCCGTTCCCGATGGAAGAAGTCAGCTTCGACTTCGAGGTCATCGGCGACAGCGAGCGCGATCCCGACATGGTCGACGTGTTGCTCGTCGCGACGCGTACCGAGAACGTCGAGCAGCGTCAGGTCGCCGTCGAGGCCGCGGGGCTCACGGCGCGCGTCGTCGACGTCGAGGCGTTCGCCGTCGAGAACGCGTGTCAGCTCCTGACGCATCAGATGCCCGACGCGGGCGCCGACAAGTTCATCGCGATCGTCGACTTCGGCGCGAGCACCACGACGTTCAGCGTGCTCAAGGATTTGAAAGTCATCTACACGCGCGACTTCGCCTTCGGCGGGCAGCAGCTCACCGAGGAAATCATGCGGACGTACGGTCTCAGCATGGAAGATGCGGGCCGCGCCAAGAAGGAAGGCGGCTTGCCGAGCAACTATCAGCCCGAAGTGCTCGACGCGTTCATCGACGACATGTCGCAGCAGGTGAGCCGCTCGCTGCAATTTTTCCTCGCTTCGGGCAGCGGGCGCGAGCAGCCCGATCAAATCTTGATCTGCGGCGGCTGCGCGAACATCCCCGGCGTCGCCGACGTCATCGGCAGCCGCGTCGGCATCGCCACGCAGATCGGCGATCCGCTCGGTCAAATGAAGATTTCCGGCCGCGCCAAGTCGCAAGGCGTCGATCGCGACGCAACGGCCCTGTTGACGGCGTGCGGTCTTGCACTGAGGAGCTTCGACTAATGCCGAGAATCAATCTACTGCCGTGGCGCGCAGAGCTGCGCCAACGACGCAAGAAGGAGTTTCTCGTCGCCCTCGCGGGCAGCCTCGTCGTAGCCTGCGGCGTGGTTTACCTCGCCAAGCTCACCGTGCAGGGCTGGACGAGCGCGCAGCAAGGCCGGAACGAAATCCTACGCAGCGAGATTGCGGCGCTCGACAAGCAGATCGAGGAAATCAGCAGCCTCGAGAGTCAACGCGAGCGACTGGTAGCGCGCATGCAAGTCATCACGCAGCTGCAGCGCTCGCGGCCCGAGGTCGTTCATCTGTTCGACGAGCTCGTCAACACGATTCCCGAGGGCGTTCACCTCACCGAGGTCGTGCAGCAGGGCAACCGCATTCAGGTGCAAGGCAACGCCCAATCGAGCACGCGAGTCTCCGCGCTGATGCGCAACATCGACGACTCGGAGTGGCTGAAGTCGCCGGGGCTCGAGGGCGTCGACTTCGTGACGGCGGGCGTCGAGCGTAGCGCGCGATTCAAGGTATTCGCCGAGCAGGTATCGATGGTGGCGCCCGAGGGCGAGGTGACGCAATGAGCATCGTCGAGGATCTTCGCTCACTCGATACCAACGATCCGGGCCGCTGGCCCCTGCCGGTTCGCATCGGCGCGATCGCGATCGCGTTCGCGGCCGTCGTGGCCGGCGGCATCTACATGTTCGTGATCCAAGAGGAAATGCCGCTGCTCGAACGCGCGCAGCAAGAAGAGCGCGATCTGCGCACCCAGTTCGAGAACAAGCAGCGCAAGGCCGCCAATTTCGACGCTTACCGTGCCCAGCTCGCCGAGATCGAGCGCGACTTCGGCGCGATGTTGCGCCAGTTGCCGGGCAAGACCGAGGTGCCGAGCCTGCTCGTCGACATCTCGCAGACGGCCTTGGGCGCGGGCCTCGAAGAGCTCGAGTTCACGCCCACCGGCGAGATTCAGAAGGACTTCTATGCCGAGCTGCCGATCCGGCTCCGCTACACGGGCAGCTACCACGAGCTGGGTAATTTTGTGAGCGGCATCGCTGCGCTGCCGCGCATTGTGACCTTACATGACATCACGATCCGGCCGGTCAACCAGCAAAATCCCGACGACCTGACGTTGACCGTGACGGCGAAGACTTATCGCTACCTTGACGAGGAAGCGACGGAGGGCTCATGAGCACGCGTGGCGTACTCTCGACGCGCTGGTTGGCCGCGGCCGCAATGGCGGCCGCTTTGAGCGCGTGCGGCGGCGCAAACGACGACCTGCGCGCTTACATCGACGAGGTCAAGGCGCGGCCGGGCGGCCGCATCGAGCCCTTGCCGCCAGTCGAGCCCGCTCCCTCGTTCGTTTACGAAGCCGGCGTTCGCCGCTCGCCGTTCGTGCCTGACGCGCCGCAGCGGCGGCGCAGCAACGATCCGAACGCCGTCGAAGGCCCGGATCCCAATCGCCCGCGCGAAGAGCTCGAGAAGTTTCCGCTCGACACGCTGCGCATGGTCGGCACGCTGTCCGACCGGCGCTCGACGTTCGGGTTGGTGCAGACGAACGACGGTCTCGTGTGGCGCGTCACCGTCGGCAATCACATGGGGCAAAACTACGGGCGCATCGTCGCCATCTCGGATTCGGAGATTCAGTTGGTGGAGATCATCTCCGACGGTCTCGGCGGGTACCTGGAAAGACCTGCCGCGATCGCGCTGGCCGACTGAACTCTGGGGAGCTTAGGGAGTACACCGTATGAACATGTCAGCGCCCGTTCGTCGCGAGAACCTCTGGACGTGGCTCGGCGTCGCGTGGCTTCTCGCCGTCGCGCTCTGGTCTCAGGGTGCGCAGGCGCAAGGGTCTCTGCGCCTCGAGGCCATCGACGTTCAGCCCTTGGCGGGTCAACAAGTCCAGCTCCGGCTGCGTTTGAACGGCCCAGCTCCCGAGCCGACGACGTTCACAGTCGACGATCCGGCGCGCATTTCGCTCGATCTGCCGAACACGTCGCTCGGGCTCGACTCCCGCCGACAAGACGCCAACGTCGGCCCGCTGACGACGGTTCAGGCCGCGGAAGCCAACGGCCGCACGCGTATCGTCATGAACCTGAGCTCGATGGTCCCGTATCAGACGCGCGTCGAGGGCGACAGCGTCTACGTCGTGATCGGCCAAGGCCAGGGCGAGGCGGCGCCGCCGACGTTCGCGGGCCAGCAGCAGCGCCCGGGCGCCAGCACGCCCGCGCCCGCCGTTGCGGCCGGGGCCCGCTCGATCCGCAACATCGATTTCCGCCGCGGGCAGGACGGCGCCGGCCAGATCGTCGTCGAGCTGAACGATCCGCGCACGACGGTGGACGTTCGTCAGGAAGGCGGCAGAATCGTCGTCGATTTCGACGACACGGCCCTGCCGCAGGAGCTGATGCGCCGCCTCGACGTCACCGACTTCGCGACGCCGGTGTTCACCGTCGACGCGCTGCGCGCCAACGGCGACGCACGCCTCGTCGTGACGGCCGCCGCGCAGTACGACCAGGTCGCGTACCAGTCCGACAACCGCTTCACTCTCGAGCTCAAGCCGCCCGTCGAGCAGGCTGCGAGCCCGGGATTGTTCGACGAGAATCGCGAGTACACGGGCGAGCGCATCACGCTGAACTTCCAAGACTTGGAGACGCGCGCGGTCCTTCAGCTCCTCGCCGATTTCACGAACTTGAGCATCGTAGTCAGCGACACGGTGCAGGGCAGCATGACGCTGCGGCTGCAGAACGTGCCGTGGGACCAGGCGCTCGACGTCGTCATGACGACGAAGGGCCTCGCCATGCGGCGTAACGGCAACGTCATCATCGTCGCGCCGGCCGAAGAGATCGCGGCGCGCGAGCAGGCCGAGCTCGAGGCCTTGCAAGCGAAACAGACGCTCGAGCCGCTGCGCTCCGAGTTCATTCAGGTGAACTACGCGAAGGCGGCCGACCTCGCTACGCTGATCCAGGGCCAAGGCGGCAACTCGCTGCTGTCGGATCGGGGCACCGTGGCGATCGACGAGCGCACGAACACGCTGCTCGTCAGCGACGTGTCGTCGAGCCTCGCCGACATTCGGCGGCTCGTCACGACGCTCGACATACCGATTGCGCAAGTGCTGATCGAGAGCCGCGTCGTCATCGTGAACGACGACTACAGCCGTGAGCTCGGGGTGCGGTTCGGCACCACGTCGGTCAACGACAACAACGGCAACGGCTTGATCGGCGTCACGGGCTCCGGCGCCGGCGCGGCCAGCATGGTCGGCGCGCCGCTGATCGGCGGTCCCGGCGGTCCCGCGACACCGGTCGGCGTTCCACCGCAGACCTCGCGCTACAACGTGAATCTGCCCGTCGCGGCGCCGGCCGGCTCGATCGCGCTCGCGATCTTGGGCAGCGACTATCTCGTCGACCTCGAGCTCTCGGCGCTCCAGGCCGAAGGCGAGGGCCGCGTGATCTCGACGCCGCGGATCATCGCGACGAACCAGAAGGAAGCCCGCATCCTCCAGGGCACGGAGATTCCGTATCAGGAGTCGTCGTCGAGCGGTGCCACGACGGTGTCGTTCAAAGAAGCCGTCTTGAGCATGAGCGTGACTCCGCAGATCACGCCGGACAACCGCATCATCATGGACCTCGTCGTCACGAAGGACTCCGTCGGCGAGGTCGTCTCGAGCGGCCAGGCCGGCGGCTTCATCCCGAGCATCGACACGCGCGAGCTGACGACGCAGGTCCACGTCAACGACGGTGAGACCGTCGTGCTCGGCGGCGTCTACGAGACGGAGCTGCGCAGCGCCGTCACGAAGGTGCCGGGCTTGGGCAACATCCCCGGCATCGGGTATCTGTTCCGGAGCCGCACGCAGACGAACAACAATGCGGAGCTCCTGATCTTCGTGACGCCGAAGATCATTCGCGAAGGAACGCGCCTGAACTAGGCGCAAACCTCTCCTCGGTTCTTCGTGGGACGGCCGCCTTTGGGCGGCCGTCTCGCTTTCAGTATCCTAACGAGCCATGCTCGGCCAACGGAACGTATACTTGATCGGCCCGATGGGCTCCGGGAAGACCGCCGTGGGCCGCCGCCTCGCGGCGCTGCTCGGCAAGGAGTTCAGGGACAGCGATGCCGAGATCGAGAAACGCACCGGCGTCGACATCCGCTACATCTTCGAGAAGGAAGGCGAGGCGCGCTTTCGGGAGCGCGAGCGTGACGTCATCGCGGACCTGACGGCGCAGGACGACGTCGTCGTCGCGACGGGAGGCGGCGTCATCCTCGACGCGGCCAACCGCGAGCGGCTCGCGGCGACGGGCGTCGTCGTCTACCTCGAGACCACGATCGACACGCTCGTCCGCCGCACGAAAGCGTCGAAGACCCGGCCGCTGCTGATGGGCGACGACCCGCGCACGGTGCTCGAGAGGCTCATGGTCGTCCGGCGGCCGCTCTACGAAAGCACCGCGGACCTGCGCATCGACACGACGGGCCGCCAGGTGCGCGCCGTCGCCGCCGAGGTTTTCGAGCGGCTCCGCCCGCGCGTTGCAATGAGCGAGCGCACTTCCCAACCTCCGCGCGTGGACACGATCTCCGTCGCCCTCGCCGAGCGCAGCTACCCGATCCACATCGGACCGAAGCTGCTCGGACAGCCCGAGCTTTACGGCACGACCGCGAAGCAGGTGTTGATCGTCACGAACGACGTCGTGGCGCCGCTGTACCTTAAACGCGTGCAGGCCGCGCTCGGCGGCCGAGAGCTCGACACTCTGATCGTCCCCGACGGCGAGCGGTACAAGACGCTCGCCACGTTCTCCACCGTCATCGACCGCCTCATCGAAGGGCGCTTTCATCGCGACTGCTGCCTCGTGGCGCTCGGCGGCGGCGTCATCGGCGACCTAACGGGCTACGCCGCCGCGAGCTATCAGCGCGGCGTCGATTTCGTCCAGGTGCCGACCACGCTGCTCGCGCAGGTCGATTCGTCGGTCGGCGGAAAGACGGCCGTGAATCATCCGCGCGCGAAGAACATGATCGGCGCCTTTCATCAGCCGATCGCGGTGCTTGCCGATACCGACACGCTGCGCTCGCTGCCGCCGCGCGAGCTCGGCGCCGGCCTCGCGGAGATCGTGAAGTACGGCATCATCGTCGACGCCGAGTTCTTCGAGTGGCTCGAGACGCACGTCGACGAGTTGCGCGCGCTCGACGCGGCCGCGCTGACGCACGCGATCCGCCGCTCGTGCGAAATCAAGGCCGCCATCGTCGCCGAGGACGAGCGCGAGCATGGCCGGCGCGCATTGCTGAACCTGGGGCACACGTTCGGCCACGCGCTCGAGGCGATCGGCAACTACGAGCGCTGGCTGCACGGCGAAGCCGTCGCCATCGGCATCGTGCTCGCGGCGCGCACGTCCGCGGCGCTCGGCTGGCTTCGGGCCGCCGACTGCGCGCGCATCGAGCGGCTGCTCGCACGGGCCGGCCTGCCGACGGCGGCGCCCGGCGTCGACGTGGACGCGCTGCTCGAAGCCATGCGCGGCGACAAGAAGGCCGATCGCGCCGGGCTCAAGCTCATCCTGATTCGTGCGCTCGGCGACGCGCGAGTCACGCGCGCGCCGGCCGAGGACACGCTGCGAGCCGTGCTCGCCGAGCAGCTCAAGTGAGCGACCTGCGCGAGCTCGCTCCGTACGCGGCCACCGTGGCGCACTCGCGCGGCCGCCGCTATCCGGAGCCGCCGCCGAAGCTGCGCACGGAGTTCCAGCGCGATCGAGATCGCATCATTCATTCGACGGCGTTTCGCCGGCTCGTCTACAAGACGCAGGTCTTCGTCAACTACGAGGGCGACCTGTACCGCACGCGGCTCACGCACTCGCTCGAGGTGGCGCAGATCGCACGCACGGTGGCGCGCGCGCTCAAGCTGAACGAGGATCTCGTCGAGGCGATCAGCCTCGCGCACGACCTCGGCCACACGCCGTTCGGCCACGCCGGCCAGGACGCGCTGAACGACTGCATGCGCGACTACGGCGGCTTCGAGCACAACCTGCAATCGCTGCGCGTCGTCGACCACCTCGAGGACCGGTACGCCGCTTTTCGCGGCTTGAACCTCACGTTCGAGACGCGCGAGGGCATCTTGAAGCACTGCTCGGCGAAGAACGCGCAGCGGCTTGGCGACGTCGGCCGGCGCTTCCTCGACCGCACGCAGCCGGCGCTCGAAGCGCAGCTCGCGAACATCGCCGACGAGATTGCGTACAACAATCACGACGTCGACGACGGCTTGCGCTCAGGCTTGGTCACGCTCGAGCAGCTCGCGACGCTGCCGTTCTTCGCCGAGCACCTGAAGCGCGTGGCGGCGGAGCACCCGAAGCTCAAACCGCAGCTCTTGGGCAGCGAGGTGGTGCGCGAGATGATCGGCCGGCTGGTCGGCGATCTCGTGGCCGCGAGCGCCGCCGCGATCGCAGCGGCGGCGCCGCGCCACGTCGACGACGTGCGCGCGCTGCCTCACGGCCTCATCACGCTGAGCCCGCCGTTTCGCGACGCGCAGCTCGAGCTCAAGCGCTTCCTGCGCGACGCGCTCTACACGCATCCGCACGTGCGCCAGATGACCGAGCAGGCGCGCGAGACGGTTCGGTTTCTGTTCGACTCGCTGATGGCCGACTACGGACGCATGCCCGACGAGCACGCGGCGCTCGCGCGCGAGCACGCCGCCGCGGGCGACGAAGCCGGCGCCGCTCGCGTCGTGGCCGACTATATCGCCGGCATGACAGACCGCTTCGCGCTGCAAACTCGCGACGCGCTGCGCGGCGCGTGAATGCGGCTGCTAGAATCGCCTCGTGGCCGCCGCAACCACCCCCGCCCGCTCGATCGCCAATCGCGAGCGCTTGATTTTCGCGCTCGACGTGCCGGAGCTCGAGGCCGCGAAGTCGCTCGTCACGCGCCTCCGCGACAGCGTCGTGTTCTACAAGATCGGCCTCGAGCTCGCCACGTCGCGCCATTACTTCGAGCTGCTCGACTGGCTGCTCGAACGGGACAAGAAAGTCTTCGCGGATCTCAAGCTGCTCGACATTCCGGCCACCGTCGCGGCCGCCGTGCGCCAGCTCGCGCGCTCGGGTGCCACGTTCCTCACCGTCCACGCCGACCGCGGGGCCGTGGAGGCGGCGGCCGGCGCGAAAGGCGCCGACCTCAAGGTGCTGGCCGTCACCGTGCTCACCAGCATTGCGCCGGCCGATCTTGCGGAGATGGGCATCACGCTCGGCGTCGAGGAGCTCGTGCTGAAGCGCGCGCGCCAAGCCGTTGCCGCCGGCTGCGACGGGGTGATCGCGTCCGGCCTCGAGGCGGGGGCGCTGCGCACAGCGTTCGGCCCGGAGCCGCTGATCGTGACGCCCGGTATTCGCCCCGCCGACGGCGCACGCACCGATGACCAACGCCGCGTCGTGACGCCGACGCTCGCGTTGCGCGCGGGCGCCGACCATATCGTCGTGGGCAGGCCGATTCGCGACGCCGTAGACCCTTACATGGCCGCGACGGCAATCCAAGAGGAGATTGCCGCCGTCTTCGGATGAGCAGCACGCCCACCGCGCCGGCAGCCTCGGACCCTGCGCTAGTACGCCGCCTGCGCCGCATGCGGGCCTTCGCCACGGCGCTGCTCGGCGTCATGGCCGTCGTCTACGCCGGCACGACGTGGCTCGCGCCCCCGGTTCCGTACGTCGAGGCCGTGCGCTCGTTTGCCGAAGCCGCGCTCGTCGGCGGCCTCGCCGACTGGTTCGCCGTCACGGCGCTGTTTCGCCGGCCGCTCGGGCTGCCGATCCCCCACACGGCCATCGTGCCGGCGCGCAAGAACGAGATCGGGCGCGCGCTGGCGCGCTTCATTCGCGACCATTTTCTCGTCCGCGAGGCCGTGGCCCGGCGCCTCTCGCGCACGAACCTCGCCGCCCGCCTCGGCGCCTGGCTGGAAGACGGCGGCAACTCATCTCGCGTGAGCCGCGATCTTAAGCTCGCGCTCGCGTGGGCGCTCCGCGAGGACGGCCGCGGCGGCGACCTGCGCGGCGCGCTCGGCGCCACGTTGCGCGCCTCGTTCGACGACGTGCCCGTGAATCGCGTCGTGGCGACCGTGCTCGCCGTGCTTGCGACGGGCGAGCGCGCCGACCTGATCATCGATCAGCTCGTCTCGTTCGCCCGCGCCGAGCTCGAGAAGAACCGCGTGTCGCTCCGCGTGCGCATTCACGAGCAGAGCCCGTGGTGGCTGCCGAAGTTCGTCGATCAAGAGATCTTCGACAAGCTCGTCGGCGGCCTCGAAGAGCTGCTCGACGCCATGGCCGCGGACCCGGCGCACCCCGGACGCGCCGAGATCAAAGCGCGGCTCGGCGCGCTCGAGCACGCGCTGGCCGACGATCCCAACCTAGCGGCGAAGAGCCGCGCTTTGAAGGACGAGCTGGTCTCGCATCCGGCCGTCCGAGCCTATGCGCTCGAGCTCTGGCAGCGGCTGCGCCGCGAGCTCGCGGACGCGCTGGCCGACGAGGCGTCGCCGCTCGCCGTGGGCTTGCAGCGCGAGATCGGCGCGCTGGGGCTTCGGCTCCGCGCCGACGATGCGCTCGCGGCCGAGCTCGACGGCTGGCTCAAGGAGCTGCTGCTGCACGTCGTCGAGAACTACCGCGACCCGTTGAGCGAGATCGTCTCGGAGACCATCGAGAGCTGGGACGCCGCCGCGACGTCGCGCCGCATCGAGCTCAACATCGGCACGGACCTGCAGTACATCCGCGTGAACGGCACGCTCGTCGGCGGCTTCGTCGGGCTCGCGCTCTACCTGTCGAGGCTCGCGCTGGCTTGAGCGGCGCCGCGCTCCTTGAGCGCGCGCCGCAGCACCTTGCCGACGTTCGACTTCGGCAGGTCCGGCACGAACTCGACGTGCTTCGGCACCTTGTAGCCCGTGAGGTTGCGGCGCGCATGCGCGAGCACGTCCGCGGCCGTCAGCTTGTCGTCGCTGCGCACCACGTAAAGCTTCACGGCCTCGCCCGACTGCGGATCCGGCACGCCGACCGCGGCCGCTTCGCGGACGCCGGCCTGCTGCGTCGCGACGTCCTCGATCTCGTTCGGATACACCTTGAAACCTGACACGACGATGACGTCCTTCTTTCGGTCCTCGATGAAGAGAAATCCGTTCTCGTCGAGCCGGCCGACGTCGCCCGTGCGGAGCCAGCCGTCGCCGAACATCACCTTCGCGGTCTCTTCGGGGCGCCGCCAATAGCCGGCCATGACCTGCGGCCCGCGTACGCAGATCTCGCCGACCTGGTTCGGGCCGAGCTCTCGGTTCTCGTCGTCGAAGATCGCGACCTCGGTCGACGGGAACGGCAGGCCCACCGAGCCGTTGAATTCGTTCAAGTGCAGCGGATTACCAGAGACGATCGGCGACGCTTCCGTGAGCCCGTAGCCCTGCGCAATCACGACGCCCGTGACGGCCTTCCAGCGCGCCGCGACGTCGCGCTGCACGGCCATGCCGCCGCCCATCGCAACGCGCAGCGACGAGAAGTCGAGCGACGCGAAGTCGGGCGCGCGCAAGAGCGCGTTGTACAGCGTGTTGACGCCCGTCATGAACGCGAAGCGATGCTTCCTGAGCAAGGCGATGAACCCCTTGATGTCGCGCGGATCCGTGATGAGCAGGTTGTGCCCGCCGAGCTCGACGAAGCAGAACAGGTTCGCCGTAAGCGAGTAGATGTGATAGAGCGGCAACGGCGTCACGATGACGCCGGCGTCGGGCGCGTAGAACGGCCGCGCCCACGCCGCGGCCTGGAGCGCGTTCGCGACGATGTTGCGGTGCGTCAGCATCGCGCCCTTCGCGACTCCGGTGGTACCGCCCGTGTATTGCAGGAACGCGAGATCCTTGCCTGAAAGCTCGGGCCGCGTATAGGGAAGCGTCGCGCCGCGCGCGAGCGCGGCACGGTAATCGACGGCGCCCGGAATGCGGTACGGCCGCACGAGCTTCTTGACGTGCTTGACGACGAAATTGACGGCCGCGCGCTTGAGCGGCGCGCAGTGATCGCCGAGCCGCGTGACGATGACGGTCTCGACCTTCGTCCGCGGCAAAGCGGCTTCGAGCGTGTGCGCGAAGTTTTCGAGCACGACGATGACGCGCGCTTCGCTGTCCAAGAGCTGGTGCTCGAGCTCGGGCACCGTGTACATCGGGTTCACGTTCACGACCACCAGCCCGGCGCGCAAGATGCCGAACAGCACGACCGGCGACTGGAGCGTGTTCGGCACCATGATCGCGACGCGGTCGCCGCGTTCGATGCCCGGCAATGACTGCACATAGGCCGCGAACGCCTGCGAAAGGCGCCCGGTGTCGGCGAACGTCAGCGTGGTGCCGAGGTTCGTGAAGGCAGGCTGCGCGGCGAAGCGCTCGAAGCTCGCCTCGAGCAGCGCGACGAGCGACGGATAGGTGTCGGGATCGATCTCGGCCGGCACGCCCGGCGAGTAGGCGGCGACCCAGCGCTTAGGGGGCATCGTGCGGCGCGAGCAGCGGACGAAGCACGCGCCAGACATTGGCGAACACGACCTTCTGTCCTGCCGCGTTCGGATGAATGCCGTCCGGCTGCATGAGCTCGTCGTGAAGCGCTACGCCCTCGAGCAGGAAGTCGACGAGGGCTACGCCGTAGCGTTCGGCGAGCTCCGGATACACGGCCGAGAGCGCTTGCGTGTAGCTGCCGCCGTAGTTCGGCGGAATCTGGATGCCCGCCAGGAGCACCTCGGCGCCGCTCGCCAGGCTTTGCTCGATCATCTTCGCGAGGTTGTCGCGCAGCGCGGCGACGGGCTGGCCGCGCAACCCGTCGTTGCCGCCGAGCTCGATGACGAGGATCTCGGGAGCGTGCTGCTCGAGCAGCCGCGGCAGCCGGGCGAGGCCGCCCGCGGACGTATCGCCCGCGATACTGGCATTCACTACCTCATACCCGTAACCTTCCGATCGCAAGCGATCCTCGAGCATCGCGACCCAGGACTGCTCGGCGTCGATCCCATAGCCGCTGCTCAGCGAGTCGCCCACCACGACGATGGTTTGCCCGGCGCCGAAGGCTGCCGGAAGGCAGAGGACGGCGAGCGCGAGCAGAGCAGCAAGGCGTTGGAAAATGAGCACCGAGTCGTTCCTGTTACGAGCCGACAACCTCACGAAAAAGGTTAGCAGCCCCGAGGGTGAGCTGACCATCCTCGACTCCGTCACGATCAACGTGCCGCGCGGCCACACGGCCGCGATCGTGGGCCCGTCCGGCGCCGGAAAGTCGACGCTGCTCGCTCTGCTCGCGGGGCTCGACGTGCCGACATCGGGCAAGGTGTGGTTGAACGGCGCGGAGCTCACGGCGCTCGACGAGGACGGCCGCGCCGGCGTGCGCAACCGCGAGGTGGGGTTCGTTTTCCAATCTTTTCACCTGTTGCCGTCGTTGACGGCGATCGAGAACGTGATGCTGCCGCTCGAGCTCGCGGCCGCGCCGAATCCGTCGGCGCGCGCGCGCCAGGCGCTCGTCGACGTCGGCCTCGAGCAGCGGCTCAGGCACTATCCGAAGCAGCTCTCGGGCGGCGAGAAGCAGCGCGTCGCGATCGCGCGCGCGTTCGTCACGCAGCCTTCGTTGCTGTTCGCCGACGAGCCGACGGGCAATCTCGACAACAAGACCGGCGCGCGGATACTCGACCTCTTGTTCGATTTGAACAAGGCCGCCGGCACGACGCTCGTGCTCGTCACGCACGACCTCGAAGCGGCCGGGCGCTGCCGGCACGTGATCGAGCTCGCGGGCGGCAAGGTCGTGAACGGTACTTGAGGCGCGGGGCCCGGCCGCAAGGCTACAATCGCGTAGGCGTCCTTGGTTCGACCCGCGGAGGGGAATGCCCGAGCCTTTTTGGCAGCGCAAGACGCTCGGTGAGCTCACACCCGAGGAGTGGGAGTCGCTCTGCGACGGGTGCGGGCGGTGCTGCCTGAAGAAGCTGCAGGACGAAACCACGGGCCGCGTGGCGTACACGGACGTCGCGTGCAGGCTGCTCGATCGGGATCGTTGCCGCTGTCGCCGTTATGCCGAGCGGCACGCGCTCGTGCGCGACTGCGTGGCGCTTCGCCCGGCCGACGCGCACACGTTCGACTGGCTGCCGACGACGTGCGCCTATCGCAAGCTCGCGGCCGGCCAGCCGCTCGACTGGTGGCACCCGCTCGTCTCCGGCGATCACGAGACCGTGCACCGCGCCGGCATCTCCGTGCGCGGCCGCGCGCTCGCCGAGCGCGACGTGGCCGTCGACGAGCTCGCTACGCGTATCGTCCGCTGGATTCGCGCCGCGCCGCTGCGCCGCCGCTCGAGGCGCCCGCGCGCCTAGCTAGCCGGTTCCCTGCATCGCGTGCGCGATGCCGTGAATGCTCGCCGTCAGCGCCTGAAGCACGGGCCCGTCCTGCCGGCCGCCGCTGCGCCAGCGCTCGAGCAGGTCGACTTGCAGGTAGCTCATCGGATCGACGTACGGGCTCCGCAGGCGAATCGCGCGCCGCAGCGTGCGCGACGCTTCGAGCAGCTCGTTCTGGCGCGTGAGCCGCAAGATCAAATCCACCGAGCTCCGATACTCACGGCGGATCGCGGGAAAGAACTTGTCGTGCCGCTCGCCGGCGAGCAGCGAGTAGCGCGCGGCGATGTCGAGGTCCGCCTTGGCGAGCGCGGTGGAAACGTCGGAGAGCAACACGCGGAAGAAGTGCCACTGCTCGAACATCTCGACGAGCGCGTCCTCGCCGTGCGCGTCGATAGCCGCCTTGAGGCCCGTCGCAATGCCGTACCAGCTCGGCAGGAGGCAGCGGCTCTGCGTCCACGCGAAGGCCCACGGCGCGGCGCGCGGCTCCGTCAGCGAATCGGTGACGTGCTCCGCGCGCTCGGAGCGGCTACCGATGCGCTCGATGACGTCGATCGGGGTCGCGGCCCGAAAGTACTGAATGAAATCGTCGGGGTCCGACAAGAGACTTTGATACGCGCCGCGGCTCGCGACGGCGATCTCCTCCATGATCGCCTGCCAGTGCGGCTCGGCGGGATTCGCGGGCGGCGGCCGTAGCGTCACGAGCAGCACGGCGGACACGGTCTGCTCGAGCGTGCGCAGCGCGATGCCGCGCAGGCCGTATTTCGTGTTCAAGTTCTCGCCCTGCTCCGTCACGCGCAGCCGCCCGGCGATCGCACCGCGCGGCGCAGCGAGCACGGCGTCGTGCTGGGCTCCGCCGCTGCGGCTCACCGTGCTGCCGCGACCGTGGAACACCGTGAGCCTGACGCCGTGCAGCGCCATGATCTCGACCAGCTGCTGCTGCGCTTTCTGCAGGCTCCAGCGGGCGGCGGCAATGCCGCCGTCGCGGTAGCTATCCGAGTAGCCGAGCATGACGATCTGGTGATCGCCGCGCGCGCGCAGGTGCTCGCGATAGAGCTTGTCCTTGAGCAAGCGCTCCATGATCCTCGGCGCCCGCTCGACGTCCTCGCCCGTCTCGAACAACGGAGCGATGTCGAGGGGCACGGCTTCCGTCTTCGGGCCGAGATGGCCCCACTTGGCGAGCAGCAGCACGGAGAGAACGTCGTCGGGGCCGTGCGCCATGCTCACGATGTAGGGACCGATCGACTCCTGGCCGTACTTGCGCCGGCAATGCGCGATCGTCTGGAACACCGCCAGAGTGCGCCGGCCTTCCGACGACAGCGTGCCGAGCGGCGACTCGCGCCGCTCGAGCGCCTGCTCGAGCCGCCGAGCGCGCTGCTCGTCGTCGGCCGCGAGCCAACCGGGCTCCTGCAGCGCTTCGCCGATGACGCGCCGGTGAACGAGCGCGTTCTGTCTCAAGTCGACGGTCGCGAGATAAAACCCGAACGTGCGCACGCGGCGCAGCCAGCGGCGCACGGCGAAGAGCCCGGCGTGGCGGCCCTTGTTCGCGCGCAGGCTGTCGGCGATGAGCTCCAAGTCCGCGACGAGCTCGTTCGGCGACTCGTACGGAAACGCATCGTCGTCGTACGTGGCCTTGAGACGAGCCGCCACGAGCCGCAAGAACGCGCGATACGGCATCTGCCGATGGCGCACCGGCAGCGACGCCGCCGCCTCGGGAAAGTGGCCGGCGTACTCCTGCGTGCGACGCACGAGCTCCTCCGAGACACCGACGCGGGCAAGCCCTTGGCTCAAGTGCGCGGCGAGCTCGGCGCACTCGCGGTAGTAGAGATCGAGCGCCAGCGAACGCTGCCGCGCGAGCGTCTCGCGAATGCTCTTCGCGGTGACGTGTGGGTTGCCGTCCATGTCGCCGCCGACCCACGTGCCGAACTGCACGATGATCGGCACTTGCATGCCGCTCGGCTCGGGAAACGTGCTCTCGAGCGCGCTCTCGAGACTTTCGTAGAGCGGCGGCACCATGCGATACAGAACGTCGGTCACGAAAAACAACACGTGCTCCGCCTCGTCGCGGAGTCGGATGCCCTCGTCGAGCCCCTCGACGGTTTGCCAGCCCGTCGTCATCTCCTGGCGAATCTGCCCGAGCGTCGCTTCGAGCTCGTGCGGCGTGAGATACGGATCCATCATCTCGACGAGGTGGCGAGCGATGTTGTGCTCCTTGCGCAGCAGCGTGCGCCGCGTGACTTCCGTCGGGTTCGCCATGAACACCGGTTGAATGCGAAGCCCCGCGAGCGCGCTCTCGATCTCGCGGCCGTCGACGCCCTGCGCTTTGAGCCGTTGCAGGATGTCGACGAAGCCGAACGGTTGCGGCGCCCCTTCGTCGCGCAGGTACGCGCGGCGGCGGCGGATGCGGTGCACCTTCTCCGCCATGTTGACCATCTGGAAGTACGTGGAGAACGCGCGAATGAAATCGCGCGCCGTGCTCGGCGCGAGCGCCGAGAGCAGCTGCTTGAGCTCGCCGTAGGCCGCGTCGTCGCCTTCGCGATGCGCGATCGCGAGCTTGCGCGCCGTCTCGACGAGGTCGAACAGCGCCTCGCCGCCTTGCTCGCGCACGAGCTCGCCGACGAGCTCTCCGAGGCGGTGCACGTCCTCGCGCAGCGCACGATCCTTCTCCGCGAAATAGATGTTGGCGCGGATCGTGCGTGACGTGGATGACGACATGGCGGCCTCGGGCGCGAGTTTACCGCAGCGCCTCGCCGGCGTTTCGCGACGGCAAGCCGCTCGCGCCTCGCTTGTCACGGCGGGGGGCCGGCGGCATAGTCGGCCCCTCGGCGCCGCCTGGCGCCGTGCGGGGGAACGAGTGCGCAACGACGTTCGACGGCATGCGGCGCGCGGCGCCGTCGCGGTGCTGGCGTCATGGCTCGCGGGGGGCGCGGCGGCCGGCGAATGGTGGGCGCCCGGGGACGGGCGGCCGCTGCCGGCCGAGACGTCGTACCCGAACGCCGCCGGCGCGCTCGGCATCCTGAACACGTCGGGCACGATCGACACGCGCGGGCACCCGTTTTTCGAGCCGCTGGGCACGAACGGGCGCGCCTGCGTCACGTGCCATCAGCCCTCCGACGCCATGGCGCTCTCGGTCGAGTCCGTGCGCGAACGCTGGGCGGCGACGAGCGGGCGGGATCCGCTGTTCGCGGCCGTCGACGGCCGCAATTGCCCGCATCTACCCTCCGGCGACCCCGCCGCGCACTCGCTGCTCCTGACGCGCGGGCTGATCCGCGTCGCGCTGCCGTGGCCGCCGCGCGACGCACACGGGGAACCGTTGCCTGTCGAGTTCTCGCTCGAGGTGGTGCGCGATCCGACGGGCTGCAACACGCATCCCGAGCATGGATTGTCGTCCCCGCAGCCGACCGTCTCCGTCTACCGCCGGCCGAGGCCCGTCGCGAACACGAAGTACCTCACGCATCACAACTTCGGCGTCGGGCCGTTCATCGCGAAGAGCGGCTTGCCCGCCGTGCGCGACCCCGACACGGGCTTGCCGACGAGCATGAACATGATGGCCGACGCGCGCGCGACGACGCTCCGGCTCCAGGCCCAGGACGCCGCGCGCGCACATCTAGAGCTCCCGAGCGGCCTGGCCGCGGCCGATCTCGACCGGATCCTCGCGTTCGAAGAGCAGGTCTACGCCGCGCAAGCGTTCGACGCCGCGGCCGGCGACCTCACGGCTCGTGCCGGTCCGGGCTTCGGGCCCGAGAATCTGGCCGCCGCGCCGGCGGGCGTGCTCGGCAACAACACGACGCGCTTCGTGTTCCCGCTCGACGCGGCGTGGCTCGAGCGCCCACCGGGAGCCGAAGGGCCGGGCGCCGACGCGGCGCACGAAGCGCGCGCGTCGATCGCGCGCGGCCACGACGTGTTCATGTTCCGCACGTTCTTCATCCGCGACTCGATGCACCTGAACAGCGTCGGCTTGGGCAACCCCGTGAAGCGCACTTGCTCGACCTGCCACGGCATGCACATGACGGGCATGGACGTGGCGAACGGCTGGATGGACATCGGCACGACGAACCTGCCGTGGGCGCGCGAGGCGCCGCTGAATCCATGGACGAGCGAGAAGCCGCAGTTGCCGCTGTTCAAAGTCACCTGCAACGCCGACGTGGCGCCGCACCCGTTTCTCGGCCGCGTGATCTACACGCAGGACCCGGGCCGAGCGCTCGTCTCGGGCAAGTGCAACGACGTCGGCGCGATCGTCATGCAGCAGTTCCGCGGGCTCGCGGCGCGCGCGCCGTACTTCTCGAACGGCTCCGCGGCGACACTCCGCGAGCTCGTCGACTTCTACGACCGCCGCTATGCAATCGGTTATTCCGAGCAGGAAAAGCGCGACCTCGTCGCGTTCCTGAGCGCATTATGAGCCGCCGCCGCGCCGCCCCGCTTTTGCTGCTCGCGCTCGCCGCCGCGCCGCTCACGGCCGAGGACCCGCCCGTCGAGCGGCGCAACTTCGTCGCGTGCCCGATCGTGCGCGACACGGCCTCCGTGCCGTGCTGGCTCGCCGAGCACGACGGCGAGCTGTACTTTTTGACGCTGCAGACCGACGTCAGCGCGCCCGTGACGCCGCCGTGGCTCGGGCATCGCGTGCTCGTCGAAGGCGTCGTCGCGGCCGACCGGCCGCGGATCTGCGGCGGCGTCGTGCTCGAGCCCGTCGTGCTCTCGGTGCTGCCCGAGCTCGACGCCTCGTGCAACACGCTCCTGCCGGCCGAGGAGCGCTACAACCTGTCATTCGAGCCGCCGCGGCCGCCGGGCCCGAGCGCGGGCCGGCTCGCGTTCGCGGGCACCACGCCGGCCC
>JBBIJV010000034.1:0-22747 GCA_037445815.1 Rhodospirillaceae bacterium
ACGGACGCGCGGGGGCGCTGCGCGCGGCCGGCGCGCGCGTCGAGCGCGTCGCCGGCGACGCCGAGCATTGCGACCTGCGCGCCGTCGTCGAGCACTTGGGCTCGCTCGAGATCAACGATGTGTGGGTCGAGGCCGGCGCGGGCTTGAACGGCGCGCTGCTCAAGGGAGGGCTCATCGACGAGCTCATCGTCTACGTGGCGCCGACGCTGCTCGGCGCCACGGCGCGAGGCATGTTCGAGATTCCGGCGCTCGAATCGCTGGCCGACGCCTACGGTCTCCACTTCGACGATGTGCGCAAGATCGGCCGCGACTTGCGCATCACCGGGCGCGTGAGTAGGGTACCGCCGCCTCGGCGCGGTTGAGGAGAACGCGTGTTCTCGGGATTGGTGAAAGGCATCGGACGCGTCGCGGCCCGAACCGACTTAGGCAGCGACGCGCGCTTCGTCGTCGAGCTCGGCAACGCCGCCATTGCGCCGCTCGCGGTCGGGGGCAGCATCGCCGTCAACGGCGTGTGCCTGACGGCCGTGGCCGCGGCGCCGAGCACGTTCACGGCCGACGTGTCGGCGGCCACGCTGGCCGTCACCACATTGGGCCGCCTGACGGCCGGCTCGCGCGTGAATCTCGAGCCGCCGCTCAAGGCCGGCGACCCGCTCGACGGCCACTTCGTGACGGGCCACGTCGACGGCGTCGGCGAGGTGCGCTCGGTGGAGCCCGTCGGCGGCTCGACGCGTCTCGTGATCGCGGTGCCCGCGGAGCTGGCTCGCTATGTCGCCAAGAAAGGCTCCGTGGCCGTCGACGGCGTGAGCCTCACGGTCAACGCCGTGCGCGGCGCCGAGCTCGAGGTGAACATCATCCCGCATACGCAGTCCGTGACGATCCTCGGCGCCTACGCGCGCGGGACCGCTGTTAATATTGAGGTCGACATGCTGGCGCGCTACCTCGAACGCCTGGTTCGAGCGGACTCCGACGGCGGCATCGACCTTCCCTTCCTGAGGCAGCATGGCTACGCACGCGACAACCGATAGCGCCTGGTCTCCGTTCAACAAGATCGAGGAGATCGTGGCGGCCGTCCGTTCGGGCGAGATGGTCGTGATCCTCGACGACGAGGAGCGCGAGAACGAGGGCGACCTCGTGATGGCCGCCACGAAGGTGCGCGCCGAGGACGTCAACTTCATGGCGAAGTACGGCCGCGGGCTCATCTGCCTCACGTTGACCCCGGCACGCTGCGAGCAGCTGCGTCTGCCGCTCATGGTGAGCAACACCGACCTTCGGCAGACGACGAACTTCACGATCTCGATCGAGGCGGCCGAAGGCGTGACGACGGGCATCTCGGCGCATGACCGCGCGCGCACGATTCAAGCGGCCGTGGCGCCCGACGCGAAGCCGAGCGATCTGCGCCAGCCGGGCCACATCTTCCCGCTCATGGCGCAGCCGGGCGGCGTGCTGACGCGCGCCGGTCACACAGAAGCCGGCTGCGATCTCGCGCGGCTCGCCGGGCTCGAGCCGGCCGCCGTCATCGTCGAGATCCTGAACGAGGACGGCGCAATGGCGCGCCGCGACGACTTGGTCAAGTTCGCGCGGCGCCACGGGCTCAAGATCGGCACGATCGCCGATCTCATCGAGTATCGGCTCCGCACCGAGGAGTCCGTCGAGATCATCGCCGACACCGAAGTGGAGACGGAGCTCGGCAAGTTTCGCCTCGTCTGCTTCGAGGACCACGTGAACCGCGCCGTGCATCTCGCGCTCGTACGTGGGTTACTCGACGAGAAGACGCCGACGCTCGTTCGTGTGCACCGGCAGGACACGTTGAGCGACGTGCTCGGGCTGCAAAGCCCGAAGCTGCACCGGCCGCTGCGCGACGCGCTGAAATCGATCGCCGAGGCCGACCACGGCGTCGCCGTCGTGCTGCGGCCCGAGGAGTCCGCGCGCGACCTCATGCGCTCCGTGCAGGCGTTGACGAGATCGCCGGAGCCCGAGACCGAGGTCGGTGCGCGCGGCAAGCGCGGCATGGACTTCCGCACGTTCGGCATCGGCGCCCAGATCGTGCGCGCGCTCGGGGTGAGGCGCATGCGCGTCATCGGCGCGCCGAAGCAGATGCACGCGCTCTCGGGCTTCGGGCTCGAGGTCGTCGATTACGTGTGGGACGAAGCGGAGCGGGAAGACTCGCATGGATGAACGGATCAAGACGCTCGAGGGCGACTTCAATGCCCGCGGGCTGCGTTTCGGCATCGTTGCGTCGCGGTTCAACGACTTCATCGTCGATCGCCTCCTCGAGGCGGCCGTCGGCACGCTGCAGAAGCACGGCGTCGCGGCCGGCGACATCGAAGTCGTCCGGGTGCCGGGCGCGTTCGAGACGCCGCTCGCGATCAGAAAGCTCGCGACGAGCCGCCGCTATCAGGCGCTGATCGCGCTCGGCTGCGTGATTCGCGGCGCGACGCCGCACTTCGAGTACGTCGCCGCCGAAGCGGCGCGCGGCATTGCCGAGGTCAGCTCGAGCGAGGGAATTCCCGTCGGCTTCGGCATCCTGACCGTCGACTCGATCGAGCAGGCCATCGAGCGCGCCGGCACGAAGTCGGGCAACAAAGGCGTCGACGCGGCGCTCGCGGCCATTCAGATGGCCACGGTGCTGCGTCAGTTGGAGCAATAGGTTTTGACGAGTGAGCGCGGTGCTCGAGCACGGCACCTGGCTAGAGAGCTGCTCGTCAAGGCGCTCTATCAATGGCAGCTCGCCGGCCACGGCGTGGGCGAGATCTCGGCGCAGTTCGCCGCGCTGCCGGAGTTCGAGCGCTGCGATCGCGACTATTTCGCGGAGCTCTTACCCGTGATCGTCCACGACGTCGAGGCGCTCGACGCCATCATCGCGCGCCAGGCGGCGCGCGGCCTCGAGCAGCTCGACGCCGTCGGGCGCGGCATCCTGCTGCTCGGCCTCGCCGAGCTCAAGTTCCGTGTCGACGTGCCGAGCAAGGTGGTCATCAACGAAGGCGTCGAGCTCGCGAAGCGCTACGGCGCCGCGGACAGCTTCAAATTCGTGAACGCGGTGCTCGACAAGAGCGCCCGCGAGCTCCGCGGCGCTCCGCGCGAGCCGAAGCCGTGATCGGCGAGTTCGAGATCATCGCCAAGTACTTCTCGCGCCCGACGAGCGACCCCGACGTCACGCTCGGCGTCGGCGACGACGCGGCCGTGCTCAAGGTCGACGGCCATCTCGCCGTCACGGTGGACACGCTCGTCGCGGGCGTGCACTTCCCGGACGGCATGGCGCCGCACCTGCTCGGCTACCGCCTGCTGGCCGTGAACTTGAGCGACCTCGCCGCGATGGGCGCGAGCCCGCGCTGGTGCACGCTCGCGCTGACGCTGCCCGGCGCCGACGAGCTCTGGCTCGACGGCTTCAGCCGCGGCCTCTACGCGCTCGCCGAACGCTACGGCGTGAGCCTCGTCGGCGGCAACTTGGCGCGCGGCCCGCTGACGCTGACGCTGCAGCTCATGGGCAGCGTCGAGCCCAAGAACTTGCTGACGCGCGCCGGCGGGCACGTCGGCGACGACGTCTACGTGACGGGCACGCTCGGCGACAGCGCCGCCGGCATCGCGCTGATTCTCGAGCGCTGCGAAGCGCCGCAAGGGTCCGCCGCCGCGGCGCTCAAAGAGCGCTTCTACCGCCCCGTGCCGCGCGTCGGCGCGGGGCTCAAGCTGGGGCCGCTCGCGACGGCGGCGATCGACGTCTCGGACGGGTTGCTCGCCGATCTCGGGCACCTCTGCAAGGCGAGCGGCTGTGGTGCGGCGATCGACGTCGAGCGCGTGCCGCTCTCGGCCGAGCTCCTGTCGCTGTTCCCGCCGCAGGAGGCGCTCGCCCACGCGCTCGGCGGCGGCGACGACTACGAGCTCTGCTTCACGGCGCCGCCCTCGCGCGCCGAAGAAATCGAAGCCGCGCTCGAAGCCGCGAGCACGCCCGTGCGGCGCATCGGCCAGCTCGTCGCGGGCCAAAGCGTCGTCTGTCGCCGCGACGGAGAGCCGTACACGCCGGCCGTGCGCGGCTACCGCCACTTTTGAGCCCGCAGCGGTCGACCTTGGGCACGCTGCGCGATCCCGTCCACTTCATCGCGTTCGGTTTCGGCGCCGGGCTCGCGCCGCGCGCGCCGGGCACGTTCGGCAGTCTCGTCGGCGTGCTCGCGGCTTGGTGGCTGCTCGATCTGCCGCTCGCGGCGCGCATCGCCGTCGTGGCGGCGGTGATCGGCTTCGGCGTCTTCATTTGCGGCGAGAGCGCGCGGCGGCTCAACCGCCACGACGATCAGCGCATCGTCTTCGACGAGATTGCGGGCGTGCTTCTGACGAGCCTCGCCGTCGCCGAAAAGAGCGTCTTTGCGATCGCGCTAGTCTTTGTTTCGTTTAGGTTTTTCGACATCGTCAAACCCTGGCCGATCCGCGATGTGGATCACAGTCTAAAAGGCGGCCTCGGAATTATGCTTGACGACCTGATCGCCGCGCTCTTCGCGGCGGCCGTAGTCATGACGATCCGAGTAGCTCTGCCGACGATCTAGCGGAATGGTGCAGGCCAAAGCCAAAGCGGCCGCGCAGAAGTGCGGCGCCCGCGACGTGCCGGAGCGAATCGGCAAGTACGTCATCATCAACGAGGTCGGGCAGGGCAGCACGGGCCGCGTGTTTCTGTCGCACGACCCGTACTACGGCCGCGACGTCGCGATCAAGCTCTACGACATCGAGAGCGAGGAAGACGAGCAGAAGGCGCGCGTCACCCGCAAGATGTTCTTCAACGAGGCGCAGATGATGGGGCGCCTCCAGCACCCGAACATCCTGCCGATCTACGACGCCGGCGAGGAGAACGGCAGCTACTACGTCGTCACGGAGCACGTGCACGGCGCACGCACGCTGAACGCCTACTGCCGCCCCGACAACCTGCTGCGCATCGACGACGTCGTCGAGATCCTGTTCAAGGCCGCGAAGGGCCTGCACTACGCGCACGGCCGCGGCGTCATCCATCGCGACATCAAGCCGAGCAACATCATGCTCACGCTCGACAACGACGTGCGCATCATCGATTTCGGCATCGCGCTGATCAAGGATTCCGACGTCTCGCGCATCGAAGGCATTGCGGGCAGCCCGAGCTACATGTCGCCGGAGCAAGTGCAGTCCGCCGAGATCACGCACCGCTCGGACATCTACTCGCTCGGCGCCGTGATGTACGAGCTCTTGACGGGCTATCGGCCGTTTCGCGCCAACAGCCTGAGCAAGCTGCTGCACCAGATCGTCTATGCGACGCCGCCGCCGATTCACACGCTGCGCGAAGGCATTCCCGAGGAGATCGAGAACGTCGTCATGACGGCGCTCCTCAAGGAGCCCGAGAAGCGCTTCGCGAGCGCCATCGAGTTCGCGGGCGCGTTGACGAAGCTGCACCAGAAGCTGCGCAGCCAGAGCGACCGTCTCGACCGGCAAGAGCAGTTCGACCTCTTGCGGAAGCTCCGTTTCTTCCACGACTTCTCGCACGCCGAGATCTGGGAGGTGCTGCGCGCGAGCGAGTGGTGCACCTACCAGCCCGAGGACGAGATCATCCGTGAGGGCGAGCTCGACGATCGGTTCTACATCATCGTCAACGGCTCCGTCAGCGTGGAATCGGGACGGCGGCAGACCGGCGTGCTCTCCGACGGCGACTGTTTCGGCGAGGCGAGCTACGTGCGCGGCGCGCGCCGCACGGCCACGATCAAGGCCATCAGCCCGCTCACGCTCGTGCGCGTCAGCTCGACGTTGCTCGAGCAGGCGTCGTCGTCGTGCCAGCTGCGCTTCAACAAGGTGTTCTTGCGCTCGCTGATCGAGCGGCTTCAGGGCATCCAGCCAGCCGCGGGCTAGCGGCGAGGCCTCATTCCGCCTCGCCGCCTTCGAACGGGCTCGGCTCGGCCGCCGCCGTCTTCTTGAGCAGGATCTCGACCTTCTGCTCGGCCTGTTGAAGGGCTGTCTGGCAGCGCCGCGTCAGCTTGACGCCGTGCTCGAACTCCTTCAGCGCCTGCTCGAGCGGCAAGTCTCCGCTCTCGAGGCGCACGACGATCGCCTCGAGCTCCTCGAGCGATTTTTCGAGCCCGCCCAGGTCGTTGCCTTTCTCGTCGGTCGCAGCCATGTCGGGTGTTCCCACGCTGGAGGCGGCCACCGTACAGGTGCCGCCCGCGAGGGTCAAACGCGCCGGTTGACAAGGTTTCGGCGCAGCGAATAGATTGCTCACGAGTCCCTAGACAAAGTCTAAGGGCGTCCGCCGGACGCGGCGCCGGCATCCGTTTGATGTCGTTTTTCGGAGAGGAAGATGAAACTCAAAGGCACCAAGACCGAGCAAAACCTGAAGGACGCGTTTGCCGGCGAATCCCAAGCGAATCGCCGCTACCTGTACTTCGCCGCCAAGGCCGACGTCGAGGGCTACAACGACGTGGCGACGGTATTCCGTTCCACGGCCGAAGGCGAGACGGGCCACGCGCACGGTCACCTCGAGTATCTCGAGGCCGTCGGCGACCCGGCCACGGGGCTGCCGATCGGCGAGACCAGCGCGAACCTGAAGGCCGCCATCGCCGGTGAAACCCACGAGTACACGGACATGTACCCCGGTATGGCGAAGGCGGCCCGCAGCGAGGGGTTCGAGGAGATTGCCGATTGGTTCGAGACGCTCGCGAAGGCCGAGCGCTCGCACGCGAACCGGTTCCAGAAAGCGCTCGACACGCTCGGGAAGTAACCGCGCGTTCCTCGACAGCTCCCGTGTTCCGCCCGGGCGTGATGCGGCCCGGGCGGAGCGGAGCTCTAGGTCACCGCCGTGAGCGACACGCCCACTGCACCGCGCCGCGAAGGCAGCCTCGAGGCGCCGACGCGGCATCCCGTCGACTGGCGCTCGCCGGAGTTCACGGATGCGGCCGCGCTCGAACAAGAGCTCGCGCGCATCTTCGACATCTGCCACGGTTGCCGGCGCTGCTTCAGCCTCTGTAACGCGTTCCCGACGCTGTTCGATCTCGTCGATTCGACGCCGAGCGGCGAGCTGCACGACGTGCCGAAGGAGGCGTACTGGCAGGTCGTCGAGCACTGCTACCTCTGCGACATGTGCTACATGTCGAAGTGCCCGTACGTACCGCCGCACGAGTGGAACGTCGATTTCCCGCATCTGATGCTGCGCGCGAAGGTCAAGGCGTTCGAGGACGGCAAGGCGCGGTTCCGCGACAAGCTCTTGAGCTCGACGGACGCCGTCGGCTCGCTGGCCGGCATTCCCGTGGTCGCGGAGACCGTGAATGCCGTGAATCGCACGAAGCTCGGCCGCAAACTGCTCGAGAAGACGCTCGGCGTCGACGCCGAGGCCCCGGTGCCGCAATACCACTCTCGCAGCGCGCGCTCGCGGCTCAAGAACCGCGTGGGCCGCGCGGCCGACAAGAGCCCGGCCGGCGCAACGAACGGCCGCGTCGCCGTGTTCGCTACGTGCTACGGCAACCGCAACCACCCGGGCCTCGTCGAGGACCTCGTGGCCGTGCTCGAGCACAACGAGATCGGCGTCGCGCTCGTCGGCAGCGAGCGCTGCTGCGGCATGCCGAAGCTCGAGCTCGGCGACCTGCGCTCGATCGAGAAGCTGAAGGAAGCGAACATCGACGAGCTCGATCGGCTTGCGCGCGGCGGCTGGGATTTGACGGCCGTCGTGCCGTCGTGCGTGCTGATGTTCAAGCAGGAGCTGCCGCTGCTCTTCCCCGAGGACGAGCGCGTCAAGCGTGTGGCGGAGGCATTCTACGATCCGTTCGAGTACCTGATGCTGCGCCATCGCGAGGGCAAATTGCGGACGAGCTTCACGACGAGCTTGGGCAAGATCGCCTATCAGGTGCCGTGCCACCTGCGCGTGCAGAACGTGGGGCTCAAGACGCGCGAGCTGCTGCAGCTCGTACCCGGAACTTCCGTGCAGGCCATCGAGCGCTGCTCGGGCCACGACGGTACGTACGGCGTGAAGAAGGAATACGCGGCCGTGTCGCGCAAGATCGCGCGGCCCGTGGCGCGGCAGGTGGACAACGCCGAGGCCGAGCACTTCATGAGCGATTGCCCGATGGCGGCGGAGCAGATCGCGACGCTGGCGGAGTCCGCCGAGCCCACGCATCCGATCCAGCTATTGAGGAAGGCTTACGGAATTTGAAGCTCAAGGACGGCGAGCCATGCAGAAGCTGACGGTCGACGATCTCCTCTCGCTCGAGCGCTATCACAAGGAGCGGCCGCGCATGCGCGCCGAGGTGCTCGCGCACAAGCGCAATCGCCAGGCGCCGATCGGCCCGAACGTGACGCTGTACTTCGAGGACCGCCTCACGATGCAGTATCAGGTGCAGGAGATGCTGCGCGCCGAGCGCATCTTCGAGTCCGAGGCCATCGCCGAGGAGCTCGAGGCCTACAATCCGCTGATCCCCGACGGCACGAACTTGAAAGCGACGATGATGATCGAGTACCCCGACGTCGAGGAGCGCCGCGCGGCGCTCAAGCGATTGAAGGGGATCGAGGACCGCGTGTACCTCGAAGTGGGAACGCTCGCTCGCGCGTATGCGATCGCCGACGAAGACCTCGAGCGCAGCGACGAGACGAAGACGTCGGCCGTGCACTTCTTGCGGTTCGAGCTCGAGGCCCCGCTGCGCGAGGCGCTGAAAGGCGGCGCGCCGCTCAAGCTCGGCGTCGCGCACGAGCACTACGCCCACGAGCTCGTGGCCCCGCCGGAGCTTCGCAACTCGCTCGCCGCCGATCTCGACTGAGCCGTTTCGATTTCCAGAGAAAGCTGTTCCGTCTCCCGGAGCAGACAGCTTGTCTCGCATGCCGAAAATGCAGGAGCAATTTTCGGCCGAGGGCCACGGATGGCCGGCGTGCCGAAAATGCAGGAGCAATTTTCGGCCGAGGGCCACGGATGGCCGGCGTGCCGAAAATGCAGGAGCAATTTTCGGCCTCGAACGCGCTACAATCGCGCCGGCCTACGTGGGAGCTCGAGCGTTGCGCTCGAGCGTTAGGCCGGATCGATGAGTAGCAACTACCGCGCTGCCGACATAGAAGTCTTGAGCGGGCTCGAGCCCGTGCGCCGCCGTCCGGGCATGTACACGGACACGACGCGGCCGAACCACCTCGCGCACGAGGTCATCGACAACAGCGTCGACGAGGCCGTCGCGGGCCACGCGAAGAAAATCGACGTCATTCTCCATGCCGACGGCTCGCTCGAGGTGGCCGACGACGGCCGCGGCATGCCCGTCGACATCCACCCGCAGGAGAAGCTCTCGGGCGTCGAGCTGATCCTCACGCGCCTGCACGCGGGCGGCAAGTTCTCGAACAAGAACTATCAGTTCTCGGGCGGCCTGCACGGCGTCGGCGTGTCCGTGGTGAACGCGCTGTCGAAGAACCTCGAGGTGTGGGTGCGGCGCGACGGCAAGGAATACAACATGAGCTTCGCCGACGGCGAGCGGCGCAGCAAGCTCGAGGTCGTCGGCAAGGTGCCGAAGAATCAGACCGGCACCACGGTCCGCTTCTGGCCGAACCCGAAGTACTTCGACACGGCGCAGTTCTCGTTGCCGCGCCTGAAGCACGTGCTGCGCGCGAAAGCCGTGCTGTGCCCGGGCCTCGAGGTCACGCTCGAGGTCGAGAAGCCGAAAGAATCCGAGCGCTGGATCTACACGGGCGGCCTCGGGCAGTACTTGAAGGAGTCCGTCGGCGACGGCGATTTCGTTCCGGACCAGCCGTTCACGGGCAAGCTCGAGGGCAAGCACGAGGCCGTCGAGTGGGCCGTCATCTGGCGCCGCGAGGGCGGCGGCGAGGCCGTGCTCGAGAGCTACGTGAACCTCGTGCCGACGCCGCAGGGCGGCACGCACGTCAACGGACTCCGCGCCGGGCTCACCGACGCGCTGCGCGAGTTCTGCGAGTTCAGGAATCTCTTGCCGCGCGGCCTCAAGCTCGCGCCCGAGGACGTCTGGGAAGGCGTCCACTTCGTGTTGTCGGTGAAGATCGAGGAGCCGCAGTTCTCGGGCCAGACCAAGGAACGGCTTGCGTCGCGCGAGTGCGCGAACTTGGTCGGCGGCCTCGTCAAGGATCACTTCGCGCTCTGGCTCAATCAGCACCCCGAGACCGGCGACGCGATCGCGCAGCTCGCGATCGAGAACGCGCAGCACCGGCTCAAGGCCGCGAAGACGGTCGTGCGCAAACGCATCGTCGCGGGCCCGGCGCTGCCGGGCAAGCTCGCGGACTGCACGATCCAAGAGCCGGCGCGCGCCGAGCTGTTCCTGGTTGAGGGCGATTCGGCCGGCGGCTCGGCGAAGCAGGCGCGCGACCGCGAGTTCCAGGCCGTGATGCCGCTGCGCGGCAAGATACTGAACACCTGGGAGGTCGAGCCCGGCGAGCTGCTCGCGTCGCAGGAAGTGCACAACATCAGCGTCGCGCTCGGCGTCGATCCCGGCTCGGACAACTTGGACGGGCTGCGCTATCACAAGATCTGCATCCTCGCCGACGCGGATTCCGACGGGCAGCACATCGCAACGCTGCTCTGCGCGCTGTTCCTGAAGCACTTCGGGCCGCTCGTCGAAGCCGGCCACGTGTTCGTGGCCATGCCGCCGCTCTACCGCATCGACGTCGGCAAGGAAGTCCACTACGCGCTCGACGAAGCCGAGCGCGAGCTCCTCATGGACCGCCTCGAGGCCGAGAAGAAGAACGGCAAGATCACGGTCACGCGCTTCAAGGGCTTGGGCGAGATGAACCCGTCGCAGCTGCGCGAGACGACGATGGCCCCCGACACGCGCCGCTTAGTTCAGCTCGCCGTCGACGCGAAGACGAAGGGCGCGGCCGTCGACGTCATGGACATGCTGCTCGCGAAGAAGCGGGCGTCGGATAGACGGGACTGGCTGCAAGCGAAAGGCAACCTCGCCGACGTTTGATGCGGCCCGCCCGCAGCGCCACGTTGGCCGCCATCCCCGTGCTGCGTAGCATGATCTGTAAGGAGGCACACATATGGCCACCAATGGCCGGCAATCTCTCGGTCGATCCGAAGCTCACCGAACAAGCGCTACAAGTCAGCGGCGAGCGGACCAAGGCTGCCGCAGTGACGAAGGCATTGCAGGAGTTCATCGCCCGCCGGCGCCAATAGGCCGTGCTCGAGCTCGCGGGCAAGCTCGAGTGGGACGCCGGGTACGTGCTGCTGGCGCAATTGTGCGTGCGTCACGAGTTGACGTTGCTCACGACGGACGGCGCCTTCGGCCTCATGGCGAAACACTGCCCGCTCCGAATTTGGCAAGCCTGATCGAGGTTGCGGAAGAAGAATGAGGTGCACATGAGGGAGCAGGAGCTCAACTTCGACGGCATCGAGCGGGTGCCGCTCTCCGTCTTCACGGAGAAGGCGTACCTCGACTACTCGATGTACGTGATCCTCGACCGCGCGTTGCCGCACTTGGGCGACGGCCTGAAGCCCGTGCAGCGGCGCATCATCTACGCGATGAGCGACTTGGGGCTCTCGGCCACGTCGAAGCCGAAGAAAGCCGCGCGCACGGTCGGCGACGTGATCGGCAAGTTCCACCCGCACGGCGACGGCGCGTGTTACGAAGCCATGGTCCACATGGCGCAGAGCTTCAGCTACCGCTACCCGATCATCGACGGGCAGGGCAACTGGGGCTCGCAGGACGATCCGAAGTCGTTCGCGGCGATGCGCTACACCGAGGCGCGGCTCACGCGCTACGCGCAGGTGCTGCTGAACGAGCTCGAGCAGGGCACCGTCAACTGGCAGCCGAACTTCGACGGCACGCTGTCCGAGCCGCAGATCCTGCCCGCGCAGCTGCCGAACCTGCTCTTGAACGGCACGAGCGGCATCGCCGTCGGCATGTCGACGGACGTGCCGCCGCACAACCTGAACGAGGTCGCGAAGGCGCTGATCAAGCTGCTCGACGAGCCCGACGCCACGCTCGGCGAGATCATGAAGCACATCAAGGGCCCGGACTTCCCGACGGGCGGCGAGATCGTGTCGAGCCGTGCCGACATCGTGCAGATCTACAAGTCGGGGGTGGGATCGCTGCGGCTCCGTGCGCGGTACGTGATCGAGGACGGCGAGATCGTCATCACGGAGCTGCCGTTCCAGACTTCGGGCGCGAAGGTGCTCGAGCAGATCGCCGCGCAGATGACGGCGAAGAAGCTGCCACTCGTCGAGGATCTGCGCGACGAGTCCGATCACGAGAACCCGACGCGGCTCGTGATCGCGACTAAGTCGAAGGTCGACCACGACGCCCTGATGAATCACCTGTTCGCGACTACCGAGCTCGAGCGCACGGTGCGCGTGAACGTGAACGTCATCGGTTTGGACGGCCGGCCCGCCGTCTTCGGCTTGAAGGCGCTGCTCGAGGAGTGGCTCAAGTTCCGCACCGCCACCGTTAGGCGCCGGCTCGAGCACCGCCTCGAGCGCGTCGCGCAGCGGCTGCACATCTTGGACGGCTTGCTCGTCGCGTACTTGAACATCGACGAGGTCATCAAGATCATCCGCCGCGAGGACGAGCCGAAGCCCGTCCTCATGAATCGCTTCAAGATTTCCGACGCGCAGGCCGAGGCGATCCTCGAGCTCAAGCTGCGCCACTTGGCGAAGCTCGAGGAGATGCAGATTCGCGGCGAGCAGAAGGCGCTGTCCGAGGAGCGCGCGGACCTCGAGGCCACGCTCAAATCCAGGCCCAAGCTCACGAAGCTCATGAAGGCCGAGATCGAGGAGCTGGCGGCGAAGCATGGAGACAAGCGCCGCACGGGCATCGTCGAGCGCGAGGCCGCGCAGGCGATCGACGAGTCGGAGCTCGTCACGAGCGAGCCCGTCACCGTCGTGCTCTCGGAGCGCGGCTTCGCGCGCGCCGCGAAGGGGCACGAGATCGACGTCATGGGCCTGTCGTACAAATCCGGCGACAAGTTCCTCGCGGCCGCGCGCGGCAAGAGCAATCAGCTCGCCGTGTTCATCGACAGCACGGGCCGCTCGTACAGCGTCGGCGCGCACACGCTGCCGTCGGCGCGCGGGCAGGGCGAGCCGCTGTCGGGGTATTTCAATCCGCCGGACGGCGCGAGCTTCCGCGGCGTGCTGATCGGCGCGCCCGAGGACAAATGGGTGCTCGCATCATCGGCGGGCTACGGCTTCGTCGTCGGCTTGAGCGAGCTGTATGCCAACAAGAAGGCCGGCAAGACGGCGCTGCGCGTTCCGCAGGGCGGCACCGTCGTGCCCGCCGCGCCCGTCGGGCCCGCCGGCACGCGGATCGCGGCCGCCTCGAGCGACGGCCGGCTGCTCGTGTTTCCGCTCGCGGAGCTGCCCGAGCTCAGTAAGGGCAAGGGCAACAAGATCCTGGCCGTGCCGAGCAAAGAGGGCGTCGTGCTCGCCGGCATCGCCGTGCTCGCGCCGGAGCAAGGCCTGCGCATCGATTCGGGCACGCGCCACATGGTGATCAAGCCCGCGGATCTCGAGCACTACGCGGGCACGCGCGGGCGCCGCGGCATGGCGCTGCCGCGCGGTTGGCGCGCTGTCGATCGGTTGAGCCCGGCGGATTAGCGGCCGGCGTCCGCGAGCACGACCTCGGGCTCGTGGACGTAGTGGCCTTGCATGTACGCGACGCCGAGCTGAAACAGCACGGCCATCGTGTTGGCGTCTTCGACGCGCTCGGCGATCACCGGAATCTTGCGGTTGGCCGCAGCCTGCACGTAGACGCGAACGCGATCTTGCAGCGCCGCGTCGCTCGCGAGGCTCTGCATCAGCGAGCCGTCGATCTTCAAGAAGTCCATCGGCGTCTGCGTCAATATCCGGCTCGAGTCGCGTCCCAACCCGAAGTTCTCGATCGCGAAGCGATGGCCGCGCGCGCGCAGCTGCGTGGCGAGAGCCTGGGTTTGCTGAAGATACTGAGTCGCGTTCTCTTCGCTCACCTGGAAGCAGATCCGGCCGGGGGCCACGCCCGAGCTGCCGACGGCCTTCGCGAGCCAGTCGAGCAGCGTCTTGTCGATCACCGACTCGGCCGAGAGCTTGAGAAACAAGCAATCGAGCGGCGTCTTCGCGCAGAATGCGGCGCTGGCGCCGATGACCCAGCGGTCGATGGCACGCAGCAGGCGGTTGCGCGCCGCCGCCGGCATGAACTCCGTGGCCGCAACCTCGTCGCCCTGCGCGTCGATCATGCGCAGCACGGTGTCGTACATGACCTGGCGCTCGCCGCTCAAGCTCGCGATCGGCAAGTGCACGAGCTTGAAGCGGTTCTCCATGAGCGCCGTCTTGATCTGCATCACCCACACTTCGTCGAAGCGCTGCACTCGCGTGCTCTCGTCGGAGGTCTGCTGGAGCACGACGCGATTGCCGCCTTGGTCGCGGCCCATGTGGTTCGAGCGCCGCGCTTCGGCGATCAGCGCGTCGAGGCGGCCGGTCGTGGGGCCCACCTCGGCGAGCCCGATCGTGCAGGTGACGGAGAGCGTGTTGTGCTGGCTCTCGAAGATGCGGCCCGCGATGCGCGCGAGCGCGTTGTGCGCCCACGCCTCGACGTCGCGCAGCGTGCCGCGCTCCAAGAACAGCGTGAAAACCTGACCGCCGAAGCGGCCGTAGATGTCGTTCGGCTGTGTCAGCGCACGCAGCTCCTCGGCGATCTGGATGAGGATGTCCTCGCTCGCGAGCGGCCCGATCTGCTCCTCGATCTCGCGGAATTTGTCGGGGCGGATGTACGCGAGCACGCGCACGCCGCGGCTGCCGCCGGCGTCGAGGCGATCGGTCAGAACTTCGAGGAAGCGGCGCCGATGATAGAAGCCCGTCGCGGGATCCTTGTGGACGGCTTGTTCGATGAGCTCTTCGGGCTCGCGCGTCTCGATGCGCCGGCGCGGCACGTTGAGCTTGACGGCCGGGTCGCCGTCGACGGACGTGGCCTCGAGCTGCACGTCGAGCGGCAGCTTCTCTCCGCGCGCCGTCAGGGCCACGACGCGGATCGACTCGCCGCCCCACTGGCCCCGGCCGCATGCTACGAGCGCGCCTTTGAGCGCCGCCTTGCTGCCGCCGTCGAAGAGGTCCATGAGCGGCGAGCCCAGCAGGTCGTCGGGCTTCTCGTGGCCCAACAGGTCGGCCCACGCCTGGTTCGCGTCGACGAGGATCCCTTCCTGGACGTGGGCGATCGCGTCGACGGACCCGGCCATGAACGCCTTGAGCTGCTGCTTGTACTGGTTCGCCGAGAACAGCGTCTCGTTGAGCGCCCGCTCGAGCCGGAACGCGCGCAGCTCGCGTTCCGCGACGCTGCGGAGCCGGTCGATTTGGCCGGCCGAAACCAAGTCCTGGGCCCCGGCGAGCAGCGCTTCGGCGATGTCGGCCTCCTGCGCGGCGCTGCTGACGACGACGAGCGGGACGGCGCCCGCCGCCTGCTGCTTGATCTTCGCGACCTCGCGGATCGGCGCCTTCAGGCTGTCCGGGAAGAAGCACAATAGCTCGGGCGAGTGGTCGTCGATGGCCGTCGCCAGCGCGTCGACCTTCGTGACCCAGTGGCAGCGCACCGGATGACCCCCATCGCGCAGCGAACGGTTCACGAGCTCCACGTCGTCTTCGCGACCGCTGAGCACGATGAGCGGGACCGGAGCCTGGGTCATGCTGTCTTTGTTCGAGTGCGAGATCGGCAGTGTAAAGAGCGCTGCGCGCGCTCAGATGGACGCCGGTCACAGTCGCAGCGTACGTAGAAACCGTTACGCGACGATGGTTTTACTTAACTCTCCGGGCGTCTCGCGCACGAGCCGCGGCACGAGATACCCCGGCAGACGCGCGCGCAGCGCCGCGACGAGCGCCGTCGCCGTGCGCTCGTCGACGTCGAAGTGCGCGGCGCCGGCCACGGGGTCGAGCAGGTGCAGGTAGTACGGCAGAACGCCGCAGGCGAACAGGCGCTCGCTCAAAGCCGCGAGCGAGTCGGCATCGTCGTTGACGCCGCGGAGCAGCACGGACTGGCTCAGCAGGGCCGTGAGCGCGGGCTTCAGCGCCGCGAGCGCGCGCTCGACGCTCGCGTCGAGCTCGTTCGCGTGATTCGCGTGCACGACCACGACCGTGTCGAGCCGCGTGCTCGAAAGCACTCGGACGAGCCCCAAGTCGATGCGCTCCGGGATCGCGATCGGGAAGCGCGTGTGGATGCGCAGCGTCGTCACGGCCGTGTCCGCGAGCCGGGCCACGAGGTCGGCCAGCCGCCGGTTCGACAGCGACAGCGGATCGCCGCCGCTCAAGATCGCCTCGCGGACGTCCGGCGCGCCACGCAGCTCGGCGATCGCGGCGGACCAGTCGGCGCGCGCCGCGAGCTGTGCCGCGTACGGAAAATCGCGGCGGAAACAATAGCGGCAATGCAGCGGGCAGGCGCCGCTCGCGATCAAGAGTGCGCGGCCCGGATACTTGCGAAGCATTCCGCCGGCCGCGAGGCCCTGCTCGCGCACCGGGTCCGCCGAGTAGCCGGCGACGGGCTCGAGCTCGGCTCCAAGCGGCCACACCTGCCTGAGCAGCGGATCGTGCGGGTCGCCCTTGCGCATGCGCGCGACGAAGCCGCGCGGAACGAGCAACGGAAACGCCGTGCGGGCCGGCGCCCCCAATGCGTCCGGCGCGAGGCCGAGCAGCTCGAGCAGCTCGGCCGGGTCGCGGACGGCGCGCTTGAGCTCGGTCTGCCACGAGGGCAGCGGCAGCGCCTCGGGCCGCGCATCCGAGTCCGCGGCGGAGTGGGGCAGTGCGGCGTCGTTCGTGCTCATGGGTTCGAGTGCCCGCCGCGTTCGTGTTCGGCGGGGCATGAGAGTATGATCCCGCGCTTCGCGTTTGGGGCTAGACTGAGAAAACATGGCAGTTTACAGCACGAATGAATTCAAGAGCGGGCTCAAGATCCTGCTCGATGGCGATCCGTACGCGATCCTCGAGAACGAGTACGTCAAGCCCGGCAAGGGCCAGGCGTTCAATCGCGTCAAGGTCCGCAACCTGAAGACGGGCCGCGTCGTCGAGAAGACGTTCAAGTCCGGCGATACGGCCGAGGGTGCCGACGTCGTCGACATGGACATGCAGTATCTCTATACGGACGGCCAGTTCTGGTACTTCATGAATCCCGACACGTTCGAGCAGATCGCGGCCGGCGAGGCCGCCGTGGCCGACGCGAAGGACTGGATCAAAGAGCAGGAGACCTGCATCGTCACGCTATGGAACGGCGTGCCGCTCTACGTGGCGCCGCCGAACCACGTCGAGCTCAAGATCGTCGAAACCGACCCCGGCGTGCGCGGCGACACCGCGACGGGCGGCCAGAAGCCCGCGAAGCTCGAGACGGGCGCCGTCGTGCGCGTGCCGCTCTTCATCAACGAAGGCGAAGTCATCCGCGTCGACACGCGGACCGGCACCTACATCTCGCGCGTCAAGCAGTAGCGTTTTTCGCCGGGGCGCGTCAGTCCGAGACGTGCGCGAACGCGAGCGCCGCGGCGAGGTTGTCCTTGCCCGTGGCGAGCGCGACGAGCCGATCGAAGCCGAGGGCGACGCCGGCGCAGTCGGGCAGCGACGCGAGCGCGCGCAGAAAATCCTCGTCGAGCGGCGGCGTAGGCCGGCCGCTCGCGCGGCGCAGCGCGAGATCGGCTTCGAAGCGCCGCCGCTGCTCCACCGGGTCGCCGAGCTCGTGAAAGCCGTTCGCGAGCTCGATTCCGCCGCAAAACACCTCGAAGCGCGCCGCAACGGGCGGCGTCGCCGGCTTCACGCGCGCGAGCGCGGCCTGCGAGGCGGGGTAGTCGTAGACGAACGTGACGGCGGATGAGTCGAAGGCCGCGACGACGACCGTGCCGAACGCGAGGTCGAGCACGGCGTCGTGCGCGAGCTTAGGCGGCACGTCGACGCCGGCGCTCGCGAGGAGGCTCACGAGCTCGGACGTCGAAGCTTCGGGCCGCGCGCCGAGCGACTTCTCGAGCGCTTGCGCGTAGGTGAGGCGCACGACGCGGCGCCGTCCGCCGCCCTCGCCCGGCGCAGCGGCCGCGAGCGCGACCTCGATGAGCTCGGCGACCTCGGTCATGAGCCGCTGCTCGTCGAAGCCGACGCGATACCACTCGAGCAGCGTGAACTCCGGCTGATGCCAGCGGCCGAGCTCGTCGTCGCGAAAGACGCGGCAGAGCTGGTAGATGTCGCCGCTGCCGTCCGCGAGCAGCCGCTTCATCGCGAGCTCCGGCGACGTCTGCAAGTACTGCGGCGCAGCGGCGAACGTCCGCGCCGTCGCGACGATGCTTTCGAGGTGCAGATCCGTGACGCCGGCCGAGGACAGCGCGGGCGTCTCGACCTCGAGCACGCCGCGCGCGGCGAAGAACGCGCGGACGGCGGAGAGCATTCGAGCGCGCTGCCTCAGCGTGTCGAGCGACGCCCCGCGCCGGCACTTCACGGCGTCAGCCCTTCGAGAACGTGCCGAGCGCTCGGCCCATGCGCACGGCGAGCCCGTCCGCAACGCCGGGCGCGAGCTCGAGCGCGCTGGAGTCGAGCAGCACGACGACCGTCGAGCCCATGTTGAAGCGGCCGATCTCCTCCCCGCGTGCGACGCCCCGCGGCGGGTTTTCGATCCACTGCCGCGCGGTGCCGCTTTCGATCTCGCCGTGCGCGAACGTGCTGATGCTCGAGACGTTCAGAGCGCCGACGAACACGACGACCATCGTTCCGTGCGGCGTCGCAAACCAGCATGCGACGCGCTCGTTGCGGCAGAAGAGCCGCGGAATCGCGGCGGCCGTCGCGCGGCTCACGCTGAACCGCGCGCCGGGGATGTAGCGCGTGCGCGTAAGCGTTGCGTCGAGCGGCGAGTGCACGCGGTGATAATTGTGCGGCGCGAGATAGATCGTGAAATAGCGGCCGCCCGCGAGCGCCTCGACGGCGTCCCCCGTCTCGCCGAGCAGCTCGGCCAGCGTGTACGCGCTGCCCTTCGCTTGATAGATGCGCCCGCCGTCGACGGCGCCGTGCTCCGTGAGCACGCCGTCGGCCGGCGCGACGAGCGTGTTCGCTCCGCCCGCGATCGGCCGCGCGCCGCGTTTCAGCTCGCGCGTGAAGAACTCGTTGAACGTCGCGTAGCTGTCCAAGTCCGCGTTGGCGGCCTCGCTCAAATCGACGCCGTAGGCGTGCGCGAACCAGCGCACGAGCGGCTTCGTGAGCCACGGTCGCCGCGAGCGCGTTACGCGATAAACGACGGCTGACGACAGGTTCTTCGGAATCAGGTGTTGCGCCAGCCGGACCCAGTTGGGCGACGTCATGCGCCCGGGGCGCGCCCGCCCGAGTGCCGCCGGCGCAGGCGCAGGTAGTCCTCGGCGAGGACCTTCGGGTCGTGCGGCCCCGTCGAGACGGCGATCCACTCGGCGTTCGGGTCGAGCACGTAGACGGCGGAGTTGTGCACGACGTTGTAGCTCTCTCCGCCGTGCACGTGCTTCTCGACGGCCACGCCGAGTGTGGCGAGCAGCGGCGCGAGCGTCTCGTCGGACGCCGTGACGCCGATGAAGTCTTTGTCGAACCCGTCGAGATACGCCGCGATGCGCTCCGGCGTGTCGCGGTTCGGGTCCACGCTGACGAACAGCACGCGCGGCGTGAAATTCGGCGCGCGCGCGGCGACCTCGGCCCGCGCTTGCGCGAGCATGCCGAGCGTCAACGGGCAGACGTCGGGGCAGTTCGTGAAGCCGAAGAAGAGCAGCGTGAAGTCGCCCTTGAACGCGTCGAGGCTCGTCGCGCTGCCCGCGTCGTCCGTGAACGCGACGGCCGGGAGGGCGCGAGGCTCGGGCAGCTCGGTGGCCGATTGCGGCGGCTCGCCGCGCTGGCCGCGCGGCAACAGGAACGTCGCCGCGACGAGCACGACGAGGACGACGACCAGAGCTCGCAACATTCCTGACAGCACGCGGGAATTATCGCACAGCGGGGCGCGGGTTCCCGCGGCGAGCGAGTTATGATGCGCGCCCCATGGACTCCCGGGATCTCGAGCGGCGGCTCCGCGCGGCGCGCGACGGCCATGCGTGGATCGCGGCGCTCGCGGGCTTTTTCGACAAGCACGGCCTCAGCTTCGGGCACGGCACGGACAACGCCCAAGACGAGGCGTTCTGGCTGCTCCGCCACTTGCAGGGTTGGCGCGGCGCCGACCTCGCCGAGCCGCCGCCTTTCGAGCTCCTGCCGTGCGCGCTCGAGCTCGCGGCGCGCCGCGTCACGGAGCGCAAGCCGCTCGCGTATTTATTGAACGAGGCGTGGTTCGCGGGCCTTCCGTTCTACGTCGACGAGCGCGTGCTCGTGCCGCGCTCGCCGCTCGCCGAGGTCATCGAGCGCGGCTTCGCGCCGTGGCGCCCGCTCGCCCCCGGCGATCGCGTGCTCGACGTCGGCACGGGCTCGGGCTGCATCGCGATCGCCGTCGCGCACCATTGCCCGGGCGTCGAGGTCGACGCGACGGACATCTCTGCCGACGCGCTCGCCGTCGCGGCACGCAACGTCGAGCGGCACGGGCTCGGCTCGCGCGTGCGCCTCTGCGAGGCGGATCTCTATCCGCCGGGCGACGCGCGCTACCGCGTGATCGTCTCGAACCCGCCGTACGTGCCGGAGGCCGAGGTCGAGACCCTGCCCGACGAGTACCGCCACGAGCCGAAGCTCGCGCTCGCGAGCGGCCCGAGCGGGCTCGCGCACGCCGAGCGCATCGCCGCGGGCGCGCTCGAGCGGCTCACGCCGGATGGCGCGCTGTTCCTCGAGCTCGGCGCCGGCCTCCCCGCGTTCGCGGCCGCGCATCCGCGCCTGCCGTTCATCGCGATCGATTTCGAGCGCGGCGGCGACGGCGTGCTCGTGACGACGGCCGCCGAGCTCGCGGAATTCCTTCGCGCGCGCTAAGCGCGCATCATTGGCGCACCGGCGCGCGGGCAACGGGCAGACAAAGGCCGGAATCGGCAGGATCACATGGCAGGCGATACGTACGGACGATTGTTCACGGTGACGACTTTCGGGGAGAGCCACGGCCCCGCGATGGGCTGCGTCGTCGACGGCTGTCCGCCCGGGCTCGAGCTCACCGAGGCCGACATTCAAAAGGATCTCGACCGGCGCCGGCCCGGCCGCTCGCGCTACGTGACGCAACGCAAAGAGCCGGATCGAGTGAGAATCCTGTCCGGCGTCTTCGAAGGCCGCACGACGGGGACCGCGATCGGCCTGCTCGTCGAGAACGTGGATCAGAAGAGCGGCGACTACTCGAAGATCAAGGACAGCTTCCGCCCCGGCCACGCCGACTACACGTATCAGCAGAAATACGGCATTCGCGACTATCGCGGCGGCGGCCGCGCGTCGGCGCGCGAAACCGTCATGCGCGTCGCTGCGGGCGCCATCGCGCGCAAATACTTGGCCGAGCAGCTCGGCGTGAAGATTCGCGGCTACCTCGCCGAGATCGGCCCGTTCAAGCTGCGCGCCGTCGACCTCGAGCACGTCGACGACAATCCGTTTTTCTCCGCGGACCCCGAGGCGGTACCGCAGCTCGAGGCGTTTCTCGACGAGCTGCGCCGGGCCGGCGATTCGATCGGCGCGCGTATCAATCTCATCGCGTCCGGCGTGCCCGTCGGTCTCGGCGAGCCCGTGTTCGACAAGCTCGAGGGCGACATCGCGAAAGGGCTGATGAGCATCAACGCCGTCAAAGGCGTCGAGCTCGGCGACGGTTTCGAATGCGTGCGGCAGCGCGGCAGCGAGCATCGCGACGAGCTGACGCCGGAGGGCTTCAAGAAGAACTCCTCGGGCGGCACGCTCGGCGGCATCTCGAGCGGCCAAGACATTCTGGTCAGCATCGCGCTGAAGCCCACATCGAGCATTCAGGTGCCCGGCGCGACCGTCGACAAGGAAGGGCGCGCGACCGAGATCGTGACGACGGGGCGGCACGATCCGTGCGTGGGCCTGCGCGCGACGCCGATCGCCGAGGCGATGCTCGCGCTGACGCTCATGGATCATTACTTGCGGCATCGCGCGCAAAACGCCGACGTGCGCTCGAGCGTGCCGGTGCTCGCGGCGAAACAGAGCTGATTTCGCAGAAACGGCGCTCGCCTCCGGCGGCGGCCGCCGTTATTATGGTAAGCGCGGTGCGGTCTGAGCCCTCAATGCGCGCGCCATCGCGAAAGTCGAACGAGAATCACAGTCCGCCGGGCCCGCAAATTGTTAAATTCCGCGCCGGATGTGTCTAGGCCGCGCGGTTTCGCCTGCGCAATCGCGGCGTTATGGCGAGGCATGCTGACTTTGGTAAATCCATTTTACGTAAGGTATCTTTCGGTCCGTTTTCGGTGGTGCCCGCGAGGGCGCGCCGTCTATGGACGGACGCAGGGTAGGGAGATTGCATGAGAGCACGGGCACGTTGGGGCATTACGCCGCTGCTGGCCGCTCCCGCATATGGCTGGGCGCTGGGGCTTGGCGACATCGAGCTTCAGTCCGCCCTGAATCAGCCGTTCCGCGCGCAGATCGCGCTGACGGCCACCGCCGAGGAGCTCGAGGGGCTGCGCGTCATGCTCGCGTCGCCCGAGATGTTCGAGCGCTACGGGCTCGACCGCCCGGGGTACCTCAATAATCTGGAGTTCCGTGTCGTCACGGACCGGAACGGCCGCGCGATCGTTCAAGTCACGTCGCGCGAGTCGATCGTCGAGCCGTTCGTGACGATTCTCGTCGAGGCGACGTGGCCGCGCGGCCGCAACCTCAAAGAGTACACGGTCTTGCTCGATCCGCCGGTCCTGCTGCCGGCGCCCGCGGCGCCGCCCGCGATCGCGCCGGCCGAGACGCGCACGCCGAGCAGCCGCTCCTCGGGCGGGCCGA
>JBBIJV010000035.1:0-22731 GCA_037445815.1 Rhodospirillaceae bacterium
CGACGAGCAAGGCGCCGCCCGAGCGCAGATATTGCGCCGCTTCGCCGAACAATACCCGGTAGGCATCGAGCCCGTCGGCGCCGCCGTCGAGCGCGAGACGCGGCTCGAACGCGAGCGGGCCGGCGATCTCGTCCGTGCGCACGTAAGGCGGATTGCTCACGATCAGGTCGAAGCGCTCGCCGGCCAGCGCGTCGAACCAATTCGACTCCACCCACCGCACGGCGTCGGCGTCCGCGCCGATCACCCGCCTCTCGTTCGAGCGCGCTCGCTCGAGCGCCTGCGGGCTCACGTCGACGGCCGTCACGCGCACCTCGCCGCGGCCGTGCTTGATGGCGAGCGCGATCGCGCCGCTGCCCGTACCGACGTCGAGCACCGCCGGCGCGTCGAGCCGCCCGCAGCGCGCGAGCGCCGCTTCGACGAGCAGCTCCGTTTCGGGCCGCGGCACGAGCACGCCGGCGCCCACGTTGAGCGGCAGCGAAAAGAACTCCTGGCTGCCGACGACGTAGGCGATGGGCTCGCCGCAAACGCGGCGCGCCACGAGCTCGGCGAGCTCGAGCCGCTCGGCGCACGAAACCTTGCGCTCCGGAAACGCGAGCAACGACGCTTTCGACCGCCGCGTCGCGTGCGAGAGCAGCAGCATGGCGTCGAGCCGCGGCGAATCGCCTACGCCCGAGCGCTCGATCGCGCCGGCCGCGGCCGCCAGCAGATCGTCCGTGCGCTCGTGCTCGGCGAGCGGCGCAACGATCGACAACGAGGGCGCCGCGTCCATGTCAGCTATCGAGGCCCAGGCTGCTCAGCTGATCGGCCTGGTACTCGTTGGCGAGCGGCCCGATGACGTCATCCAGATCGCCGTTGATGATGTCCTCGACCTTGTACAGGGTCAGGTTGATGCGATGATCCGTGAGCCGCCCCTGCGGAAAGTTGTAGGTACGAATGCGCTCGGAGCGATCGCCCGTGCCGACGAGGCTGCGGCGCTTGGCGGCCGTCTCGGTCTGGCGCTTCGTCTCCTCGGCGTCGCGCAGCCGCGCTTGAAGGAGCGACATCGCGCGGGCGCGATTCTTGTGCTGCGAGCGCTCGTCCTGGCACTCGACGACGATGCCCGTCGGCAGATGCGTGATGCGGATCGCCGAGTCCGTCTTGTTGACGTGCTGGCCGCCGGCGCCCGACGCGCGGAACGTGTCGATCTTGAGGTCGGCTTTGTTGATCTCGACCTCGCCGACGTCTTCGGGCTCCGGTAACACGGCCACCGTGCACGTCGAGGTGTGGATACGTCCTTGCGCTTCGGTCTCCGGCACGCGCTGCACGCGATGGACGCCGGACTCGAACTTGAGCTTCGCGTAGGCGCCCTTCCCGGCCACGCGCGAAATGATCTCGCGATAGCCGCCGTGCTCGCCGGGATTCGCGCTCAAGATCTCGACGGTCCAGCCTTGCCGCTCGGCGTAGCGGCTGTACATGCGGAACAAGTCGCCGGCGAAGATCGCGGCTTCGTCGCCGCCCGTTCCGGCGCGCACCTCGAGAAACAGGTTCGCGTCGTCGTCGGGGTCCTTCGGCACGAGATGCAGGAGCAGCCGCCGCTCGAGCTCGGCGCGGCGCTCCGTCAACGATTTGATCTCGTCCTCGGCAAGCGCCTTCATGTCCGCGTCGGCGCCCGCGCGCAGCTCCTCGGCCGCGGCGATGTCGCGCTCGAGCGCGCGATAGGCGTTGAAGTCGCGCGCCACCTCGTCGAGGCGCGCGTACTCCTTCGACAGATCGCGGAACCGGTCCTTGTCCGCGATCGTGGCGGCGTCACCGAGCAGCCGCGCGACCTCTTCGTGCCGCTCGACCAACTCCGTGAGCTTGCTGCGCAGCGACTCCTTCACTTGCTCGCCGTCAACGTAGCCGGCGGCAGCACGCGCTGCGGAGCCGGGACCGACAGGCCGTATTTGTCGAGCGCGCGCTTGATGCGCTCGAGCAGCTCGCTGCGCACGGCGCCGTAGTCCTTGCTCTCGACCCACGCGCGCACCGCGATCGTGATGGAAGTTGCCGTCAGGTCCTGGACCGCGACCTCGGGCGCGGGGTGCTTCGCCACACGGGGCTCGGCGGCGACGACGGCCGCGATGACGGACTTCGCCTGCGGGATGTCGGCGTCATAGCCGATCGCGATGGCCAGGTCGATGCGCCTCGTGCTTTCGGCGTTGAAGTTCGTGATCGTGCCGCCGTAGATCAGGCGATTCGGCACGTTGATGACACGGTTATCGGGCGTCTTCAGAACCACGTCGAAAATTCCGATGCTCTCCACCGTGCCGGACACGCCGGCGGCCTCGATCAGATCGCCGACTTTGAACGGCCTGAAGAACACGAGCATCACTCCCGACGAGAAGTTGCTCAGCGAGTCCTTCAACGCGAGGCCGACGGCCAGGCCTGCGGCACCGACGATCGCGATGAAGTTGATCGTCGGCACGCCGAGGGCCGCGAACGCCGTCAGCGTGAGGAAGACGAGCAGCACCGTATACAGAAGGTTGCCGAGAAACCGGCTCAGCGTCTGGTCGAGGCCCACGCCCTGCATTGCCGACGTGGCCCATCTCGTCAGCCCGCGCAGCAGCAACCGCCCGATGACGAAAATCGCGAGCGCGGCGAGCAAGCGGCCGCCCCATAGCAACAAAATGTCGCCTACGAGATTCGGCTCGAGCCACGCCGAAAACCATGTCGAAAGCTCCGCCATCGGGGGCGAATTGTGTTGTAAGCCCCGGGCGTTCACAAGCAAGACAAAGCGTGATGCGGCGGGTCAACGGACCGCACGCCTTGGGTTATATTGACCGCATGAAGTACACCCGGCTGCTGCTTCCGGCCGTGCTCCTCGCCGCGTGCGCCACGGCGCCTACTTCCCTCGACGGCGCCGATCGCCAGATCGAGGTGGACTCCCACCTGCTCCTCGGCGACATCGCGCTCGAGCGGCAAGACCGCCAGACCGCGCTGCGCGAGTTTCTCGCGGCTTCCGTGCTTTCCGACGAGCCGGGACCGTCCGAGCGCGCGACGCGCACGGCGTACGAGCTCGACCTCACGGAGCAGGGCCTGACGGCCGCCAAGCGCTGGCGCGAGCTCGCTCCGGACGACGACCGGCCGGCCTGGTACCTGGGAGTGTTCGAGACCCGCGCGAATCACGTGCCGCGCGCGATCGAAGAATTCTCCGCGTTCATTGGTTCCCTCGACGACCGTCGCGCCGCCTTCGCGCTCGTGCTCGAAGCGCTCGGCGACGAGCCGTACCCGCGCACGGCCACGCTGATCATGCGCGAGCTGAACGAAGCGTTCCCCGACGAGCCGATGGGGCGCTATGCACTCGCGCGGCTCGCGCTGCGCTCGGCCGACTTCGAGCTCGCGCTCGAGCACGCCGACGCGGCGCGGCAGTCGGATCCGGACTGGATCGAAGCGCAGCTGCTCTATGCGCGCGCGCTGCTCGTCACGGGACGGACCGACGACAGCCTCGCGATCGCCGGCGATCTCGCCGAGCGCCACGACGAGCTCGAGGTGCAGCTCCAGTACGCCGAGCTGTTGCTGTCGGCCGGCCGGCCACGCGACGCGGAGGCGCGCCTCAACGACATCCTCGCCAAGAACCCCGGGCTGCCCGAAGCGACTCGCGCGCTTGCGTTCCTCGCCATGACCGAGCAGCGCATCGACGACGCGAAACGGTACTTCGGCGAGCTGCAGCTCTTGCCGAGCTACCGCAGCGAAGCGTTCTATTATTTGGGCCGCCTCGCCGAGACGGAACGCGATTTCCTCGAGGCGACGCGCTCGTACGCACGCGTCACGGAAGGCACTCACGCCGTCGAAGCGCAGCTGCGCACGGCGAGCATCCTCTACACCGAGCAGAACGACCGCGAGAGCGCCGTGCGCCACTTGCGCGACTTCGGCGAAGCCAATCCGCGCTTCGCGACGGACATGCTCGTCGCCCAAGCGCAGCTCTTGCAGCAGATGAACCAGCCCGACGAAGCGAGGCGCATCCTCGACGAGGCGCTCGCTTCCGCGCCGGACGATCCGGCGCTGCACGCCGCGCACGCGCAGCTCTATCTCGTGCAAGCGCAGAGCCACGTCGACCGCGGCGCTCTGGACGAAGCCGAAGCGCTGCTCAACGAAGGGCTCGAGCTCTACCCCGGCAACGCGTCGTTGCGCTATTCGCTGGCGCTGCTCTACGAGGATCAACAGCGCAACCGCAAGGCGCTCGACGTGCTCGAATCAGATCGGAAGAGCAACCCCGACGACGCCGCGATCTTGAACGCATACGGCTACCTGCTCACCGACCAGTTCGATCGCCACGAAGAAGCGCGCGATTACATCGAGCGCGCGCTCGCGCTCGAGCCCGACAGCGCGGCGATCATCGACAGCATGGGTTGGGTGCTCTACAAGCTCGGCGACTACCGGGCCGCGCGCGACTATCTCGAGCGCGCCTATCGGCTCGAGCAAGACCCCGAGATCGCCGCCCATCTGGTCGACGTGCGCTGGCAGCTCGGCGAGCACGACAGCGCGCGCGAGCTGCTGCGCCGGTCGCTCGAGGCCAATCCCGATAGCCGCCACTTGCGAGAGGTCAACGAGCGGATCCCGCCATGAGGCGCCGCGCCGCTACGGCGCTCGCAGTCGCGGCGACGCTCTGCGCCTGCGCCAGGCTGCCGACCGGCAGCGACGGACTGAGCGTCGAGCGGCGCCGCGCCACGCTCGAAAGCATCGATCGCTGGGAGATGCGCGGCCGGCTCACCGTCGACACCGGCGACCGCGGCGTTCAAGGCCGATTCACCTTGCGGCACGACGGCGATGCCCTCGATCTCACCGTACGCAATGCGCTCGGCGCCGGCGTGCTGCGCGTGGCGGGACGGCCCGACGCGTTGACGGTCACGGCGCGCGGCGAAACGCGCACGTTGACGGACCCCGAGGTCGAGCTGTCCGAGCTCGTGGGCTGGTGGCTGCCCGTCGCGAGCTTGCCGAGCTGGCTGCTCGGCTTTCCCGACGACGGGTTTCGAGCCACGACGCGGCCCGGAGCCGACGGCACGCTCGCCTCGCTCGAGCAGCGGCTGTGGCGCGTCGATTATGCGAGCTACGGCCTCGCGCCGATCGACGCGACGGGCGAGCAGGTGCTCGTGCCGAGCCGCATCGAGATGACCCATCGAGATCTCACGCTGCGCCTGACGATCGACGATTGGCGGCCGGTGAGCGCGGCGGACGCTCCTTGATGTAAGCGCTCGCACTTCCGCACAATAGCGGGCGTTGGGGCGTAGCCAAGCGGTAAGGCAGCGGGTTTTGATCCCGCCATACGTAGGTTCGATTCCTACCGCCCCAGCCAGTCGCGCCGCATGACGACAAGCGCGTTTTTTCAGGAGCCGAAACCGGTGGACCCCATCTCGACGACGATCTTCTCCGGTTTGGCTCATCCCGCTCTCGCGCGCGACATCGCGTATCACTTGGGGCTTTCGCTCGGCCGCATCTCGGTCGGCCGATTCAGCGACGGCGAGATCGCCGTCGAGATCATGGAGAACGTGCGCGGCCGCGACGTCTTCATCGTTCAGCCGACGTGCCCGCCCGTGAACGAGAACTTCATGGAGCTCCTGATCATCGCCGATGCGTGCCAGCGCGCCTCGGCCGCGCGCGTCACGGCCGTGATCCCGTACTTCGGCTACGGGCGGCAGGACCGGCGCCGGCGCGCCGCGCGCGTTCCGATCACGGCCAAGCTCGTCGCGAACTTGATCGCCACGGCAGGCATCGATCGCGTGCTCACCGTCGACGTGCACGCGGACCAGATCACGGGCTTCTTCGACATCCCGGTCGACAACGTTTACGCGTCGCCGGTGCTGCTCGGCGACGCGTGGAAGCAGAAGTACAAGGACATCGTCGTCGTCTCGCCCGACGTGGGCGGCGTCGAGCGCGCCCGCGCCCTCGCGAAGCGGCTCGATGACGCCGGCCTCGCGATCATCGACAAGCGCCGCCCGCAGCCGAACATGGCCGAGGTCATGAACGTGATCGGCGAGGTCTCTGGCAAGACGTGCGTCCTGATCGACGACATGGTCGACACGGCCGGCACTCTGTGCCAGGCGGCCGACGTATTGAAGCAGCGCGGTGCGGTGCGCGTCGTGGCATACATCACCCATCCCGTGCTGTCCGGGCCCGCCGTGGAGCGGATAGAAGCCTCGGCGCTCGACGAGATCGTCGTAACGGATACCATCCCCTTGAGCCCGGCCGCCCAGACCTGCGCCCGGATCCGGCAGCTTTCGGTGGCCGAGCTGCTGGCCGAGACGCTGCGCCGCATCAACGAATCGGACTCCGTGAGCTCGCTCTACCTCGACTAGCCCGGCCCGCGGGCCCCCTGGTATGATGCGCGGCTTCCTGGAGGTACCCTACCCGTGAAAGCCGTATTCGAACTGGCCGGAGAGCCGCGCCCGCAGCTCGGCCGCACCGACAGCCGGCGCCTGCGCAAAGCCGGCAAAGTCCCCGCCATCCTGTACGGCGGCGGCGAAGCTCCCGAAGCGCTGATCCTCGATCACAACGCGCTCAAGAATCACATGAGCCGCGAGGCGTTCTACACGAGCATCTTGACGCTCAAGATCGGGCCGAAGGCGCAGCAAGTGGTCGTCAAGAGCGTCGAGCGGCATCCCGCTCGGCCGCAGATCATGCACCTCGACTTCCAGCGCGTGCGCGAGGACGTCGAAATCACGCTGACAGTGCCGATCCACTTCTTGGGCGAAGCGGAGGCGAAGGGCGTCAAGGAGCAAGGCGGCGTCGTCGATCACCTGATGACCGACGTCGAAGTGCGCTGCTTGCCGCGCTACCTGCCCGAGTACTTGGAGCTCGACGTCACGGCGCTCGAGCTCAATCAGATCTACCACCTCTCGGACATCAAGCTGCCCGAGGGCGTCACGCTCGTCGCGCTGGCCGGCGGCCACGACCACCCCGTCGTCGCCGTCAACCCGCCGCGCGCCGAGGAAGTCGACGTTCCCGCCGAGGCCGCCACGCCGGCCGGCGAAGTCCCCGCCACGGCCCAAGCCGAGCCCGCGAAGGAAGGCGAACCGGCCGCCGGCGCCACCAAATCCGACGCGAAGCCCGCCGGCAAAGCCGAAGGCAAGAAGTAGGGCCTCTTCGTCCGCTCGCCGCGAAAGGCCGCCGCGAGGCGGCCCTTTCTCTTCCTCCCGCGCGCCGCGCGACCCGCCGCCCATGCGCGATCCGCCCGCCTGTGAGCCACGCGGCCGTGCAGCCGCCGGGCGAAGTCGCGACTTGTGCAATCATGCGACGTGAATTGACGACGACCGCGAAATGGGAACGCCAATCGACTTGATTGTCGGCCTCGGAAACCCGGGGCCGGAATACGAAGCCACGCGCCACAACGCCGGCTTCTGGTTCGTCGACCTTGTGGCGAAAAAGCACGGCGGCCACTTCGCGCGCGAGAAGAAGCTGCACGGCGAGGCTGCCGAAATCGCCGTTTCCGGCCGCCGCATCCGCCTCTTGAAGCCCATGACCTACATGAATCTGAGCGGCCAATCCGTCGCCGCCGCCGTCAATTACTACAAGATTCCCCCCGAGCGCGTCCTCGTCGCCTACGACGAGCTCGACCTCCCGCCGGGCCGCGCCCAGCTCAAGTTCGACGGCGGCAGCGCGGGCCACAACGGCATCACGAACGTCATCGAGCACATCGGGTCGAAGTTCTGGCGTTTGCGCTTCGGCATCGGCCATCCGCGCGACCGGCAGGCCGAGGGCGCCCGCCGCGAGGTCATCGATCACGTGCTGAAGCGCGCGGCGGGCAGCGAGGAAGCCGCGCTGCGCGACAAGCTCGAGGAAGCGGCGAGCTTGCTGCCCGTGCTGCTCGAGCACGGCGCCGAGCGCGCAAAGAATCGCTTGCACATGCGAAAACCGGAGAACCAATAGCTCATGGGCATCAAGTGCGGCATCGTGGGATTGCCGAACGTCGGTAAGTCGACGCTGTTCAACGCGTTGACGGCGGCAGAAATTCCGGCCGAGAACTATCCGTTCTGCACGATCGACCCGAACGTCGGCGTCGTCACGGTGCCCGATCCCAAGCTTCACGCGCTCGCCGCGGTGGTGAAGCCCGAGAAAGTGGTTCCGACCGTCGTCGAGTTCGTCGACATCGCGGGTCTCGTGGAGGGCGCGTCGCAAGGCCAGGGCCTGGGCAATCAGTTCCTCGCGCACATCCGCGAGACGCACGCGATCGCGCACCTCGTACGCTGCTTCGAGAACGACGACGTCGTGCACGTGGCCGGGAAGGTGAACCCGCTGCACGACATCGAGGTCATCGAGACGGAGCTCATGCTCGCGGATCTCGAAACCGTGCAGAAGGTGCATCAGCGCGCCGAGCGAGCCGCGAAGACGAACGAGAAGGCCGCCGTGGCGCGCCGCGATGCGCTGAAGAAGCTCATGACGGCGCTCGACGAGGGTAAGCCCGCGCGCGGCGTCGCGCTCGCCAAAAGCGAGGCGCACGTTCTCGAGGAGCTGCACTTGATCACGGCGAAGCCCGTCATGTACATCGCGAACGTAGCCGAGGACTCGCCGCCCGACAATCCGCTCGTCGAAGCTGTGCGCAAGCACGCGGCCCGAGAAGGCGCGGAGGTCGTCGTGATCTGTGCGGCCATCGAGGCCGAGATCGCTCGGCTGCCCGAGACCGAGCGCGCCGAGTTCCTCGCGAGCCTCGGATTGCCGGAACCCGGCTTGAACCGCGTGATCCGTGCGGCCTACAAGCTGCTGGGACTCAAGACGTTCTACACGGCAGGCCCCAAAGAGGTGCGCGCCTGGACCGTGAAGCGCGAGGCCACGGCGCCCGAGGCCGCCGGCGCCATCCACACGGACTTCGAGCGCGGCTTCATCCGCGCCGAGGTCATCGGCTATGACCAGTTCATCGCGCGCGGCGGCGAGCAAGGCGCGCGCGAAGCCGGCGAGCTCAGGCTCGAGGGCAAGACGTACGTCGTCCAAGAGGGCGACGTGATTCACTTCAGGTTCAACGTCTGATGGCGGAGGTGCCGTCGTGCACGTCATCGTCCTCGGCGCAGGGCTGCTCGGCGTAACGTCGGCGTACTTCCTACGCCAATACGGGCACGACGTCACGGTCGTCGACCGGCAGGCGACGCCCGCCGCCGAGGCGAGCTTCGCGAACGGCGGCCAGATTTCCGTGAGCCACGCCGAGCCGTGGGCGAACCCGAGCGCGCCGCTCAAGGTGCTCAAGTGGCTGCTGAAAGAAGACGCGCCGCTCCTGTTCCGCCCGCGCGCCGATCTCATGCAGTGGCTCTGGACGCTCGAGTTCTTCCGCGAGTGCACGCCGGGGCGCACGCGCCGCAACATCGAATGGATCGTGAAGCTCGGTACTTACAGCCGCGAGATGCTGCGCGAGCTGCGCCGCGAAACGGGCATCAATTACGACCAGCGGACGCAGGGGATCCTGCACTTCTACACGAGCGCGAAGGAGCTCGCCGCCGCCGAGGCGCCGGCCGCGTTGATGCGCGAGCTCGGCTGCGACCGCCGCTTGGTCAGCGTCGACGAGGCCGTGCGCATCGAGCCCGCGTTGCGCCACATTCGCCCGAAGCTCGCCGGCGCCACGTATACGGCCCAGGACGAATCCGGCGACGCGAATTGCTTCGCGCGCGAGCTCGTCGAGCACTGCCAGGCCGGCGGCGTGCGGTTCCTGATGAGCCACACCGTCACGGCGCTGCGCGCGTCCGGCGGCCGGCTCGATCACGTGGAAGCGACGGACCCCGAAGGCCGCTTCCAACTCTTGCGCGCCGACGCCTACGTGCTCGCCATGGGGAGCTGGAGCCCCGTGTACGCGCGTCCGCTCGGCATTCGGCTGCCGATCTATCCCGCCAAGGGCTACTCCGTGACGATGCCCGTGCGCGACGCCACGCGCGCGCCCGAAGTCTCGCTGACGGACGACGAGTACAAAATCGTGTTCTCGCGCTTTGGCAACCGGCTTCGCGTCGCGGGCACGGCAGAGCTCGCCGGCTACGACCGCGACTTGAACCGCGTGCGCTGCGAGGCGCTCGTGCGGCGCACCGAGGAGGTTTTTCCCGGCGCCGGCGACACGGAGCGCGCGCAGTTCTGGACTGGCTTACGGCCCGCGACGCCGTCGAACGTGCCCATCATCGGCCGCTCGAAGCTGCCGAATCTCTACCTGAACACGGGGCACGGCACGCTCGGCTGGACGCACGCCTGCGGCTCCGGCAAGAGCATCGCGCGCATCGTCAGCGGCCGGAAGCCCGAAGTGGACTTCCCGTTCGTGGGCATCGACCGAGCCCCGCTGCAAAGTGAAGGCGGTCGCCTGGATTGACGGCGGCAGTACGTACGCAGCGCCCACTAATCGCGCGGAGGCGTTCGCACGCCCGTTCCAGCGCGAGAAAAGCCGCGCTCGAGGACGGCGACGGCCGCGGTTAGCCGAAGGCGATTTTCTTGGCAGGTTCGAGGTCGTCGGCTCGATCAGCGCCGGGCCCACCCGGCCCGCGAGGCTAGGCCGACCGCGGCAGCGCCCAGCTCTCGCGCCACGCGTCGGCCGCGGGCGGGGCGGCGCCATTGCGGATCAGCGCTGCGCGGAATTCTTCGCGCGCGCCTTCGACGACGGCGAGGATGCTGTCCGGACGTCGCGCCGAGTCGGCGCCGATGATGTAGAGCTGCTCGTGCACGCGCGAAGCTTCTCCTGCCGCAGTCATGCGATAGCGGCGCTCCACGTCGTCGGCGGCGATGGTCGGCAGTGCGAGCAGTGCGCCGTAGCTCTCGCACACCGCGCTCGCCAGATCCGGGCTGTCGACCTCGGCCACGATCCTCGGAGCAATCTGCTCGCGCCGGAACCACGCCGCGAGCGCCTTGGCCGCGACCGAGCCTCGGGCCGGCATCACGACCGGCGCTCCCGTGAGGCTGCGCGGGAATTGAGCCCGGTAGCGCTCGGCGAGCGGCGCGGGGCCGAAAAACGTCATCGTGGTCTGGCCGATCAAATGGCTCCGCACGCCGCCCGAATCGCCGCTCGGAGCCGCGGCATTCGTGACGGCCAAATCGATCTCGCGCGCAAGCAGCGCGGATACGAGAACCTCGGCGCGCGCCTCGTGACAGAGTATGCGAGTGCTGATCGAGGCGTCCATCGCCGGCCTGAGCAGGCGGCACACGATCGCCTTCTCGAGCTCCGTGGCGACGCCGACCGTGAGCGGGCCCGGACGGCGCGGCGCGTGCCGCTCCAGAGCCTCGCCGAGCTCCAGACTCAGGCTGAACATCGCATCCGCGTACGCGTGGACGATCTTGCCCGTTTCGGTGAGCGCGAGCTTGCGCCCGACGCGCTCGAATAGCGCGGAGCCCAAGCGGTCCTCGAGCGTGCGAATCTGGCCGCTGATCGTTTGCGGCGTGACGTGCAGCGAGCGCGCCGCCCTCGCGATCGACCCCCTCGTTGCGACCGCCCAGAAATAGTGCAAGTGGTTGTAATTCAGGTTCAGCACGCGGAAGGCTAATGTCGCTCGTTGGGCGAGCATTTGAGCAGCGTGTTGTCTCGACACTGTGTCGGTTTTCTATCGATATATGTCGGAATCGTGTCAACTTGTTTCGCCGCGCGAGCGGCCCGTCGCGCGCGCCGGCGCTGCTACAATCACCGCCTGCCCGAGCGTTCGCTACACTGCGCACCATGGACGCACCGCACATTCTCGTCGTCGACGACCATCAGGACATACGGCAAGCCGTGGGCGAGATCGTCGAGCGGGACGGCTTCGAGGTCAGCACCGCGGCGAACGGCAGCGAGATGCGACGCATCCTCAAACGCGAGCACATCGATCTCGTCGTTCTCGATCTGATGCTGCCGGGCGAGGATGGGCTCTCGCTCTGCCGCGAGCTCCGAGCAGAGTCGTGCTGGGTGCCCGTCATCATCTTGACGGCCAAAGACGACGAGGTCGACCGCATCCTCGGACTCGAGATCGGCGCCGACGACTATGTCGCGAAGCCGTTCAGCGGCCGCGAGCTCGTCGCGCGCATACGGGCGGTTCTGCGGCGCACGCGCAATCGACAGGAGCGCCCGGCGGCGAAGTCCACGGGCGTCTATCGCTTCGGCCGCTGGGCCCTCGACACTTCGAGGCGCGAGCTCGAGCTCGACAACGATATCCTGGTGCCGCTCAGCACGGGCGAGTACAACCTGCTGCTCGCGTTCGTGAAGCACGCGCAGCGCGTGCTCACGCGCGATCAGCTGCTCGACCTGGGAAACGGCCGCATCAGCGAGCCGCTCGACCGCAGCATCGACCTCCAAGTCAGCCGGCTGCGCCGCAAGATCGGCGACGACGCCCGCAACCCGCAGGTCATCAAGACCGTCCGCGGCGGCGGCTACATCTTCACCCTGCCCGTCACGTCGCCGTGAGGTTCCCGTTAGCGAACAGCCTGGCCGGCCGGGCTCTGCTGATCCTCGTGGTCGGCCTCATGATCTCGCACGCGATCGGCTTCACGATCTACTCGCTCGACCGGCACGAGGTCGTCGCCAGCACGGAAGCCGCCGACTTCGCCGAGCGCATCGCGGGCGTCATCGCCCTGCTTCGCAAGATTCCGCCGCAGTGGCGCGAAGACGTCGTCCGCGGATCCGACAGCCGAGTGTTTCGCGTGAGCCTCGATGCACATCCGGCCGTCACCGAGCTTCCGTCGGAGGAAAACGTGACGGCCGAAGTCGGCACGTTCCTCCAGCAGCAGCTTCCCGATTGGGATCCCGAGCGGATCCGTGTGAGCCTGCGGCGCCATTCCGCGCCGGCGCAGTCGCTGGCCGCGGCGAGCACGGCGCGAATCGGTTTCGCGGGGCCGGCGGGGGCGGGCACGAGCGAAGGCAGCGATTTCTTGCACGCTTCGCTGCGCTTGGACGACGGCGACTGGTTGAACTTCGTCGGCCCGCTGCCGCAGATGCAGTCCAATCTGCCGCAGTCGGCGGGCGTCTACGTGTTCTCCGTTGCGGCCGGCGTAGGGCTCGTCGCGCTGTGGCTCGTGTTCCGCGTAACGGCGCCGCTCAGCGCGCTCGCGGCCGCCGCGGACCGGTTCGGCAAGACGATCCGCGCGGAGCCGCTCCCCGAGAACGGACCGGCCGAAGTCGCGCAAGCTTCGCGCGCTCTGAACGACATGCAGCGGAGGCTCTGCCGGCTCATCGACAATCGAACGTTGATGTTGGCCGCCATCTCGCACGACCTGCGCACGCCCGTGACGCTGTTGCGCCTGCGAGCCGAGCTCATGAGCGACACGGCCGAGCAGCAGAAGGTGCTCGCCACGCTCGACGAGATGGAGTCCATGATCGCTGCGGCGCTCGACTTCACGAAGGGCGCCTTTTCCGAAGAGCCTCTGCGGCACGTCGACGTCGCCGCATTGCTCCAAAGCTTGTGCGACGACTTGGCCGACAGCGGAGCTCCGATCGAGCTCACTCCGCAGCGCCAAGTACTGTACCTGTGCCGCCGCGTCGCGCTGAAGCGCGCGCTGTCGAACCTCATCGACAACGCCGTCAAGTACGGCGGCGTCGCACGCGTGCGCATCGACGAGCGGCCCGAGGCCATCGTCGTCACGGTCGAGGACGACGGCCCCGGCGTGCCGCCGGAGCACCTGGAGCATATCTTTGCGCCGTTCTACCGTGTCGACGCTTCGCGCAGCAAAGGCACGGGCGGCATCGGCCTCGGCCTCACGATCGCGCAGGCGATCGTCGAAGGGCATGGCGGCGACATCCATGTCGAAAACGGCAGCGTCAGGGGGCTCGTGGTTCGAGTGTCGCTGCCGAGATAGCCCACGTCCGTAGACTCCGCCTACTTCGACTGAGACTGCTCGAACATGCGGTCGAGCCGCTGGTTCGTCGCGTCGCAGCATGCCTGCGCCGCTTGAGCCGCGGACAGCGCCTGGTTGGCCGTGCTTTGCGCGGCCGTCGCGGTCTGTCGAGCCTGCTCGGCCTCCCGGCGCGCCGCATCGGCCGCGCTCTGCGCCGCCTGGGCCGCTTGCTGAGCTTGCTCGGCCGTCTGGCGAATGCCGGCACAGCCGCTGCACAGCATCGAGGACAACAGCACCGTCACACCCAGCAACTTGATCGTCATCGAATACACTCCCGTCGGAAAACGTAGGTTTGTTGGGCGGCGATTCTCGGTGCGCCCGCGAGCGGAGTAAATTCGTTTTTGCCTGCGCTGAACCCGAGGTTTCGTCGTTGACGCACGTCGAACGGCGTGGGCTACCGAGCCCCGCTGCAAAGTGAAGGCGGTCGCCCGGATTGACGGCGGCGGCAGTACGTACGCAACGCCCGCTCTTCCAGAGCATGACTGCGCTCATGATTTTGCCGTTATCAGGATCTGGCAAACTCGAGTAAAGGACGGTAGTCGTGCTCGTCGGCTGCGCGCAGCGCAGCAACATAGGCCGCGCGCGTTGCGTTCGCGTCGACGAGGTTGGCGCTTCCCCAGCTGAAGCGGTCGCGGCCGAGCGCGATGAGAAGCAGATCCGCGGCAAGACGCGCATGGCGGCCATTGCCGTTCGCGTAGCAGTGAATGGCTACGAGCCTGTGATGAAATCGCACGGCGATCTCATCGGGCGGATAGGTCCTGTTCTGCACCCAGTAGCGGCAGTCGTCGAGCAGAGTGCGCACCTCCGTCGGAATTCTGTAGAACGCAATGCCGATTTTCTTCTGGCTCTTCCGGTATGTTCCGGCCCAGCGCCAGACGTTGCCATACATCCGCTCGTGCAGCGTGTTCAGGAACTTCTCGTCGAGCACGTCACGGTGGCGCGAGAACGCCCACTCAACGGCTTCAAGGATATTCGCCTGCTCGGCTTCGTTGAGCTCGCCACGCAGCGTGATGTAGGAGGGAATCAAGCCCTCCCGTTCTTCCGCGCTGAGAATGGTAGATGCGTGATCCTGCTCGGCGAGCGGGTCGGTCATCGCTCATCCCACAACGCAGAGCCAGGCCCTTCGAGCAGGTGTTGCACAAGGCGCTCCAGCTGCTCGCGCTCGTCTTCCTCGGCCACGCGTTGACCTTCGAGCGCCATGCTGTGGCTAATCGTGCGAAGGCGCTCGCGCGCGCGTTCGCGCGCCCGTTCCTGCACGATCTGCTCGAGCGGTTTGCGAGGGACGAGGGCGTAGACGGACAAACGCCTCACATGCAACGAAGCACCACGATCGGCTCCACCTTCGTCGCGCGCCGAGCGGGCACGAAGCACGCTGCCGGGCGACCGGGGCGAGCACGGCCGCCACGGCGAGGATCGTGAGCGGATCGCGGCCGTCGATGCCGAAGAGCAGCGCCTTGATGACGCCGACGATTCGCAGCTCGATCGCGACGCCGCCTTGCGGCGCTCACGGGCACGCACGAGTGGCAGCTGCTCGAGATCGCGGTCACGCGCAGCGACCTCGCCGTGAAGCCGAACGGCACGCCCGTCGCGCGCACGCCCATCATCGACGACGTCGAATTGCTTCGCCGGCTTTCAGAGCGAGACGAGCGCCGTCGAATTTCAGCGCATCGACATCGAAATCCTCAAACCGCGATGACGCGCGCAGCCCCTACTCGGCGACCGTAGCGCGCTCGATCATCGTCGGCTTCACGCTCAGCGATTCCAAGTACGCGCCGCCGTCGCGCCAGAGCCGCCCCTGGTCGAGCCCACCGCTCGGATCGCCCACCTGCACGAACTTGTCGACGACGTCCATGCCTTCGACGACCTTGCCGAACGCCGAGAAGTTGAGCGACGGGTCCGTGAGCCGATTGTTCTCGCGGTAGTTGATGAACACCTGCGTCGAGTTCGTGTTCGGGCCGCCCTTCGCGAACGCGAGCGTGCCGCGCTCGAGCGCGAACAGGCTCGGGTCGTCGTTGAACTCGCGGTGCTCGTAAGCGCGGTGCGGGTCGCGCCAATTGATGCCGAACTGCGCGACGAACCCGGGCACGACGCGCGAGACCGGGGTGTCGTCGTAGAAGCCGGAGCGCACGAGCTCGACGAAACGCTTGGCCGCGTTCGGGGCCGCTTGCGGATAGACCTCGATGACGACGTCGCCGGCCGTCGTCTCGAGCCGCACGGTGGTCACCTCTGTGAGCGCGGGAGCCGTCTTACCGGGAAGCGGCACGAGCTTCGTCTCTTGCGCGGCCGCCGCGGGCGCGGCGATTCCGGGCGACCCTTCACCGCCGTCGGGCTGACACCCGAGCAACAGCAACGCGGCGGCGGGCCAGAAGATGGATCTGTGTTTCACGGCGGACTCTCCTCGAACCTTTTCCAGGGACTCTACCGCGTGCCGATTGCGCGCGGCAATGCGCGCACCGATACTGCCTGCGCCGATCGGCTTTACGGGGGAGAGCTCGATGCAGCAGCCGGCAGCCGCACTGTCGCGCTCGGACTGGCGTTTGATTCTGCTCGCGAGCTTGGGCGGCGCGCTCGAGTTCTACGACTTCGTCGTCTACAGCCAGTTCGCGCAGTACATCGGCCGGAATTTCTTCCCGAACGACGACCCGATGGTGTCGCTGATCGTCTCGTTCAGCGTCTTCGCGGTTGGCTACTTCGCGCGACCGCTCGGCGGGCTCTTCTTCAGCCACATCGGCGACCGTATCGGCCGCCGGCGCGTGCTGATTCTCACGATCCTCGCGATGTCGGCCGCGACGGCCGGCATCGGCCTGCTGCCGACGTACGCGCAATGGGGGATCGCGGCTTCGATCGGGCTCGTGCTATTGCGCGTGATCCAGGGATTTTGCTTGGGCGGCGAGCTGCCCGGCGCGATCTCATATGTTGTCGAGACGGCGCCGCGCCGCTCGGGCTTCTGCGTCGGCGTCGTGTTCTTTTGCGTGAACACCGGCGTCGTGCTCGCGGCGCTGTTGAATCTCGTCGTGCATGAAACGCTGACGGTGGAGGAAATCGGCGCCTGGGGTTGGCGCCTCGGCTTTCTCGTCGGCGGCGGGCTCGGGCTCGTGAGCTTCGTGCTCCGCTTGTCGCTCGAGGAGAGCCGCCAGTTCGCGCGCATTCGCGCCGCGGCGGGCGCCTCGAAGGTGCCGATCGCCGAGGTGGTCCGCAACTACCCCGTGGCCGTCGTCGTCGGCGTAGCGATTCTCGCCGTTACCGCCGGCTTCAACGGCCTGCTGTTCGCGATGCCGGCGTTCCTGCCGCAGACGATGGGCTACGAAGCCGTGCGCGCAATCGAGGCGCAGAATGTCGCGCTGATCATCATGTCGTTCGGCCTGCTCTTCACGGCGTGGCTCTCCGACCGCGTCTCGCGCAAGGCGCTCGCCCTGACGGGCACGGCGCTGCTCCTCGTGCTCGCGTGGCCGTTCTTCAGCGCCGCGCAGTCCGGCAGCGTGAGCTTGGTGACGCTGTTCGCGCTCGCCGGGGTCGTGGGCTCGATCTGCGCCGGCACGGTCATCGTCATTGGCGCCGACTTGTTTCCCACGCGAATCCGTTTCTCGGGCGTTGCACTGTCATACAACTTGAGCTTCACGATCTTCAGCGGGCTCGCGCCCGTCGTCGCGGCGCTGCTCGCGCGCAGCACGGGCGTTGCCGCGACCGCGGCGTACTACATGGTGGGCTGTGCCGCGCTGTCGTTCGCGGCGGCGCTCGTCATGCACCGTTACGACGGGCGCATCGTCGCGGACCTTGCGAGCGAGGGCGGGGCGGCCTGAAGCCGCGCGAAGCGCCTCAGCGCCGACATTCGTACGGCCGCACCTGCTCGCCGGGGCGCCACTCCCACGCCTTGCGCAACGTGACGGGCGCCGTGAACGTTGCCGGGTCCGTCACGGTCATCGTGTACTCGAGCCGGCTGCCGTCGGCTGTGAGCTCGAACCGCTCCTCCGTCGTCGCATTGGGCCCAAGGGGAATGCCGGTGCCGTTGAACCACGGATAGTCGATGTCCACAGTCGTCACGACGAGCGCCGCGCCGTCCCAACGGCCGTACGAGACGCCGACGATCGACTCGGGATCCGAGTGCAAAGCCGCACCCCGTACCATCGCGATGCGGCGCACGGTGTCGTACTCCTCCATCTTGAGCAGAATCACGTCGCCGGCGGAGACGAATTCGATCGGGTACGGTTGCTCCATGATGAACGGCATGCCTTTCGGCACGCAGTTCCTGGTCGGCTCGTCTTCGAGCGGATCGAACGCCGCGCGCGCGGCGAGCGCGCTCGGTGTCAGCGGCAGATCGTTGCCCCAGAAGGCGGGCGGGCTCGTCACGTTCGTCCAGACGCGGAAGAGGCCGAGACCCTGCGAGTCGGCCGCCACGGCGCTACGAACGTCGCGGCCGATCGTCTCGAGCGACCAGCGCGGCCGAATGCCCGCGCCGAACAGGATCTCGGCGCCGCTCGGCAGCAGCAGGTTCGTGAGCCACAACACGTCGGCGGCCTGGCGCCCGCCGTTGCCGGCGGCCTTCACACGCGTGCCCTCGGCCACGAGATCCGCCGTCAGCCCGAAGCGGCTCACGATGCTGACGGAGTTCGACTCGACGTCCCAAAGTCGCTCGACGCCGTCCGGGCCCGCGCCGCGCAGCTTAAAACGCACGTGCGGATTCGCCCACGCGACTTCGGTGACGACGCCTTCCACTTCGATGAGCGGCCCGCCGCGATCGTAAACGAGCGCCGTCGAGTGGTGCGCGGCGGCGCCGGCCGCGGCCGAGAGCGCGGCGGCGAGCGCGAGCGCGCGCATCATCGCTCTTCGGCGGACGTCGTCGTCATCGGCCCCATGCCCCACACTTGAATCAGCGCCGGTTCATCTTTCGCGCCGTCGTAATGCACCTGGCCGGCCTTGTGGTACACGAAGCCGCCGGCCTTCACGGGCACCGTGCTGTCGGGATCGAACTTCGTGCCCGTGCCGAGCCACCAGGTGCCCTCGAGCACGACGAAGAAGCGGTCCGTGGAATGGAAGTGCGGGCGGCTCATGTTGCCGGGCAGCCAGCGCAGTTGAATCACATAGGGACCGGGCTTCGACGGATCGCCGAACAGCACGGCCTGCTCGTTCGTGCCGGCGGCGTTGCGCACGAACTCGATGTCCTCGGCCGCGACGAAGTCGACGGCGTTGCGGTCGATGTCGCTCGTGGAGATCGCCGGTATGGCGAGCGTCACGATTCCGAGGGCGGCGGCGAAGAGGCGAGCGCGACCATTCATGATGCGTCCTCTTTCATGGAGGGGAATCGGCCTGATGGTAGGCCCAAATCGAGCGGCACGCGAGCGCGGCTCGGCGCGCTCGCTGCCTCGCTTCCGACGTACGGCAACCCCGCGGCGATCGCCGAGAGCGCTTCGGCCGCGCCGAGAATCTCCCTCGTCAAGCTCGCATGCGCCCCTACCCTTCCACCTTCTTGGCCAGAAAGCGGGTCGCGACGCCAACGTACCGCTCGTCGACGGTTGCGACGAGCACGAGGCTCGTCGGAAGCTCGCCAAGCATCGCCGGCAGGCGTGCCCGAACGTCTTGCGACAACGACTCACCGCCCCCGACGGGATCGCTCGCGTACGAATCGAGTACGTCCAGCATGCCATTCGCATCGAGCGAAGCGGCGAGGTCGGCCTCGAGAACGCGCAGGTTCATGACCGCAGCACGACAACACCCGCGAAGCGTCGAACGGGCGTGCCCCTGCGGATACCGCCGCCGGTGGGAACCGCCCGGCCGATTACTCCGTGGACGGCTCCGCGCCGGCGGGCTTGGCTTCCGGCGTCGAGAGGCGCCCCGTGGGCGCCACCTGTGGCGGCGCGCTGGCGAACCGCACCTTCTCCGGGCTCGGCACCGCGTCGGTCCGGCGCTTGCGCCACACCGCGTACAGCGCGAACACCGCGTGCAACACGATGATGCTGCCGAAGAAGGCCCCGGGACCCGCGAGCTGCATCGCGCCGGAAACGACGACGGGCCCGAGCACGGAGCCCAAGCCGTTCGCGAGCAGCACCGTGGCGCTCGCGGCGACCATCTGCTCCGGCTGCAAGTGATCGTTGACGTGCGCGAGGCACACGGCATAAGTCGTGAGCGACAGGCCGCCGTAGGCCGCCACGGCGAGAAAGAATGGCGCCGATCCCGGCGCCAGGCGGCTCGCCGCCGCCGCGGCCAGCGCGGCCGCGACGGCGATCGCAATCAGCACGTTGCGCCGGTCGACGCGATCCGACAGCCGCCCGAGCGGCAGTTGCAGCACGACCGCCGGCAGAATGCTGCTCGCCATGAACGTGGCGACCGTGCCGCTGTCGAGCCCGCTCGTCGCCGCATAGACGGGCCCCAACGAGAACAAGACGCCTGCCGTTGCGCCGGAAAACACCGCGCCGACCGCTCCAAGAGGCGATATGGAAAGCAGCTTGCGAACGCTGACGCGGCGCGGCAGCGCGAACTCGGGCGCACGCTGCGCCGTGAGCGCCATCGGCACGACGGCGAGCGAGATCAGCACGCCGATCAAGATGAAGAGCTCGTATCCGCGAGGATCTGCGAGATTCAAGAGAAGCTGGCCGCTGCCGAGCCCCACGTAGATCACCACCATGTAGGTGGCGAGCAGCAGGCCGCGCGAATGCTGCTCGGCGCGATCGTTGAGCCAGCTCTCGGCGACCACGTAGATGCCGGCGAAGCAGATGCCCGATACCGCGCGCAACACGGCCCACTGCCAAACGCCGACGAACACGCCTTGCACGAGGATCGTTGCGGCGGCCGTCGACGTGAGCGCCGCGAATGCGCGGATGTGGCCGACGCGCTCGACGAGCGCCGGCGCGGCCCTCGAGCCGACGACGAAGCCCACGTAGTACGCCGCCATGACGGTGCCCGTCACGAACGTCGAAAGGCCCTCGAGCGTGGCACGCACGCCGAGCAGCGTAGCTTGGAGGCCGGCGCCGAGCGTGAGCAGCGCCATGCCGAACAGCAAGGCGGAGCTCGCCGACAGAGCTTCCCTCGCGCCCCGCATTCGGGCCGCGCTAAGTAGCCGTGCCCGAGACGAAGACGGTCTGAGTCGGGTATGCGAACTCGACGCCTTCGGCGGCGAGCTGCTCGAACAACGCCAGGTTGATGTTCTGCTGGATGTCCATGTAGCTATTGTAGTCCGGCGAGAGCACGTAGTAGACGTACTCGAAGGTCAATGCCGACTCGCCGAGCGCCCGAAAGTGCGCGCGGTCGAAGCGAACTTTGCCTTGCGACTCGACGATCTCGCGGATCATCGCAGGGATTCGGCGCAGCTTGGCGGCGGGCGTCTGGTACGTCACACCGAACGAGCACACCACCCGCCGCTCGAACATGCGCCCGTAGTTGCGGATTCGACTCTTCAGGAGATCGCTGTTGGAGAAGACGACCTGCTCACCGGAGAGGCTGCGCAGCCGCGTCGTCTTGAGCCCCACGTGCTCGACGGAGCCCAGGAAGTCGTCGATGACGATGAAGTCGCCGACGACGAACGGCTTGTCGAGCACGATCGACAGCGACGAGAAGAGATCGCCCAAGATGTTCTGCGCCGCGAGCGCGACGGCGACGCCGCCGACTCCGAGACCGGCGATCAACGTCGTGACGTTGACGCCCAAGTTGTCGAGCAGCACGAGCAACACGGCCGTCCAGACGAAGAGCCGCATCAGGAAGCCGACGAGGTCCATCGCGGCAACCGTGCTGGGATCGTCCGCGAGCTGGCGCGCACGCCGCAGGCTCAAGAACATCGTGAGCCCCGCTGTCATCCAGAGACCCAGCTGGATCACGAGACCCACCGTCGCGACGCGCGGAATGATCATCTCCGTCCAGCGCGTCGGCGCGAGCAGGCGCGAGCCGACATAGAGCGCGACGAGAAAGAGGAACCACCCGGCCGTCTGCGACGCCACGTGGCGCGCGATCCGGAGCGCCGGCGGCGAGCCGTCGCCGACGGATGCCAGCAATCGCTTGCGAACGACGCGGCGCGCGACGCCGAGCGCGGCCCAAACGAGCAGGAACACACCGAAGCCCGCCGCCCACGCGAGAATCGTGTTGCCCAACAGCTCGTATCGCAGCACCTCTTCGAGATCCACGAGTACTCCTTTTCGTTTGGCTCAATTGGCGCGGACGCCGATCTCGCCGGCAAGCCAGCGGGCAGCCGCGGCCGGCGTCTGCTTCGCCTGATCTCGGTCGACGCGGTAATTCGCTTCCTGCATCAGCTCGAGCGGAATCGCGCCGACCAGCGGCTCGAGCGCGCGGCGCAGCCGCTCGTCGCGCGCGCGCCGCGGCGCGATCAGCACGATCGCATCGTACGGCAGCATCGCACCCAAGGGGTCCGCCAGCACGAGCAGATCGTTCGCCGCGATGCGCCCGTCGCTGGTGAACGCCGAGATCACGTCCACCTCGCCGGAGGCCACGGCCTGATACATGAACGTCGACTGGAACTCGCGGCGGCTCGCGAATTCGAGCCCGTAGGCGGTCCGAACGGCTCGCCATTCGGGCCGCGCGAAGAACTCGTAGTCGCCGCCGATCTCGAGCGCGCCCGCGTGCGCTGCGAGATCCCCGATGGTGGCGATGCCGAGGGACTCGGCGCGATCGCGCCTCATCGCGAGGCCGTAGGCGTTCTCGAACCCGAGCGCGCCGAGCATCGCGACGCCGTGCCGCTCCTCGAGCCACCGGCCGATCTCGGTGAGCATCGGCCCGCGCGGCGGCACGTCGGTGCGCCGCATCACGTTCGCCCAGATCGTTCCGCTGTAATCGACGTACACGTCGATGTCGTCGCTCGCGAGCGCCTCGAACGCCACCGCGGAGCCCAGCCCCGTTCGCTGCGCGACCGTGCCGCCCGCCGCACGGATCTGTGCGGACATGAGGTCGGCCAAGATGTATTGCTCGGAGAAGCTCTTGGCGCCGACGACATACGCAGCCGCAGCGGCTCCGCCGTAGGGCGACGCC
>JBBIJV010000036.1:0-22372 GCA_037445815.1 Rhodospirillaceae bacterium
ACGACATGACCGCCAAGGGCTTCTTCGCCTTGCAGATCCACAGCATCGGCCGCAACGAGACGCCGGGCAAGAAGGTCCACTGGCGCAACCTCCGCGTGCAGACGGATGGCCGCATCGAAGTGCGGCGTCCCGGGTTCCTCGGTTATGCCGGCGAGCCTTCGCGCCCGGCCGACTGGCTCGATCCCATCGCCAGCCCCGCCAGGTTCGCCGCCACCCAGAAGAGGGTCTCGGTCGTCGCCACCGCGGCGACCCACGTCATCGCCAGCCACGCGAGCAGGACGGTCACCGCCGCACCGATGAGAAGGGCACGAAGCAGGCGGCCGACGAGTGCGCGGCGGCGCGGGTTCATGCCGGACCCGGTTCGCGACGAAGCGCTCGTGATCGTCGCGTCGTTCGCGCTGCTGCTCGGCCTCGGTCCCGCCGTCGTCGACGGTTGGCGCTCGTCCGTCGCGCTCAAGGCCGAGCCGCTCGCTGCGGCGGGTCCGCAGGCCGGCCCATTGCTCGGCGCGCTGGTCGCCGCGAGCGTGCTGCTCGGCGGCGCGTACACGTTGTGGAAACGCAAATGAACTTGCTCGGAATACTCGAAAACGGATTGTTCGCGCTGGGCCAGGTGCTGCGCTTTCCGGTCATGGCGCTCTTGTGGGTCTGCGTGCTCGCCGTATTGTTCATGGCCGGCGGCGCCGTGGTCGAGGCGCTGGCGCGGCGGCGCGAGCGCAAAGGGTTCGACGTCGAGGCGTGGCTCGAGCAAGGGCGCGTGCTCGGCGTGGAAGACGCGCGCCGCGCGCAGTTGCCCGCTCCGCTCGCGTGCCTCTTGCGCGACATCGAGCGCGGACTTGCCGAAGGCCGGCTCGTGAACGGCGGGCTCGAGCACCTCGTGCTCGCGAACGAGGAGCGCATCCGCAAGAGCTTGAGCGGCTCGCGCATGCTCGTGAAAGTCGGTCCGAGCTTGGGGCTCCTCGGCACGTTGATACCGATGGGCACGGCGCTCGCGGCGCTCGCCACCGGAAATCTCGACGCGATGGCGGGCCAAATGGTGGTGGCGTTCACGACGACGATCATCGGGCTCGCGTGCGGCACGGCGGCGTACGTGATTCTGACGGTGCGTCAGCATTGGGTGACGGAGGCCGTGCGCGAGCAGCGCTTCCTCGCGGAGCGCGTCGCGGCCGAGCTCGCGGAGGCGCGATAAATGGCGAGATTCCTGAAGCTCGCGAGTCCCGAGGAAGAAGAAGAGGATCCGCTGGCCGGCATCGCGAATCTGTTCGACGTGTCCGTCGTGTTCATCGTGGGCCTCATGATCAGCCTGTTCTCGATCTACCGCATGGGCGACCTCATGGACCCCGACACGGAAGTCACGATGGTCAAGACCAACGCGGCCGGCGAGAGCGAGGTGATCGTCAAGAAGGGCACCGAGATCGAGGCCTATCGCGTGACGGGCGAGCAGCTCGCCGGCGACGGCGAGCGGTTAGGCACGGCGTACCGGCTCGCGAACGGCCAGATCATCTACGTGCCCGACAGCGAGGCGCCGTAGTGCCGACGTTCAAACGCGTGCTGCCGTTCTTTCTCTTGCTGCTCGCGGCGTTGCCCGCGAGCGCGCAGCGCGTGCGCGTCACGTATCTCTTCTCCGACGGCCAGATGCCCGTGACGCTCGCGGCGTACAAGCAGCTTCTGGCCGAGCATCCCGAGCTCCGCGATCGCGTCGAGGTGCGGTTCGTGACGGAGTCGCTGTTCGACGACGTCGACGCGGCCGCGACCGAGGGCTCCGACGTGCTCGTGCTCGACGTCATGAATCAGCAGATGGTCGATCGGTTCAACGCCGAGTACGACACGGATCTCATCGCCCGCATCAACGAGCACGGACAGGTCATAGGCGTGGGCGAGGGGCTGCTGCCGAAGGAGAGTTATCTCGAGCAGGGCGTCACGTGGGACAATCTGCCGCGCGAGCTCTGGGCGCACTCGGGGCTCGCGAATCAGCTGGGCTTGCTCAAGTACGCGCTGGCTGCGGCCGGCGTGCGGGGCCTCGACGTGCCGGAGCCGCGTCCGAGCCTCGACTTCGGCTATTACTACCCGACTCCCGCCGGCGGCCGGCTGTTCGCGACGTGGGACGAGCTCGACGCTTGGCGGCGCGCGAACGGCAAGGCGCGCGACGGCGCGCCGCGCGTCGCCGTGGGCTTCTACAAGTCGACCTTCTACACGAGCGATACCGCCACGCTCGACGCCGTCATCGCCGAAATAGAGAAGGCCGGCGCCGAGGCGATTCCCGTCTTCGGCTATCCGGGCGGCGTCACGTTCGAGCGGCTCCTGCTCGACGAGAACGGCGCGTCGCGCGCCGACGTGGGTCTCGGCTTCCTGTTCCGCTTCACGGGCCCCGAAGCGGCCGAGTCGCTCGGCAAGCTCGATATTCCCGTGATCAATCTCGTGACGCTCTACGGCCGCAGCGAGCGCGAGTGGCGCGAGTCGAGGACCGGGCTCTCGATGTTCGAAGGCACGTTCCAGGTGGCTGTGCCCGAGCTCGGCGGGCTCATCGCGCCGACCGTCGTCGGCAGCCGCGAGAAGATCCTCGACATCGAGACCGGCCTCTCGATTGCCGCGAACCGCCCCATCCCGTCGCGAGTGACGACGGCCGTGCGGCGCGCGCTGCGCTACGCGGCGCTGCGCCGTACGCCGAACGCGGAGAAGCGCATCGCGCTGATGTACTACAACTACCCGCCGGGCAAGGCCAACATCGGCGCAAGTTACCTGAACGTGGCCGAGTCGCTCGCGAACATCCTCGGGCGCTTGAAGGCGGAGGGCTACGACGTCGGCACGGGCGACATCACAGCCGACGGCCTCCTTGCGGAGCTCACGGAGAAAGCGCACAACGTCGGCAGCTACGCGCCAGGTGAGCTCGAAGAGATGCTCGCCGCGGGCGATGCCGTGCGCGTAGGCGTAGCGCAGTATCGGCAGTGGCTCGACGAGCTCGCGCCCGCGCTGCGCGACGAGATTCTCGCCGACTGGGGCCCGCCCGAGAGCGCCGAGCTCATGGCCGCCGACGACGGCACTGGACCGAGCCTCGTGATTCCGCTCGTGCGCCGCGGCAACGTGGTGCTGCTGCCGCAGCCCGCGCGCGGCTGGGGCGAGGACCAAGAGAAGCTCTATCACGCGAAGGACCTCGCCCCGCACCATCAGTACGTCGCCACATACGCGTGGTTGCGCAAAGCATTCGGCGCCGACGCCGTCGTGCACTTGGGCACGCACGGCACACTCGAATGGCTCGACGGCCGCGACGTGGGCCAGAGCGAGGAAGACGCCTCCGACGCGCTGATCGCCGACTTGCCAGACATCTACGTCTACAACGTCGACGTCGTCGGCGAAGGCCTCGTCGCTCGCCGCCGCGGCATGGCGACGCTCGTCGATCACATGGTGCCGCCGTTCACGGCGGGCGGCCTGTACCCCGAGCTCGCCGAGCTCGGCGAGCGCATCAACGACTACGACACGAACCTGCACAAGAACCCGGAGCTCGCGACGGCATTTGCCGGCCGGATCCGGGAGCTCGTCGTCTCGCTCGGCATCGCCAAGGACTTGAGCCTGGATGTGCCGGACGCCGCGAGCCTCACCGACGAGATCGTCCATCGCATCCAGGACTACATCGCAGAGCTCAAGGGCCAGAACATCCCGTACGGCTTGCACGCGTTCGGCCGCGTGCCCGACGACACGGCGCGCGCGAGCACCGTCGACGCGATCGTGCGCGCCGATCGCAGCCTCCTGCCGAACGACGCGAAGGTGCTTGCCGAGGACATGGACGCGCGCATCGTCGCGTCGGGGCCGCGCGAGCTCGACAGCCTCGTGCGGGGGTTGAATGGCGGGTTCGTGCCGGTCGGCGGCGGCGGCGAGCCGATCCGCAACCCCGACGCGTACGCGACGGGCAAGAACTTTTACGGCATCGATCCCGAGAAAGTGCCGAAGCGCGCGTCCTGGGAGCTCGGCGTGAAGCTCGCCGACGAGATGCTCGCGAAGCACCGCGAGGAACGAGGCCGCTATCCCGAGAAGGTGTCGTTCGTGATCTGGGGCGACGAGACGATGCGGCACGAGGGCGTGCTCGAGTCGCAGATCTTCTGGCTGCTCGGCACGCGTCCGGTGTGGAACGACCGCGACAAGGTCGTCGACATCGAAGTGATCCCGAGCCGCGAGCTCGGCCGGCCGCGCGTCGATATCGTCATTGCTAGCGCCGCAGAGGGCATGTTCAACAACGTCACTCTGCTCTTGGACAAGGCCGTCCAAGAGGTGAAGTCCCTCGAGGAGGCCGAAAACTACGTCCGCGAGCACTATCTCGCAACCCGGGCCGAGCTGATGCGGCTCGGCTATTCGGAAGAGGATGCCGACCGGCGCGCCGGTGTGCGGATCTTCGACGAGCCGCCCGGCACGTTCAACTTGAACACTTCCAAGATCGCCGAAGCCAGCGGCACGTGGGACAGCGACCGGGCCTTAGGCGACGACTATTTGCGTAAGATGGGCCACGGCTTCGGCAACGGCTTCTGGGGCGAGCCGATGGAAGACGTATTCCGTCTCGCGCTGTCGGGAACCGAGAAGGTGGTCCACTCGAGCTCGACGATGCTCTACGGCGCGCTCGACAACGACGACTTCTACATGTACATGGGCGGGCTCGCGAGCGCGGTACGCAACTTGGACGGCGCGTCGCCCGAGCTCGTCGTCACGAACACGCGCGATCCCGCCAATCCGAAGATGTCGTCGATCGACGAGCTCATCGGCTCCGAGTTTCGCTCGCGCTACGTGAACCCTACCTGGATCGAGGGCATGAAGAACGAGGGCTACGCGGGCGCCGGCGCCATGCGCGAGCTCTTCGAGTACCTCTGGGGTTGGGACGCCACGGTGACGGAGACGATCGACGACGCGATGTGGCAGGAGACGTTCGACGTCTATGTGCGCGACAAGCACGGCCTCGACTTGCCGCAGTTCTTCGACGAGAAATCCCCGTTCGCGTTTCAAGACATCGTCGCGCGCATGCTCGAGACGACGCGCAAAGGCTATTGGCAGGCCGACGCCGAGACCCGCGAGACGCTTGTCCGCGAGTATCTCGAGAGCGTCGCCGAGCACGGCGTCGGCTGTTCGGACAACACCTGCGGCAATCCACGTTTGCTCGAGTACGTCGTCGAGCAGGCGCGCGCGGGCAACGTGCCGGCGCCGGACATCGCCGCGTTCGAGGACGCGATCGAGCGAGCGACGGGCCAGCCTATCGAATCGTCGGCCGCCGCGGCGCGCGTGCTCGCGGCCGCGAACGACGCGAGCATCGCCACTCGCGCCGTGCCCGGCCCTGCGGCCGGCGAGCCGGAAAGCGTCGACGCCGCGGAGCTGCGCGGCTACTTGATGCGCAACGTCAAGGAGCAAAAGGCGCCGGCGGCGGAAAGCGCGGCCCGGCCCCCGCCCGTGGACGAGCAGCGGGCGCTCGAATGGTTGGCGCTCGCCGCCGTCGTGCTCGGCGCGTTGCTCGTCTGGCGCCGGCGGCACCGCAAAGCGTGAAACGACTGCCACACAAGCTCGGTTGCTGCGCGGCGCTCGCCGCGCTGGCGGGCTGTTCGCCGCGTCAAGTGAGCGACAGCGGCCTCGGCGCCTATGAGGTGAGCCTCGCGCGCTGGAACGATGGGTTGGCCGTGGCTTGGTACGACATGCGCGACGGCAACGCGGAAATCTACGTTCGGCCGCTCGACGCCGCCGGCCGTGCCGCCGGACCCGAGCTCCGCTTGACGACTACGCCGGCGCAGTCGTACGAAGCGGATATAGCACCGCTCGACGGCGCTTTCGCCGTGGCGTGGTACGAGAAGGCGGACGACGGCTCGCTGCGCGCGCAGGCCGGCGTGTGGCTCCGCGACGGCACGCCGCGGTGGCAGATCCCGCTTGCGGCAGGCTCAGGCAACAGCCGCAACCCGATCGTGCGCGCCTTCGGCGACGCCGTGTTCTGTGCCTGGATCGAAGCCGATAGCGACGGCCGCGAGTTCGTTTGGGGCGGCTGGTGGGCGCGCGACGGCGAGCCGCGTGGCGGGCCCGTGCTGCTCGGCCCGGCCGGTGAGACGACGTGGAACTTGAATGCCGCGATCACGTCGTGGGGCGAGGCGTGGCTGGTGTTCGACGCGGAAGCTGGGACGGAAGTGGAGGAGATCTTTCTCGCGACGCTTGCCGACGGCCGCGCGACGCTGTCGCAGCTGAGCGCCGACGACGGCGTCCGCTCGAAGTACCCGGACCTCGCGCTTGCCGACGCGCGGGGCGCCATCACGTGGTTCGACGAGCGCGACGGCAATCAAGAGGTGTATCTCGCGACGGCGCCGTTGGCCGAGCTGCGGCTGCCGATCGAAGCGCTCGCTCAACGCGTCACCGACACGCCGGGCAGCTCAGTCGGTGCGTATCTCGCTTGGAACGGCGATCGCATCGGGCTCGCGTGGTCGGACAACAGCGGCGGCAACTACGAGATCCATTTCCAGCCGTTCGATGCCGCCGGCGCGCCGCTGGCGCCGGCCGCAAAGGTGTCCGACACGGCTGCCGATTCGATGATCCCCGCGATCAAGCCGTGGGGCGAGGGCTTCGCGCTGGCGTGGGACGAGGTCGTCCAGGGCGCGCACGGCATGCACGACCCGAACACTCGCGCGGAAGTGGTCTTCACGACAATCCCTTGAGCCCACCGGATCCGTTGGCGTCTCGCGCTGTACGCATCGCTCTTGGCCGGCGCCGCCGCGACACAAAGCACGCTGTTCGTCATCCGACGGGCCGTGCCCACCGCGCCGGCGTGGTCGCCGAGCTCGCGGGGCGCGATCACGAGCGGCGTGTACGGGGCGGGATTCTTCGGGTCGGGATCGAGCGCGCGAGCCGCATCGAGACTCGAGCAGGCTCGCCCGGCTCTGGTGCGGCGCGGAGCGAGGGTGCGAATTTCTGATTGAAACGACCGCATTCGCTGGATTGACCCTTGGAAATCGATGATTACAATGAAATCATTGATTTCATGACAGGCGGCCGCTATGGCGAGTATCACGCTTCGAAACCTGGACGAGCAAACGAAAGAAAGGCTGCGTGTTCGGGCAGCGCGTCAGGGGCGTTCCATGGAGGATGAAGCGCGCAATATTCTCCGGACGGCACTTGCGCAGGACACCAAGACGGCACGCAATCTAGCCCAGGCCATCCGAAAGCGCTTCGAGCCGCTCGGGGGGGTGGAGCTCGAGCTACCCGAGCGTCAACCGATGCGCTCACCGCCGCGACCCGGCAAATGATCATTCTGGACACGAATGTCATTTCGGAGCTGATGAAGCCCGCGCCCGCGGAGAGAGTCAGCCGCTGGGTAGCGTCACAAACGGCGACCAGCCTTTACACGACCAGCATCACCTACGCCGAGATCCTGCACGGCATCTTGTTGCTGCCCGCGGGTAAGCGGCGCAAGGGCTTTGAGCAAGCTGTAGAGATGATGTTCGACGAGGACTTCGCGGGCCGAGTCCTTCCTTTTGGCAGCGATAGTGCATCCTTCTATGCGGAAGTCGCGACCGAAAGACAGCGGCGCGGCCGGCCCATCTCCCAGTTCGACGCACAGATTGCGGCCATCGCTCGCGCTACCGGGGCCGCGCTCGCCACTCGCAATGTATCGGACTTCGATCACTGCGGCATCGACGTCGTGGACCCTTGGACCTGAAGCCGGCGTAATCGGTTACCATCCGGCGGGCTCGCCGCCGATGCCGTCGCCACCGCGCCGCACAAAATCCGACGACGCGTCAGTGCGCTCGCCGACGAACCGCGACTCACAAAGTGATCGTTCGCATTCGTTCGCATGCGTGCGCGTTCGCCCTTAGAGCCCCCTTAGAGCCGCTCGTGGGCGGCTGGCTCGGCGATGCGGTGATCGGGCGCAGCAACGCCGTGCCGGCGCTGCTCATGACGGCGGCACACTCATGGCTTTCGAGGCATCGTTTCTGCTCGCGCTCGGGCTGCTCGTGCTCGGGACCGGCTCGGCGATTCAACGGCTCGCCAAGGACTTGCCCGCGCACGCGGCGGTCGTCGATCTCGCCGGCGTGCATCACAATCTGCTGCGCGCCCGGGCCGGCTCCCAGCCGAGCGGCGACTCAGCGGTTTCGGAAGCGCAGTACGAAACGATCCGTGTGGCCGATCACGGCCCGGTCTAAGGCGCTCGCCTCGTAATCGTCGGCCGGATTGCACAGCACGTCGCTCGCGCCGTCCTCCGTAAAGCCCGCGGCGGCGAAATCGCGCCGCACGACCGCAATGTCGATGCGATGCAGCGCCATGACGGACTCGAACGGATCGCTGCCTGGCTCGGCGTAGTGGTCGACGACGCCGACGACGCCGCCCGGCTTCAACGCGCGGAACAGCGTGGCGAGCAGCGCGCCGCGGTGGATAGGCCCCCAATCGACGTCGGCGTCGTGCCAGTACGTGTCGTGGTAGACCATCGACATCAGCACGAAGTCGAGGCTCTCGTCCGGCAGCCGCAAGTCGTTGTGTCGCACGAACACCTGCTCGACGTTCGGCAAGCGGTCGCCGCCGTAGCGGCGCTCGAAATGTTCGGCGCCCAGCGCATCGCGCGCGCCGGGATCGTTATGGGCGATGATGTGCCCCGCCGGACCGACGACGCGCGCCAAGATCTCGGTGTACCAACCCGTGGCCGCGTTCATGTCGAGCACGCGCATGCCCGGCGCCACGCCGAAAAAGTCGAGCACTTCCGCGGGCTTGCTGGTCTCGTCCCGTGAGAGATCCGCGGCGGGACGATCGGGAGCATTCAAAGCTGCGGCAATGGCCATGTCGGGCGCCCGAGAAGGCGCCACCGGCAACGCGGTGCACGCCGCCACGGTACTGGCGAGCGCTGCGCAGCCGACGCTCGCGCGAAGGCTCATTCGCTCGCGGGCTGCCGGCGAACGCGCTAGATGACGCCGTCGTCGCGCCCGCCGAGCTTTTTCCCGTCGGGCAGCGTGACGGAGATGTATTGGCCGCCCTTCTCGTCGTTGCGCAGCGGGTAGACGACGATCGTGATCTTGTCGCCCGGTTTCAGCAGCGAAGACTTCCAGCCTCGCCGCGCGAGATGGCTCGCGGGGTCCATCTCGATGCTCCAGTTCGCCACTTTGCCGTCGGCATCGGCCACGTCGAGATGAATCCACGAATGCGGGTTGCCCCAGCGAAATTCCGTGACGGTGCCCGTCAGCGTGACTTGCCGCGTACGATCGAAGACGATCGGCGAGTGATGCGCGAAGGCCGCGCCGGCGGCGAGCAAGAAGGCGAGGGCGGCAACTGCGATTCTCATGATCGTCTCCGTCAGCGAATCAAGGATTGCGACGACGTCGCGGGGAGGTTCTCGTTCAGGTCCGGCGTGCACTCGACCTCGTAGATGTCGACGTCGTGCAAGCGGTTGAAGCGCTTCGTCGTCTTCCACTCGCCTTTGAACGTCTTCGGGTCCGTCATCGTGTACTCGATCTCGAGCGTTTCGCCGTTCTCGATCATGCGAATGCGCTCGACGATGTGCAGCTGGTCGCTGGCCGGGATGCTGGCGCCGCCCTGGTCGAGCCAGTGGTGGTGCCCCGGGAAGTACTTGGTGTCGACGACGAGCGTATCGCCCTCCCAGCGGCCGATCGACTCGCCGTTCCAGCTCGGCACGACGACGTCCGGGTCGCTGTGCTCGCGGCCGTCCGTGTAGATGATGCGCAAGCTGTTCATGAAGTTCTGCACCATGATGATGGCAGTGGGGTACTGCATCAGCAGGAACGGGTGCACGCGCGTCATGATCAGCGGCATGCCGGCCGGCCAGCACTGGCCGATGTCGTCGCGGTAGACCTTGTTCTCGGCGGCCGCCCGGCGCCCGGCGTCGTAGTGGACCTGCGCTTCGGGGGTCAGCTCGAACTCGGGCGGGACGAACTTCCAGGACTGCGGACCGCGGAGCTCGTGCTGCCAGGTGCCCGTGAGGTCGAACGGGGGCTTTGGGCGCGGCTTGGCCAGGTTCTCGGGCGAGAGGGCGCCGAGCTGCGTCGGCTCGGCCGATTGAGCCCCGGCGAGGCCGGCGGTCAGAGCCAAAACCGCAGCAAGTAACAGGCGACACACGGTCATAACGTCCCCTTTAGGCAGGCAGTTAGACTACCCGCAGCGCGCCCGGGTGTGAACTCCGGGCGCCGCGTGCGCGCGAGGCCCTTTCGTTAACAGTTTGCTAACCGTTGATGACTTACGGATCACTTTGGCATTCCGCGACAATACGAGCCCTCTTCGAAGGACAACTCCAATGCTGAAGCCACGTTGGGTTTGGGGGTCGGTGCCGCTCCTGGCGTTCGCCGGCGCGGCGTTCGGCCATAACGCGATCTGCGACTGCTACGACAACGGTGACGACACGATCACCTGCGAAGGGGGCTTCAGCGACGGCGGCAAGGCCGCCGGCGTGCCGCTGCGCGTGCTCGACCAAGCCGGGAAAGTGCTGATCGACGGCAAGATGAGCGAGCAGAGCGATTTCACGTTCCCGAAGCCGAAAGTCGAATTCCGCGTCCAGTTCGACGCGGGGCAGGGCCACGTCGTCACGATCGATGGGCGCGACATTGAGTCGTAGGGCGCGCCGACCGGCGCCTTTGCTCGTTACGATGCTGGCGGCCCTGTTGCCCACGGTGGCAGGGGCGCATTTTCAGTTGCTCTACACGCCCGAGGCGGCCTTGAACGAGTCGGCGGCCATCGAGCTCGCGCTCGTCTTTTCGCACCCGTTCGACAACGGCTACACGATGGACATGGGACACCCCGAGGCCTTCTACGTGGTGAGCCAGCGCGGCGAGGCGGACCCGCGCACGACCGACCTCATGCAGTACCTCGAGCCGATCGAGTGGTCGGGCGTCGAGACGAAGGCCAAAGCCTTTCTCGCGCGGCCGCCGCGCAACCTGACGCGCTCGCTCGGCGACTACACGTTCGTGCTGCGTCCCGCGCCGTACTACGAGGAGCAAGAGGACAAGTACATCCAGCAGATCACGAAGACCGTCGTGAACGTCGGTGGAATTCCCGGGGCGTGGGACCAGCCGCTCGGGCTGCCCGTCGAGATCGTGCCGCTCGACAAGCCGTACGCGAACTGGGTGGGCGGCGTGTTCCGCGCCGTCGTGCTTTCGAACGGCGAGCCGGTCCCGCACGCCGAGGTCGAAATCGAGTATCTGAACCACGAGCCGCGGATCGCGGACCGCCTTTTCGATCCCGAGGGCAAGGTCACCGCGCCCCAAGATTCCTTCAAGACGCTGAGCATTCGGGCCGACGCGGCCGGGCAAATCGTGATCGGTCTGCCGAAAGCGGGGTGGTGGGGCATCTGCGCACTCGACCTCGACGACGGCGCGACGCACGCAGGCAAGGAGCTTTCCGTCGATGCGGTGCTCTGGATCAAAGCCACGGACATGACGAAATGACCACGTCGAGCCTTGCGATGACGGGCACGAGCGCGCAGCGCGTGCGCCCCGCCGGCGGAAGCCTCGAAGGCTGGCTGCTCGCCGCCGCGGCGCTTGCCGTCGTCGCCGCGCTCGCGTTGTACGTGCGGCTGAACGGCCGCGAGGAGGGGCCGCCGAAGCTCTACGACTGGCAGATCAGCGCGTTCGACGGGCTCGAGGGCGCCGATCAGGCGATCTACAACGCGCTCTACACGGCGAAGGACGAGATCCCGCTGATCTACGACGACATCAACATGTTCAATCTGCCCGGCGAGAAATTTCGCTGGCCGAACCTCGACGACTTCCAGGACTGGCTGTTGCCGCCGTTCTATCGCGATACGAGCTGGGAGCAGAACGGCTCCATCACTTGGACGCTGCACGAGCCGCTCGCCGAGGGCGAGATGCAGGGCTCGATCATGTACCTGGGCACGGACGGCCAGTTGCCGCGCCAGGGCTCGTTCCTGCTCGTCATCGGGCACGTGCACGCGGGCTTCACGAACAACAACGCGATCCAGATCTGGTGGAACGAAAAGAACCACGTCGAGATGCCGCAGAGCGGCTTTCGCGATCAGTTGATCTTGCAAGGATGGCGCGAGGTGGTGCCGTACAGCGGCGACCTCGAGGTGAAACGCCTGTTCGGCGACCGAGCCGAGGGCGGCGCCGACGGCGGCGTGGACGACGGCTCCGAGAACGTCGATCAGCTGCTCGAAGGGATACTCGGAGAATAAGTGATGCCGTTCGCGAACATTCTCGCGCGCGTGCTGGCGCTGTCGCTGGCCGTATTGGCTTCCGACGTCGCGGCCGCGGCGCCGCTCAAGGTAGGCATCACGCTGCACCCGTATTACAGCTTCGTTGCAAACATCGTCGGCGACCGCGCAGAGATCATTCCACTCATCGACGCCGACGCGAACCCGCACGGCTACGCGCCGCAGCCCGACGACATGATCCGGATCACGTCGATGGACGTGCTCGTCGTGAACGGCATCGGCCACGACTCGTGGGCGTTCGAGATCCTCGACGCCGCCGGCATGCGCGACAAGCTGAAGCTCATCTACGCCAACGATGGCGTGTCGCTGATTCCCGTGACCGGCGACCCGAGCGGCGAGAAGGTCGTGAACCCGCACACGTTCATCTCGACGACGGCGGCGATTCAGCAGGTGTATACGATCGCGCGGCGCTTGGGCGAGCTCGACCCGGAGAACGCCACGTTCTTCCGCGACAACGCCCGCCGCTATGCGCTCGAGATCAGGCGCCTGCGCTCGGAGTTCGACGTCGAGATCAAGGGCGCGAGCCTCGCGAGCTTCCGCTGCGCGACGATGCACAGCGGCTATGACTACATCCTGCAAGAGCTCGGGCTTCAGGTGACGGCCGTCATCGAGCCACGCCACGGCGTGGAGCCCACGGCGCGCCAGCTCGCCGAGACGATCGACCGCATCAAGGCCGCCGACGTCAACGTGCTGTTCGCCGAGAAGTATTTCGCCAGCAAGCTGTCGGACACGATCCGCGATGCGACGGGCGTGAAGATGTACTCGATCTCGCACATCAGCAGCGGCGAGTACACGCCCGGGAAGTTCGTCGAAGAGATGCGTGAGAACCTCGCGACGCTCGCGACGGCGATCGTCGAATCCGGCAAAGGCGGTGCCTAGCGCATGCAAGGGCCAGCGATCGACTTCGACCGCGTAAGCCTGACGCTTGGCGCCACGTCCATTCTCGAAGACGTGACGTTCAAAGTGAGTGCCGGAACGATTCACTGCATCGTCGGCGCGAACGGCGGCGGCAAAACGTCGCTCGTGCGGTCGCTGCTCGGGCAGATGCCCCATACGGGCACGATCACGATTCACTGGCGCGAGGGCCGCACGATCGGCTACGTGCCGCAGACGCTCGATTTCGACAAAAGCCTGCCGATCACGGTACGGGATTTCTTGGCCATGACGACGCAGCGCCGCCCCGTGTTCTTGGGCGTATCGCGCGCGCGGCGGGCGGAAATCGACCGCACGCTCGACCGGCTCGGCCTGTCCGGCAAGCGGACGGCGAAGCTCGGCAGCCTATCCGGCGGCGAGCGGCAGCGCGTGCTGCTCGCGCAAGCGCTGATTCCGGAGCCGGCGTTGCTCGTGCTCGACGAGCCGACGACCGGTCTCGACGTGACCGGCAAAGGGATTCTCGAGCGCACGATCATCGAGTTCGTGCGCGGCGGCGGCACCGCCGTCTGGATCAATCACGATATCGCGCAGGTGAGCGAGGTGGCCGACGCGCTGACGTATATCGACCGCAAGGTGTTGCTCGACGGGGCGCCGCGCGACGCGCTCGCGACGGGCACGGCCGCGCACCTATTCCCGACGCTGACGCTCCCCGTTCGGGAGGCGGTGTCATGAGCGCGCTGTTCGAGGTGCCGCGCCAGTACATCATGAACCTCGCCAACGAGGGAACGCTGCATTTCACGTTCTCGTACGCGTTCGTCGTCAACGGCTTTCTGTGTGCGCTCGTCATCGGGCCGCTGCTCGGCGGCATCGGCACGATGGTCGTCGCGAAGCGCATGGCATTCTTCTCGCAGGCGGTCGGCAACGCGGCGCTCACGGGCGTGGCGATCGGCGTCATCATCGGCGAGTCGTACACGGCGCCGTACTTGTCCATGTTCAGCTTCTGCCTGCTGTTTGGCTTGCTGCTGAACTTCTCGCGCAACCGCACGAAGATGTCCGCGGACACGCTGATCGGCGTGTTTCTCTCGATCTCGCTCGCGATCGGCGCCACGACGCTGCTGTGGGTGTCGGCGAAGGTGAACACGCACATCCTCGACACCGTGATGTTCGGCTCGATCTTGACGGTGGACGACACGGACATGACGGTGCTGCTCGTGACGACGGTGCTCACGCTCGCCACGGCGCTGCCGCTCTACAACCAGATGCTGCTCGCGAGCCTGAACCCGAGTCTCGCCCACGTGCGCGGCGTTCGAGTGCACCTGCTCGAGTACGTGTTCGTGCTGCTCCTGACGATTCTGACCGTGGCCTGCGTCAAGATCGTGGGCGCCGTGCTCGTCGAGGCGCTGCTCTTGATCCCCGCGGCCGCGGCGCGGAATCTCAATCGCTCCGTGCGCGGGTTCGTGCTGTCAAGCATCGCGTTCTCCACCGTGAGCTGCATCGTCGGCATCTACGCGCCGATGCGCTGGGATCTGCCGTTGCCTTCCGGCGGTGCGATCATCCTCGCCGCGGCCGCGATCTTCGTCGTGACCATGATCGTTCGTATGGCGCTGCCGCGCTATCGCGAGGCCAGCCTATGAAAAAGGCGCTCGAGCTGTTGCTGACGGCGTGCATGGTGGCCGCGCCGTGGGTAGCGCGGGCTCAGGACGCCTCGGCGCCGCTCGTCTTGACCGGCACGCAGGCGACGTACTCGCTGACGAAAGCGCTGACGGCCGGCACGCCGATCGAGGTGCAGAACGTGCCGGCCGACGGCCGGCCGTTCGGCTTGCTCAAGGACTATATTGCGCGGCGCACCGACGCGCTCGAGCCCACGTTCGAACGGGCGACGGCCGTGGTGACGCTGACGAACGCGCTGCCAGGCGATCCGCTCTATCGCTTCGCGCGCGACGCGAACATCCGGATCGTCGACATCGAGGCGGCCGTGCCCTGGTCGCTCGACACGCCGGGCGTCGGCCTTGCCGATCAGCCTGCGACGAACGTCGCGTGGGGCAAGGATGCCGATCCGCCCGAAGGCGGCGTGGCGCCGTATCTGTGGCTCAGCGTGTCGAACGTCATTCGCATGGGCGACATCATCGCGCACGACCTCGCTGCATTGTTCCCCGAGTCGGCAGCGAAGATCGGCCAGAACCTGGACGCGCTGAAGCGCTCGCTGCTCGAGCTGCGCGGCGAATATCAGGACCGGCTCTTCGAGAGCGGCGCCGACGTCGTGTTCGCATTGAGCGGCGACTTCGTCTACCTGACGAACGACTTGGGGCTGTTCGTGGACGGCTACTTCTTGAAGCAGGACGTGCGCTGGACCGAAGCCGACCTCGCGGCGCTGACGGAGCACCTGCGCGACAACGGCATCAAGATCGTCCTGCACGAGTGGGAGCCGAGCGAGGCGATCCGTGCTGCGGTCGGCGCGGCCGGGGCGAAGCTCGCCGTGCTCGACGGCGGCGACCCCGGCGTCGTCGTCGACCGTTCGCTCGCAGCGGATGGGCTGCAACGGATCCTGCGGAAGAATCTCGAAGCGATCGTCGCCGCCGCCGGCGAATAGCCGATGCGAAGCTCTTGCGTAACGATTCACATGGCCGCGAGCCTCGACGGCTTCATCGCCCGTGCCGACGGAAGCGTGGACTGGATGGAGACGGCCGACGAGTTCGAGGCCGGCGAATCCATGGATCCCGAATTCGTCGCGCAGTTTCTCGCGACGATCGATTGCTACGTGATGGGGTCGCGAACCTACGAGACGGCAATGGCGTACGACGCCAAAGGGATGGGCTGGGCCTATGGCGACAAGCCGACTTTCGTCCTCACGAGCCGCGCGCTGCGCAGGATCAGAGACACGGTCGAGCTCTATTCCGGAGATCTCGTCCGCCTCGTGAACGACCGTCTTAGACCCAAGTTCCGTAACATCTGGTTCGTGGGCGGCGCCGCCGTGGCCGGCCAATGCCTCGATCTCGGCTTGGCGGACGAGGTGCGCTATTCGATCCTGCCGATCGTGATCGGGCAAGGCGTGCCGTTCTTCGCCGGGGTCCAACGCGACGTTGCGTTGCACCTCGTCGAGACGAAGGCTTACAAGAACGGCATCGTGGCCCTGCGCTACGAAGTGAAGAATCGCGCCGGCGCCGCCTGACGGCCGACCGGCCGTGATTCTCGACCGGCTGCGTGCCAGCGTCGGCGAGCGTGCTCGCGGCGGAGACCGAGCTCGCCGCCGTACGAGGCGGCGGCAAGCGCGTGCTATTTACTTCCGCTTCTTCTTTTTCGAAGGCTTGGCGGCCTTGGCCGCTTGCCTCGCCTGTCCGCCTTGCTTCGCGGGCGCTGCGGCGGCGGGCGTGCGCTTCACGTCGAGCAGCGTGAGATTCGGATCGGCCGCAATGCACTCGGCTTCGGGGATGCCGAGCTCCTTGCGGACCAGGTTCGTGCCCTGTACGAGCGACACCATCTTGTAGAGCGCGTGACGGCGCGCCATGCCCTCGCGGCCCATGCCGCAGTCGGAGGAGAGCACCAAGCGCTCGACGGGAATGTGCTTCAGCGCCATGCGGACGTGATCGGCCACTTCCTTCGGCGTCTCGACCTGCAGCGTGTGATGGTCGATGACGCCGATCGCGATCTTCATGTCCGTGATCTCGCGGCCGATGGCCTCGAGATCCATGCCGTGGTTGCTGCACGACTCGAACGTGATGACGTCGGCGTCGACTTTGTTCAGGAGCTTCAGCGCCGGCTTGTACGTCTGCGCTTGCGCGAACATGCGCTGCTGCGAGGGGTTGCCCCAGCACGTATGGCACCACACCTCGGTCTTCGCGCGGAGCCCTCTCACGGTGTTGTTGAATACCTCGAGCATGAACTCGGGGTTGATGACCTTGTCGACGACGCCGCGCGCCGCGAGCAGGTGGATCTGAGGCTCTTCCATCTGGATGACGGGGCAGCCCGCGTCGGCGAGCCGGTGCAGCTCCACGTTGAACGCGTCGCTGATCGCCCAGATACGCTCGCGGATGTCCTTGTAGTAGAAGTCCTGCACGGCGAACGCCACGAGCTCGGGCGTGACGGTGCCGAACTTCACGGGCTTGCTCGTCATGCGCTGCGCGGCTTTCCAGATTTCCGCGTACTGCATGTTGCCATTGCCGACTGGCCCCACGATGCTCGGCATGAGCCGCGCTTCTATGTAGTCGTGAAGAATATGGCCGCGCGGGAAGCCGATGCCGCCGCCGCCGATGGGTGCCATCTTCGGAATGCCGTCGAAACCGGACATGTGGAACGGCGGGTAGCTCGTCCAGCTCTGGCCGCCGATGTCCTGCGTGAAGCGGACGTCGCCGTCCGTCACGATGTCGAGGCCGGCGATCGTCTGCTCGTTCAAGTAGACGGCGAGCGTGTCTTCGTACTGCTCGCGGAAGCGAGTCTCGACCATCGCCTGAAGGAACGACTTCAGACCCAGGTTCTCGGTATACCAGCTTGGCCGCGGCAGAGAGCCTGTAATGGTCGTAGGCAACAGTTGGTTTGCCGTCACTCGTAGCATCGGATTACCCCGTTCGGTGTTGTTCGTCGTCGGCCGGGAGCCGACATTCTGCGTAAGGGCGGATACAATATTGAATTAATCGTTTCCCCACAACCCTAAACGGATCGAGCAGTCGGGACGACGAACTCGGCTCGAGCGGCAGCGGAATCGACTAATTTCCGCTCACGCGGACCGAAATTTAACGAAGGAGCACGACGATGGATTTGGGCAACGGCCTGGGTCATTTGACTTATTCGACGCTCGTACACCCGGGCGACACCTGGAGCGAGATGTGGGACAGCCTCAACCGCTACGTTCCGCAGGTGAAAGCGCGCGTCAGCCCCAAGAAGCCGTTCGGCGTCTCACTCCGGCTCTCGAACGCATCGGCGCAAACCCTTTCCGCCGACCGCGGCGAGCGCGAGCGGCTGAAAGAGTTCTTGCACCAGCACGACATGTACCTGTACACGGTCAACGCGTTTCCGTACGGGCCGTTCAAGAATCGCATCGTCAAGAAGGACGTTTACGAGCCCGACTGGAGCACGGACGCGCGCTCCACTTACACGATGCAAGTGGCCGACATCTTGGCCGAAGTCGCCGCGCCGCACGTTAACCCGTCGATCCAGAGCCCGCCGCTCGGCTTCAAGCCGAAGGTCACGGGCCCCGCGTACGTCAACGAGTTCACGCGCCACGTGATCCGCACGATCGCGCATATGGTGCAGCTCGAGAAGCGCACGGGCCGCACCGTCACGCTCGCCCTCGAGCCCGAGCCCGCGTGCTTCCTCGAGACCACCGAGGAGGCCATCGACTACTTCAAGAACCATCTCTACGCGAGTGAAGCCGTGCGCATGCTCGTCACGGAGACGGGGCTCGGGAAGTCGCAGGCCGAGGCGGCCCTGCGCAAGCACTTGGGAATGGTCTACGACATCTGTCACCAGGCCGTCGAGTACGAGGACATCGGCGCGTCGTTGCAGGCGCTCGCCGACGCCGGCATCCCGGTGTTCAAGCTCCAAGAAGCCGCGGCGCTGCGCGTGCCGAACGTCACGAAGGAGACGGTCGCCGCCATGCGCCCGTTCGCCGAGACGGTGTACCTCACGCAGACGATCGAGAAGATCGACGGCAAGCTCAACCGCTACCTGAACCTCGAAGACGCGTTCGAGGCATTCGAGAAGAATCCGAATGTGAAACGCGAGTGGCGCACTCACGTGCACGTGCCGGTGTTCCTCGACAAGATAGGCGAGCACTTCGAGACCACGCGCTTCGCGATCGAGGACGCGCTGAAGTTTCACAAGAAGAACAAGCTCTCGCCGCAGCTCGAGATCGAGACGTACACGTGGGACGTGCTGCCCGAGTCGATGAAGACGGGCTCCATCGTCGATTACGTGCAGCGTGAGCTCGATTGGGTCAAAGGTCAGCTCGTCTGACCTGCGCGGGAGAGAGTGAAATGAAAGTAGGTTTCATCGGCCTCGGCCGCATGGGTCAAGCCATGGCTGCGCGCCTCTTGGGCGGCGGCCACCAGCTCGTCGTCTACAACCGCACGCGCGAGAAAGCCGCGGAGCTCGAGAAGCAGGGCGCGAGAGTCGCGGCCTCGATCGCCGAGGCGTGCCGCGGCCGGGAGGTGGTCATCAGCATGGTGGCCGACGACAAGGCGCTCACGGCCGTCGTCAAGGAAATATCGGCCGCGCTCGACACGGGCGCGATCCACGTCGCGATGGGTACGCACGGCGTCGAGGTGCTGCGCGAGGTGGACGCCGTGCACGGGAAGGCAGGGCAGCTCTTCGTGGCCTCGCCCGTGCTCGGCAGGCCCGAAGCTGCCGCGGCGGGGCAGATCAACATCGTCCCGGCCGGTCCGCCCGAGGCGATCGAGAAGCTCGCACCGTTGAACGCGTTGATGGGCCGGCGCACGTTCCCAGCCGGCTCGAAGCCGGAGGGCGCGGCGGCCGTGAAGCTCGCGAACAATATGCTGATCGGCTGCGCGATCGAGGCGATGGGCGAGGCGTTCTCGCTCGTGCGCAAGTATGGTGTGGACCCGCAGGCGTTCTACGAGGTGTTCACGGACGGCCTGTTCTCGGCGCCGGCCTACAAGGTGTACGGCAACATCATCGCGAAAGAGCTGTACGATCAGGTCGGCTTCACGACGGCTCTCGGGCTCAAGGACACGGGGCTCATGCTCGCGGCGGGTCTCGCCGCGAACGTGCCGTTGCCGAGCTTGAACGTCTATCGCGACAAGCTGCTCGCCGCGATGGCGAACGGCGACGGCGACAAGGACTGGTCCGTCGTGGCGCGGCATCAGGCGCGCGCGGCCGGACTCGACAAGTAGGGAGAATCGACACGTGATCAACGCAGGCATCGTTGGCCTCGGCTGGTGGGGCAAGACGCTCGTCGAGGGCGTCGCGGGCTCGAAGGACATTCGCTTCGTCGCGGGTTCGGCGCGCAATCACACGGACGAAATCAAGGCGTTCGCTAAAACTAGCAACTTCACGCTGTACAAGAGCTTCGAGGAGCTGCTCGGCCACGACGGACTCGACGCCGTCGTGCTCGCCACGCCGCACTCGCTGCACGTGCCGCAGACGATCGCGGCCGCGAAGGCCGGCAAGCACGTGTTCTGCGAAAAGCCGTTCGCGCTGACGGGCGCCGAGGCGCGCGAAGCAGTCGACGCGGTGGAAAAGGCCGGCGTCACGCTGGGCTTAGGCTACAACCGCCGCTGGCACCCCGAGATGACGAAGCTGCGCAACATGATCGACAGCGGCGAGCTCGGCGTCATCCTGCACGTCGAGGCCACGATGACGTTCCCGAACGCGCTGCTCTTGAAGCCCGATGCCTGGCGCGCGAGCCGCGAGGAGACGCCGTGCGGCGGTCTCACGCCGATGGGCGTGCATGCCGTCGACGGCATGATCGATCTGTGCGGTCCCATCGACGAAGTCTATTGCCAGAGCTTCCGCCGCGCCGTGTCGATCGACGCGGACGACACTACGTCGATCCTGTTTCGCATGAAGGAAGGCATGTCGGGCTATCTCGGCACGATGACGGCCACGGGCGGCGGGTTCGACTTCGTCGTGTACGGCTCGAAGGGCTTCGTGCGCCTGGAAGGCATGACTCACGTGGCCGGCGCGCCGTCCGAGGAGCGCCGCACGCGCCTGTTCGGCCAATGCACGTTCAAGCCGGCGCAGGGACCTGCTCGCACGTGGGAGGCCGAGCGGCTCGACCTCACGAAGGTGACGCTCGAGTCGTTCGCGCGCGCGGCCGAGGGCAAGGAGAAGTTCTTGATCCCGGTGGAGGAGATGGTCCACGGAGCGGCCGTCACCGAGGCGATCATTCGCTCGGCGGAGACGCACGTGCCGGAAAAGGTGCGCAAAGCCTGAACGCGCGCCGCGTTCGTTTCGACTCATCGATAACAAGAGGAGGGCCTGATGCTTGGCGTGCATCGTGTAGCGCTAGGTTTGGCCGTCGTGGCCGCGGCGCCCGCCGCGGCTCAGTTGAACAATTTGGACGAGGCGCTGCGAGCCACGCCGATCACGACGCTTGAGCTTGCCGAGGATTTCCACGTGCTGTTCGGCGTCGGCGGCAACATCCTCGTGTCGATCGGCGACAACGGCGTGCTGATCGTGGACGATCAGTTCCCGCAGATGGTGCCGAAGTTCAAGGCCACGATTGGGCAACTGGGCGGCGGAGCGATCGACTTCGCGATCAACACGCACTGGCACTTCGATCACGCCGACGGCAATCAGGTGCTCGGGCCGGAGGGCACGTGGCTCGTCGCGCACGAGGCTTCGCGGCAGATGATGACGAAGAACAACGTCATCAACCTCGTCTCGGCAAGACGCGATCAGCCGGCGTATCCGGAAACGGCGTTGCCCGTGCTCACGTACGACGATCGCATGCGCTTCCACTTCAACGGCGAGCGCATCGACCTCGTGCACTTCGGCCCAGCACACACGACGGGCGACACGGCCGTGATTTTTCGCGGGCACCGCGCCGTGCACATGGGCGATGTGTTCAACAATGCCGGGTATCCCTTCATCGACGCCGACAACGGCGGCAGCTTGAACGGCGTCATCGAGTTCTGCACGAAGGTGCTCGCCGAGATCGACTCGTCGTACACGGTGGTGCCGGGTCATGGACCCGTCGCGGACGCGCAGGCGCTCGCCGACTACGTTGCGATGCTGACGACGATCCGCGACCGCATGAGCGCGCTGATCAATAGCGGCGCCACGCTCGAGCAGGTCGTCGCGGCGCAGCCCACTTCGGAATGGGACGAGCGGAAGGGCAGTCCCGCGAGCTTCCTCGATCGGGCGTATCTGAGCCTCACGCGCGAGCGGCGCTGACGCTCGGCGGTATGCGGCACCCGCGCGCTTGTCGCGCTGCGGGTGAGATGAACGGTATCGCGCGTCTGTCATTTCCCCGGTTAGTGCCGGAGTCGTTTGTGTCGAGCGTGGGCGCTTGCGATCGTGCGTGCATCTCGCTCATCACGACGATCGACGCGCCCGCGAGGTGCATGCCCGGATAACGCCGCAGCAGCGTACGGGTCGTTGCGATTGAGATACGCAACGATGACCCCGTATCGCAAAAGGTGATCACGAGCGTTCGAACTTGCGACCCTCGTTCGTAGAAAGCCTCAATCGGCCGGGCTCTTCACCGCTCCCGCGCCTTTCTTCATGACGTGCGTGTAGATCTGCGTCGTGCGAATGTCCGCGTGCCCCATGAGTTCCTGCACTGTGCGGATGTCGTATCCACGCTCGAGCAGGTGGGTGGCGAAGCAGTGGCGCAGCGTGTGGGGCCCCACAAGATCGGAAGAGCACACG
>JBBIJV010000037.1:0-21970 GCA_037445815.1 Rhodospirillaceae bacterium
TCGCAACTTTCGCTGCGCAAGGGCGGAACGCAAACCTTCGAGGACGGATTGACCGCAGGCATCGTGGGCTCCGGATTGGGAAAATCGCTACAACTCCTGATTCACCGAGCCGGGGGAGATGCACTGCCCACCGGATACGGTTATCAGATCTCCGATGGCGGCGAGCTCACCGCGCGATACGAGTTCCGTCGCCAAGCCTTGGCGCTGACACGCCGCCATCATGGCCGCACACTCGAAATCAAGAATAGCGTTGCGACCAGTGTCGGCTTCTTGACCGATGTCTCGGGGTCCTTGGCGATGCGGTTCGGCCGCATCGCAAGCCCATGGTGGAGCTTCGCGCCCTCACGGGACGGCTATGCGCCGTCGTTATTGACCGCGGCCGGGGAGCACGCGGGTGCTCATGCTCAACGCGAATCGTACGTATGGATAAGCGCCACGTTACGCCTGCGAGCGTACGACGTTTTTCTGCAGGGACAGTTTCGCGACAGCGTCATCACCTTCTCGCGGTCGAACCTCAATAGCGTGCTCGGCGAGATTTCGCTTGGCTGGCGGTTCGCCATCAACGACAGCCTTGCCGTCGATCAATCCTTCCACTATCAGAGTGCGGCTATCCGGCGTGGCACGGGCGCACGCGATCAGCTGTGGGGCAGCCTCGGGATCACGCAGCGGTTCTAGGCGAGGAGTGGATTAGTCAGCGGCCGCGTAAGATTCGCCGCGCGGCGGCATCCAAGGGGCTGTATGGGGTCGTGTGCCGTGCTGCGCACGCGTCGACGCTCTTTTACCCAAAATTCCGAGGAGTCGAACGAAATGGTTTCCAGAAACAGAAGCTTGTGGCTAGCGCGCGCGGTCGCTGGCATGACGCTCACGATTTCCGCCGCGGGTTGCGCGCAAACACCGGCCCAGAGCGGTGGTTTGGCGGGTGGCCAGTCCCGCGCGCCGGCGCAGCAAGGGATGATGAACGCGCCCATGCAAAACATGCAGCGGATCATGATGATGCCGGAAGCGGAGCGAATGCAGTACGTGCAGAACGCGCAGCGCGATTCGCTGGACCGCGGCAAGGCATTGTTCGAGAACACCCGGCTCGGCACGAACGGCCAGGCCTGCGCGAGCTGCCACGTCGGCGGACGCACGACGGGAGGTCAGGTGGAGATGATGCCGGGAATGCGCATGCCGATACCCGATCTGCATGGCGTCGCGAATACGTTCCCGAAGTTCAAGGTCCCGAACGATGCCGTCATTACGCTCGCCGAGATGAACAACAACTGCCTCGTCATGTTCCAGGCGGGAACGCCGTTGGCTCTCGATAGCCAGCAAGCACGCGATCTCGCGGCGTACGTAACTTCGTTCTCGCGCTGATCGATGAGCCAACAGCGGCGGGGAGGCGCGCCTCCCCTCTTGGCGCGCGGAATGCGCGCTGCGCTGGCGCTCGCGATGCTGGCACTGTACGGCGCTCTCGCGGCGCAGCCGTCGGTTGGCGACACTGTGCCGATTGCGCAAGGTGCCGCGCTCGTCGAAACGCGATTTTGCCGAGCATGCCACCGCATAGGCGGGGAAGGGATGGAGGTAGGCCCGGATCTGAACCAAGTGTCGCTGCGCCGATCGCAAGAATGGTTGCGCCGCTGGCTCAAAGATCCGGCAGCGGTCAAGCCTGGGACGATCATGCCGTTCTACTCCTGGACCGACGCAGAGATCGACTCGGTCATCGCGTATCTGGCGCAGTATCGCAAGCCCGTCGACGGAGCGGCCATCTTGGCCGCGGCGGGAGCCGGCGCGACGGGCGGCGAGGCACTCATCGAAGCGTACGACTGTGCGGCGTGTCATGCCGTACGCGGTCTTGCGGGAAGGCCGATCTATCCCGACCTGCATACGGTGCGCGAGCGACGCACTGCGGAATGGGAGCGAGATTGGCTGCAAAATCCACAAGCCGTCAAACCCGGCACCTTCATGCCGACGTTCGGCCTTTCTCGGTCGGAGATCGAAGCGATCATTGCCTATCTATATCGATGACCTGCTCCGCAACGCCGCCGCAAGCGCTCGCTACGGTATCGGCACCCAAGCTCTCTCGCCGCGCGACGCCGCGCGGGCGAGTTCGACTGGCTCGTCGCCGCCGCGCGGCCAACGGCCGTCAACGATCGGCCGTATGCCGATCTCAACGCGCCTGAAGATCGCGGTGATGACAGGTGCGAGGCACGCGAAACTTGCGGTCACCGCTAGGAGATCGATGAAGTCGAAGCCCATAGTCCCGACCAGGTACCAACAAGGAAGCACACACTCCGGCACGTGGTCGAAGAGCAACACCCGCGCCGACGATTTAAGACCCAACCGTCGCTTCAGAAAGCTCGTGAGCAAGTCGCCCGTCATTGCTAGCGCGCCGACGGCGGAACCGGCACGCAAGGGCAAACCGCACGCCCCTGCGGTTAATGACGTCATCAACACGGCAGCGACGATCCCGCGCACGGTCTTGGTCGCGCCAAAAAGCGCGAATCCGTCAAAGAGCGTTGCGCCGAGATCCGCGCGCCAGGCGCCACGGTCGCGGAACAGGGCACCCATGAGGAGCGGAGCACCATTGGCGACGATGACCAACAGAAGTGCAGCAGCTTGCGCGACGGAAACCGACATGCCCGGACGCCATATTCGAGGATATCTTTGTGCTTGGATGCAGGCGCCGAAGTAAAGATTACGGAAGCTCCCGCAAGGAGAGCGCCGGATCACTTTCCGGAAGTAGCGCCTGCCACTTATCAAAGACGCAGCGGTGCAAGCAGGCTTCGCGGGCGGCAGCCCTTGTCGGTTCTCAGATACTAACGAGGCTCCGCCTCAGACCGACAAGATGTATAGGGGTATTCCGGTGCGAGTGGTGTCGCGCGCGCTGCGGCGCTCACGAGAATGAGACCACTTTTACTCAGCAAAAGTAGTCCACGCCTGGAGGCAGGATTTCGCGCACGATTCGTGACGGCGGCGACGAGCTGCGCGGTCTGAGTGCGCAACCCGAACCGCCGTCGTCGGTTCACCGATTCGACATCGCCTCGGATTACCACGCCAGACTTCTCCACGCCTTGTCCACGGCGCCGCGTGCGCCGTAGTAGGTGGACTCATTCTCGCGAGCACACGCGGTCTCATTTTGGCGAGCGCCTCAGGTCGCGCGCATCTGCGCAAAGATCGCCTCCGTCAGGTGGTGCTTCTCGAGCAGTTAGCGCGTGGCGATTCGGCGGAAGTGTTTCATGCGACAGACGCTCGATGAGATTGCGGTCTTGATACCGATGATGGCGGTCGAAGCTGCGTTGTTCACGACGGGTCGTTCGCGGCGGAATGACTGCGGTTGCGCCAGAGTCGGTCACGCGCTCAAGCAATGCGCCCCACGTCATAGGCTTTGTCAGCCACCAGGCACTGAAACCGCAAGCCCTCCAGCAGCGGCAAGGCTTGCGTGATGTCATGCGCTTGACCAGACGTCAGCGCCCACCGCGCCGGGTTGCCAAGGCCTTCCACCACAGTGTGAATTTTGGTCGTCAACCCGCCGCGCGAGTGGCCGAGCGCTTGCGCACCGTTTTTTTGACTGCCCCGGCTGCGTGCCGGTGGGCGCGCACGATAGTCGAGTCCTGATACAGCTCTTCAAAGTCGGCGTCCTTCGCCAGTTCTTCGAACACTCGCTGCCAAATGCCATTCTTCTCCCAGCGCGCGAAGCGCTGGTATGCGCCGTTCCAGCGACCAACCTGCGGTGGCAGGTCGCACCACGGTGAGCCGGTACGAGCGATCCACAGGACCGACTCTACGAACGAACGACTATCGGCGGCCGTACGTCCTGGATCGCTCGCTTTGCCTGGCAGCGTGTGTTCGATGCGGCGCCACTGGTCATCTCGTAGAAGTCGGCGAATAGCCACGGGGCCAACTCCTTCAGCAAGTTGGACGCGTATGTTAGCGTCGAATGCCGAATGTCAATCGACTCTAGTCGACGTCGCCTCAGGCGAGCGATAGCAAGAACTGCGCGCCGTCCGGGAGATCGAAGATTAGTGAGAAGACGAGCTGAGCGATTGCGACCGTTGCCCATGTACCGTAGCCGGTGCGCTTGTCGAGCGAGGGCCATGCCCTAACGAGCACGACCAACGGAATTAGCCATAGCCAATGGCTGAGCGCCGCAGCGCCGAGCGTGACCTTCTCTGGCGGCATCAAGGGCATGATGGCGAACAAGAAGACGTGGTTCGCGATGATGCCGGCTGCGTAGATCTGCGCTTCACGGCGCCAAAGGGCGAAGAAGAGACTTGCTCCCATGATGATGTCCTGGAAATGCATCCAGACAACAACCCATGGCGGCAGCGCAGCAAACTGCTCTCCGAAGCTGAGCGGCCGGTCGGTCGGCGGCGAGGGTGGAGGTGGACCGCCCCCGGCCACGTAGGGGATGACCTCGAGCCAAAGCAGAATGGCGAAGGTGACAACGATGATGACCGCGCCGAGCCGAACGGATCCGAATCGCATGGGTATCCCTTGTCGCGAGCAGCGTGAACGGGGTTCTAGATGCAGCTTTATCTCGCAGTCTGGTGGCTTGAAGTGGGGTACGTGATTGCCTTACGTGATACCAACTATCACGCCCGGAAAGGTATCGGCGCTCCATTACCACCCGACGTTGTCATGCTTCTGATTCGAGCGAAGCACACCGCGAGACGGGCCGCGGGCACGCGGCGTCGCCGGCATCGGTTCCGTAAGTTCTGCGATCTCCATAACGACTAACCTAGTTTGAGCAGTTTCCGGCGACGAACGGAGCGGTCGAAGTAACCCCCGGGGCGTTGCCGCCGCTCTTGCGCCTCAAAGAGTAGTGCGATGCGCACAAACTTGAGCGTGATCGCGAAGCGATGCCGCCGGGTAATCGTTTACGCCGGCCCGGCGTCGCTCTGCGTCATCACCCGGATCAGCGCAACCGCCGTGAATAGCGCCGCAACGACGCCGACGGCACCCGCGAAGGGCACCACGCCGAGCCCCAGCAACATGGCGCCCGAATTGAGCAGTAGCGCGCCGACGCCGGCAAGTGCTGTCAACATGCCGACGACTCGCCACATGCCGCGCGAAAGGGTCTGCCACAGCGCCATGCCCAGCATGATGGCTGCCACGCCGATCGCAGCTTTGGCCGCGAAATAGAGAAAGAAGGACATTCGCAGCACGGGGAAGAACACCGGATTCGGCGGACCCTCCCCGCCGTAACCAAGTTGATAGAACATCGTGAGTCCCATGCCCGTTTGGATGACGTTAAAAATACCGCTGACTGCCAGGCATCCCCCGACCAGCGTATTGCGTCCCGCGATGATGAAGGAAAATACCGATACAACCAGAGCCGACAGCGCCTCGATTCGCCAGATGGGATAGGCGACGTGCGACTTACCGCTCCCGCTGAGTAGCACATAGACCATTTGCGTGATGGCCGTTACGACGAGGGCGGCTGCGATGATTTGAGCTGCGCGATTCGCATCGACTTTCATTTTTGCCTCTTTCGAAATCTGAGTGGGTGCACCCGGTGAGCCACGCCGGACTTGTCCACGCCTTGTCCACGGTGCCGCGGGCCCGAACACAAGCGGCGTGGTGGGCAAGGCGTGGACAAGTCCGGGCCCCCACGATGAGCCGCCGTGGAGTAACGTCGCCTTCACTGACAAGTGGTAGAGAGGCGACGGAACAATGCAGTCGGAGCAATTGTTTGAGGCGGCACTTGGTGTGAGCTCGCCGTGGTATGTGCGCGAGGCGCGCTTTGATGCGAAGGCCCGGACGCTGACGATTCGCGTGGATTTTCGGACCGGGAGCCGCTTCAACCACCCCGAGGTGGCCGGCGAACATCCGGTGCACGACACCCAGGTCAAGCGGTATCGGCATCTGAACTTCTTCCAGCACGAGTGCTTTCTGGAAGTCCGCGTGCCGCGGGTGAAGCTGCCTGACGGTTCGGTGCGGCTGATCGAGCCGTCGTGGGCGGGCCAACTCAGTGGGTTCACGCTGTTGTTCGAGGCGCTGGCGCTGTGCATGTGCCGCGAGATGCCATTTGCGGCCGTGGCACGGCTGGTGGGTGAGAGCTGGCCCCGTGTGGCGGCGATCGCCGAGCGCTACGTGGAGCTTGCGGTCGCGCAGGCAGATTTCTCGCAGGTGCGCGAGCTCGCCATCGACGAGACCTCCAAGGCCCGCGGGCACGACTACGTGACGATCGCCGCCGACGCCGAGCGGCGCGCGGTGATTTTCGTCACCGAGACCCGGGAAGCGGCGGCGATCGAGCGCCTCGCTGAGGATCTGTCCGCTCACGGCGGCGATCCCAAAGCGGTACGTGCGGTCAGCATCGACATGTCGCCGGCCTACATCAAGGGCGTTGAAACACATCTGCCGAACGCGACCGTGACGTTCGATAAGTTCCACGTCATCGCCCACGCTTCGCACGCGCTCGATCTCACGCGGCGCGCCGAGCAAAAGCGAGAACCCGAGCTCAAAGGGTTGCGCTGGACGCTGCTCAAGGAGCGCAGCCGTCTGAGCGAGGAGCGCCGGGCCGATCTCGATAGGCTGCTCGCAAATTTGACCACTAAGCGCACCGCGCGAGCCTGGCAGTACCGGGAAGATCTGCGCGAGATCCTCAACTGCAAGCAGATCAACGTCGTGCGCGCCATGCTCAAGCAGTGGTGCACGAACGTCATGCGCTCGAAGGTCGAGCCCATGAAGGCCGTCGCCCGAATGATCCGAAATCATCTCGAGGGCATCGTCGCTTGGGCCAGAAGCCCAATGACCAACGGCTTTCTCGAAGCTCTGAACGGCCTGTTTCAGGCGGCCAAACGCAAGGCGCGCGGTTACCGTCGGCTGTCGACCATCCGCACGGTCATCTTCCTGATCGCCGGGAAACTCGACTTCCGAACGCTCAACCCGCACCTGGCCTAACCCACTCGGAATTCAAAAGAGCCTTCTTGGATGAGGGCGAGCACGTTAGAGCCTGTTGACATTCGACGCTGACAACGCGTCCAACTTGCTGAAGGAGTTGGACCGGCGGCTCTCCGCCGATTTCTAGGAGATGACCAGTGGCGCCGCGGCGAACACATGCTTCTCGCTTTTCTAGTTCGCCGCTGGAGAGCATACATGCGAATTCGGAAATTGGCGAACTTGTGATTCCGAAGTGACGTTTGTGCGCGCACCTCTGTCGAACAGGTCTCCGCATGTAACAAATCGCGCGAGTGCCCGGCTTCTCAAACCAGTAGGCCATAGTCGCCCTCAAGACGGATAGGCGGCTCTTGCGAGCATACAAATCGGCGCCAGGAACTATGGCGTGCACGACGCGGAGGGACGGCTCAGCGACGAGAAGCTGCGCCAGGTTGCCGCTCACGAGCGCGTCAAGATGCTTGAGATCAAGCTCTCACAGGGCGCGAAGCCGGGCAACGGCGGCATCCTGCCCGGCGCGAAGGTGACGGAGGAGATCGCCGCGATCCGCGGCATCGTGTCATGGCGCGACTCGATCAGCCCCAATCGCCGGCCGGAAGTGGCTTCTGCCGGAAGCTTGCTCGACCCGATCGAGCGGGTGCGCAGCGTCACCGGCCGGCCCGTGGGTGTGAAGAGCGTCATCGGGGCCGAGGCGTGGCTCGACGAGTTGTTCAGCGAGATTCTTGCGCGCGGACCGCGAAGCGCTCCTGATTTCATGACGATCGACAGTTCCGACGGGGGCTCCGGTGCGGCGCCCATGAGCCCGATCGACCACGTGGGGCTGCCGATTCGCGAGAGCCCCCCGCTCGTTGTCGACAAACTGGCCGAGTACGGGCTGCGGTCGCGCATCAGGCTTGGCGCCAGCGGCAAGCTGATCACGCCGGGCGAAGAGGCCTGGGCCCTGTGTGTCGGGGCCGACTGGGCGAGCTCGGCGCGCGGCTTCATATTCGCGCTCGGCTGCATCCAAGCGCTCCAGTGCAATCGCAACACGTGTCCAACGGAGATCACCACCCACAATCGACGCCTGCAACGCGGGCTCAACCCGGTCGACAAAGCCGAGCGCATTCGGCGCTACGCGGAAAACATGCACCGTGAGGCCGGCGTCATCGCCCATGCGGTGTGCCCGAGCCGCGCCGGTCGCGCCGCTCTCACTGTCGAGTCGTGAGTGCTGCCGGCCGCTCGGTGCCTCTGAGCGATCTCTATCCCGACGTGAGGTCGCGTCCGGTTGCAGCCTGAAAACTCCGCGTTGGCGGAGGCGGATGGGAATCGAACCCACCGCTCGGCTATCGCCGAGCCGCTGGTTTTGAGGACCAGGGAAGTCACCAGACTTCGTTCGCCTCCAAGCTCTAATGCTCGCGGAGTCGGCGCAATTCGCCAAGCCGAACCGTGACGCCCGTCGCATCGAAGTGCTCCATCAGCGGCAAGACGTAACGCCGCGTCGACGCTAGAAGCTCGCGGACGTCCTTCAGTGCAAACGTCGCCGGAGGAGGATAACGCTCTCGGAGTCGCTGTTCGACTCTCTCGAGCGTCTCGGCGTGAAGCACGACCTCGGCAGTGCGGTCGTAGGCCCGCAGACGAACGAGGCGCCCGGTCTCGAGCAGCAGGCGATACACCGCGCCCCGATGTTTGTCGCGCGCGATCAGCGTGTCGAGCGGGGGTGGTGTTAGCCAGGAGTTCCGGAAAGTCTGCTCCATTTGTGCCGCGATCGCGCGCTCGCGCTCATCGAGGCCGGACAACGCATCGAAATCGGTCAATGACAGCATGCCGTTGTGGCTTCGGAGCCGCCCGCTTTCGACAAGATCTGCCAGGGCTCTTCGGAAGACCGCCTCATGGGAATTCGGCGCCACGCTGGTTCTCAAGCGGCCAGCGGCGATGCCTCGTTCGCGTGGGTGACGGCGGTGATACTCGCTCACGTGAGCCAGCATAGAATCGACGAGCTCGGCGAAGGCCTGCTTCGCGACCAGCCGACCCTCGATGACGAGCATACCCATGGTTGCGACGCCGGCGCGTAACCTCGATGCCGGTAGCGCGGTTCGTTCCGCTGCCGTCTCGAGGGGAACGCCGCCGAGGGCCGACGCCTCGACCCACTCCGTGAGCATTGCGGTCGAATCGCCCGCCGCAATCGTCCTCAGTCGCCGCAGGGCAGAGCCGTCGGATCGCCTATGCCGCGGCGCAGCTGCGTCCAAGACTCTTCCGCCGCCAATCGTCGTCATCGGCGAATAGGTTCGAATCACGAATCGCTCGCCGTTGTGCGTCGCAAGCTCGCGGTCGAGATAGAGTTGCGCCAAGGCGCTCGATCCGACTTTCAGGCTGTCCCCGTCGAGGAGCCTGATTCTGGCGATTGCCTCCGTCGTGCCGATCAGCAGCCGGACGGGCGTATCGCTCCGCAAGCCGGCTCTCATCATCGGCGCGTCGGTCTCGAGGAGCTCGAGCTCCACGTCGACGCGCCGCGTTGCACTGAGAAGCCCGGGCGCCGACAGCGTGTCGCCGCGGGCGAGGTCTTCCCGGTCGAGGTTGCGCAGATTGACCGCCACGCGTTGACCAGGCAGAGCTACCTCAATGGGACGATTCCTGCTTTGAAGGGCGCGAACGGTGGCGGTGCGGCCGCTTGGCATGACTTCTACGCGGTCGTCGACTCGTAACCGTCCGCCGCGGAGCGTGCCCGTGCCGACGACCCCGAAGCCGCGCACCGTGAACACGCGATCGAGCGGCAGATAGAACGCTCCATCCTCCGGCCGGTCGCCGGAAGCGGCGGCGAGCTCGGCCAAGCAGCGACGAAGCGCATCAACACCCTCGCTGCGAAGGGCCGAGGTGGCCACGATGGGAGCGTTTTCCAGGAAGCTGCTCTGCAAGAAGCGGCGTAGCTCGCTGGTGGCCGAGCGCAGATCTTCCAGCGACACGAGATCAGTCTTGTTCAGCACGACGATACCGCAAGTGAGTCCGAGCAATCGTGCGATGTGGAAGTGCTCGCGCGTCTGCGGCATGACGCCCTCGTTCGCCGCAACGACGAGCACCGCGCCGTCAAGTCCCGTGCTTCCCGCGACCATCGCACGAACGAAGTTCTCGTGACCCGGGACGTCGATGAGATCGATCACACCGTGCGGCGTTTCGAGATACGAGAAGCCGAGAACGATGGAGAGCCCCCGCTCGCGCTCCTCTTTGAGCCGGTCGGTCTCTATGCCCGTGAGCGCGCGTACCAGGGCCGTTTTGCCGTGATCGACATGGCCAATGACGCCGAGCGTCAGGGTGCGCGTCATCCGGCAGCCCAGCGGATGACTGCGGCGAGCTCGGCGATCTCGTCGAGCAGGACCGTGCGCAGATCAAGCGTAACGGTGTCCGCCGCGACACGCGCAATCACCGGTGGATCGCCGGCACGGAGCCGACGGACGAGCTCGGCCGCTGCGACATCGCGAACCGCAAGCCGGACGACTTTAGTCGGAATGGCCGTCATCGGCAGCGTGCCGCCACCGGCATAGCTCACGTCGTCCACGACCGACGCCTCGAGCCCGTCCACTTCCACGAGAGCCTGCGTGAGGACCGCCGCTCTTCCGCCGATGCTCTCGGCAGTCTCAGAGATCATGCGCAGCACAGGCACGCGCTCGCGTGGGTCGTTGGGCGGGACGTAGAGCCGTAGCGTGGCGTCAAGCGCGGCCAGCGACAGCTTGTCGATGCGGAGCACTCGCGCGAGCGGCGTGTCTTGCATCGCCGCGATGAGCTCGGCGCGCCCGGCGACGATGCCCGCCTGTGGGCCGCCGAGCAGCTTGTCGCCGCTGAAGGTAACGAGGTCGGCGCCATGCGCGATGCTGTTCCCGACGGTGGGCTCGGACGCTTGCGCGCCAAGATCGAGCAAGGCGCCGCTGCCGAGGTCGTGCAGGAGGAGCGCGCCCTTCGCGTGCGCTAGCTTGGCGAGCTCGGCGAGCGGCGGCTTCGCGGTGAACCCCACGATGCGGTAGTTGCTCGGGTGGCTGACGAGCAGCACGCGAGTCCGTTCGTTCAGCGCCGCGGCGTAATCGGCCGTCGTGGTCCGGTTCGTGGTACCGACTTCGACCATGCGGGCGCCGCTCTCTGCGATCACGTCCGGCATCCGGAACGATCCGCCGATCTCGATGAGCTCGCCGCGCGATACGACGATCTCGGCGTCGCGGGCGAACGTGCGCAATGCGAGCACGACGGCCGCGGCACAGTTGTTGACCACGATCGCGGACTCTGCGCCCGTGAGGCGCGCGAGCAGCGCTTCCACATGTGCGTTGCGCGACCCGCGCCGGCCCTCCGCGAGATCGTACTCGAGGTTCGTGTAGCCGCGGCCGGCGCGAGCGACGGCCTCCAGTGCTTCCGGCGCCAGCGGGGCACGCCCGAGGTTCGTATGAAGCACGATCCCGGTCGCGTTGATGACGCGCCTCAAGCTCGCCTGCCGGCGAGCGAGGAGATCAGCGCGCAGCGTTGCGGCGTACTCCGCGCTCGTGACCACCGGCAACTCTGCCGCTCCAGCCATGACGGCCGATCGCATTCTCGCGAGATGCGTGCGCATGACTTCGAGCACTTCGGCTCGCGAGTACTCCGCACAAAGTGCGGTGCCTTGCTCGGATGCGATCCATGCATCTACCGCGGGCAGCTGTCGCAGCAGGTTCGTCACATCATGTCCGGTGAATTCGCGGGGATGGATTCTAACGCGCCGGGCGGCGCGGTCGAGTTGCGCAGCGAGGCGGCGCACGGTATGAATCGTCCCTGGTACCGAGCCGCCCCGCCAGTTCACGGCCAGTTGATCCTTGCTGCTTCATAGCTTGAACTCGCTCCTCGCGGTTACGCGCTCTATCCGCCAGTGCGCCGCGCGGCGCGGCTCGGCGCATTCACGGATGCGAGCGTGAGAACAAGCGATTTCCCGGTCCTGAAGGATCTCGTGCTCGTGGGCGGCGGCCACAGCCACGTCGAGGTGCTCAGGCAGTTCGGCATGAAGCCGATACCGGGAGTGCGGCTGACATTGATCGGCCGCGAGCCCCATACGCCGTACTCGGGGATGCTACCGGGCCTCATTGCGGGCCACTACACGTTCGACGAGGCCCACATCGACTTGAGGCCGCTCTGCGTGTTCGCCGGGGCGCGCTTCTTCGCCGACGAGGTCACCGGCTTGAACGCGGAGGCAAAGCTCGTCTACTGCCGGCACCGGCCACCGGTGCCCTACGACCTCTTGTCTCTGAATATAGGCTCAACCCCAACGCTGGCAGCGGCAACGGGCGTCGAAACGTACGCAGTGCCGGTCAAGCCCATCAGCCGGTTCTTGCCGCACTGGGAGCGCATCCAAGCGCGCGTGCTCGCTCGTGAGCACACGAGCCGAATCGGCGTTGTCGGCGGCGGAGCAGGCGCCGTCGAGCTGTTGCTCGCCGTCCAGTACCGGCTCGCTCGGCTGTTTGCCGAGCAAGAGCACTCCTCGTCGCATCTCCAGTTTCACCTCGTCACCGAGGAGGGTGACCTTCTCACTACGCACAACAGGCGCGTCAGGGCCAAGTTCCGTCGCGTGTTGCAGCAACGCCGCGTGCAAGTGCACACCGACTTCCGAGTCACGGCAGTCTGGCCCAACGGTGTAGCGAGTGAAGGGGGGGATTTCCTCGAGCTCGATGAGATTCTGTGGGTGACTCAAGCGTGTGCCGCAGCCTGGGTGCGCGAGAGCGGCCTCGCCGTCGACGCGCACGGCTTCATGTCGGTGGGGGACTCGCTCGAATCCACTTCGCATCGAGGCGTATTCGGCGCTGGCGACATCGCAGCCGTCGTGAGCCACCCGCGACCGAAGTCGGGCGTGTTCGCCGTGCGCCAGGGGCCGGCCCTCGCGCGGAACCTACGGCGCGCGTTGCTCGGCCAAGCGCTTCGGCCGTTTCGGCCGCAGCGTAAGTTCCTCGGCCTCATCTCAACCGGCGATCGCTACGCGATCGCCTCTCGAGGCGCATGGGCCGCCGAGGGCGCTTACCTTTGGCTGCTGAAAGACAGGATCGACCGCCGCTTCATGCGGAGGTATGGCGACTTGCCGGAGATGAGCGACGAGCATGCGCCCGGCGTGCCCCGTGGGCTTACCGATGCGCGCACGACGGAGGAGATCTCATCGCTAACAATGCGCTGCGGTGGTTGCGGCGCCAAGATCGGCGCGACTGTGCTGTCACGCGTGCTCGCCCGGCTGAGCCCCGTAGAGCGGGCCGACGTGGTCATCGGCCTGCACGAAGCCGAAGACGCGTCCGTCGTCGAGGTTCCCCCGGGCAAGCTGCTCGTGCAGTCGGTGGACTCCTTTCGGCCCGTCCTGGACGACCCATATCTCTTCGGCAAGATCGCCGCCAATCATTGCCTCGGCGATCTCTACGCGATGGGCAGCGAGCCGCAGTCGGCGCTCGCGATTGCGACGATTCCGTACGGCACCGAGGCGAAGGTCGAAGACACGCTGACGCAAATGATGCTCGGTGCGACAGAGGCGCTGCGCGAGGCGAACGTCGCGCTCGTCGGTGGGCATACGGGCGAAGGCGCCGAGCTCACGCTCGGCTTCGCGGTGAACGGTCTCGTCGACAGGGACCGAGCTCTCCGCAAGTCGGGCATGCGAACAGGCGACGCGCTGATACTCACCAAGCCACTCGGTACCGGCACGTTGTTTGCGGCCGACGTGCGGCGGAAAGCCAAGGGCCGATGGATACTCTCCGCCGTCGATTCCATGTTGCTCTCGAATCGGGCGGCCGCCGAGATGCTGATCGCGCACGGTGCGACCGCGTGCACGGACGTCACCGGATTCGGGCTGATCGGTCACTTGCTCGAGATGGTGCAGTCGTCTCGAGTAACCGTAGAGCTCGAGCTCGACGCAGTGCCGATCCTCGACGGAGCGTTGGAGACCGTCGGGCTGGGCATCCTAAGCTCGTTGCAGCCGCAAAACTTGCGCTTGGGGGGGGCGATTCGCGGCCTCGACGAAGTCGCAAACGACCCGCGCCGCGCACTCTTGTTCGACCCCCAGACGTCCGGCGGGTTGCTCGCGACTGTGCCCGCAGACCGCGCCGAAGAGTGCATCGCCTCGCTGCGCCGCAGCGGCTATGAGCGAAGTGCGATGATCGGTGTCATAGGACCGTGTCTCGAGAGTCGCGAGCCCGTGTCGATTCGGTCCCCGATGCGATCCAAGCGCTCGCCGTAGAGCTCAAGCGCCCAGGCCCCAGGTTCACGGACAGTCTTCCGTCGACCCTCAGGGTCTACCCTGTCACGTAGTCCGCGTCGTCCGACGCCAGGTACACCGCCGCACACGCAATCCCTCGCGCCTCCACCGCCCGCTTCCAAGGGATACTCTGCACCTGCTGCTCGCGAATCTTCGGGCCGTCGACCGCCTGCTAATTAGACGGCATCAGAAACCATGCCGGGGTGCGATGTTGTTCGCGTCGATGTGGTTTGGGGCGAGCTCGAGGCAGAGCGTCCGCGTCAGGTTGCGTCCTCGTACGCTTCCGCACCTTGAGCCGGGCGTGCGGCGCCGAGCTCCGACTACCGGTTGATCTCGCTGCAAGAAGCTCCGAACTTGAAGCAGGCGTAGCAGCGGTGGTGCCGCATGAAGACGCGCTGCGTCATGCTTTCGGCGAGGGTACCGCCGAGATCATACGACTCGTCGTCATCGACGAGCGTGCAGGCGTAGACGCGCATCCGCCCGTTCTTCTTGACGACCATTTTCGAAAACGCGCACATGAACTCGCGCCGCGTGGCTTCGGTCTGGTAGGTCGTCATGCAATGCTCGGTCACAAACGGGGCGACCGGATGCGCGCCGGCGGTCAGGAAATCCGGAAAGCTCACGATCGTCGTAGCACGCGGTAAACCGTGCTGCGCAAAGAGCTCCCGGAATGCGCCATCCACGCGCGCCGCGTCTTCGTCGCGCTGTCTCTGCCGCGCGATCGATACCCTGAAGCCGAGGCCGTGCAACGCCGCGAGCGCACGCCATGACTTGTCGAAGTTGCCGGCACCGCGCCCCGCATCGTGCCGATCGCGCTCCGGATAGTCGATGCTCACGCGAAACGCGATTCCGTGCGGCTGCTCGCGCAAGCCCGCAACCTGATGCAGGCGCTTGAGAACCGCATCGGTGCCGTTCGTGAGCACGAGGCACGGCCGGTACGTCGACGCATGGCGCAGGATTTCCACGAAATCCTTGACGATGAACGGCTCGCCGCCGGTAAAGGAGAACTGCTCGACGCCGAGCGCGAGCGCCTCTTCGATGAAGGGGCGCACATCGCCGAGCCGGATCCGATCGAGGCGCCGGTCGCCGGGCTTCGAGCTCTCGAGGCAGAACGGGCACGCGAGGTTGCAGGCCGTGCCAGTGTGAAACCAGAGCTCGCGGAGCGCGTGCGGCTGAATATAGCCGCGCGGTTCGCCGTGAGGCGTGAACCGCAGCGGATCGAGCGGCGAGCTTGCCAGCAGGTTTGGTGCGTTCGCGGGCAGCACGAATGCGCTCAAATGAACAGCCGCGCGAACATGTCCACCGACGAAGCCGCGAGCGCGAGCAGCAGCGCTGCCCAGAGCGCGATCTTCAGCACGCGCCCCGAGGTCGGGCTCGCGCAATAGCTGCCCGGTTCGCAGGCGACCTTCGGTTTGCGATACACCGCCCAAAAGCCGGCGGCGAGAAACCCGAACGTCACCACGAGAAAGAGCGGCTGATACGGGGCGAACGCGGTCAGGTTGCCGATCCACGCTCCGCTCACGCCGATGCTGAGCAGCAGCAGCGGTCCGATGCAGCAGGTGGAAGACAGCACGGCGCCGGCGACGCCGCCGGCCGCGAACAGCCCGCGCCGCCGCGATTCAACTTTGCTCGTATCCATGTCCGTCAAGTGCGCTCCTTGGAATGCGTGGGATAGCCCGCATTCGTGGACGCGGCCGCGATCGCTTCGAGGGTCGTAATGGCGTCTTCGTAGACCGCCGCCACGCCCTCAACTGCTGACACCCCGTGGACTTCCTTTCCAGAACCACTGTGTTCACGAACGTTCAACAACAACGCGCTGCGGCACGACTCGGCACGCCGTCGTCGAACGGCAGCGCCGTCCCGCAGCCGGCGAAAATCCCGTAGTGCGTGGATCTGTCGCCGAACAGCTCGAAATGTTCGCGGAAGCGCGTCTCGCTCAGCATGTCGAACGTGTTGCCACAGACCGGGAACACTTTACGCGCCGGCAACACGTGGTGCTTGTCGAGCGTGAAACTCGACGGATGGTGCGGAATCGTGCCCCGATAGATCGCCGCTTGGCCGTAGTCCTCGCAGCATGGTTCGAGCGCCGCAAGCTTGAACAGCCGGTAGGTCGCCGAAAAGAATTTCACGCCATGCACGGCCTCGCGGAGCTCCGGGTCGGAGATCTCGATCGGGCAGTCCGCGACCAGGCGCGGATCTTCGAAACCAACCGCCTTCGCGAGACTCAAGAAATCGTTCCAGTAGAGCGCGCCGCCGAGGCACTCGCCGTAGAGAATCGGATCGCGCCGGACTTGCTCGGGCACGCGTCGGTCCGCGTAGACGTCCGCAAAATAGAACTCGCCACCGGTCTTGAGCAGCCGGTGCGCGCTCCGCAAGACGGCCGCTTTGTCTAGGCTCAGGTTGAGCACGCAGTTCGAGACGATCACGTCGAAGCTCTCCGGTTCTACGCCGAGCTCGTCGAGCTGCTCGATGCGTCCGAGACGAAATTCGACATTGGACCGCGAGTAACCGAAGCGCGCTGCATGATACGCCCGGTGCCGCTCCGCAACCTCGAGCTGCGCCTCGGTCATATCGACGCCGACCACCTCGCCGCGCTCGCCGACGAGCTGAGCCAGCAGATAGCAGTCGCGCCCCGACCCGCAGCCGAGATCGAGCACTCGGCAACCCTCGAGCAGCTCCGGCAGCACGAGGCCACAGCCGTAGTAGCGGCGGCGGACTTCTTCGTGGATGTTTTGCAGGAGCTCGGCCACATACGGCGGCGGACTCTGCGTGGTGCAACACGCATCGGTCTTGAGGTCGCTCGACTGTTCGAGAACCTCACCATAATAGTGACGTACGAAATCGTCCACGTTACTCCCTCGACGAATCCCTAGACTAGGACGGCTCGATCCCCGACCGCCCGCCGGGCAGCCTGCTCGCTTCGAGCCACACGAATCTGACCGACGGCGGCCGCGATTCATTACGCTATGGTACCCGTAATACGCCCGGTGTAGGGTGCGGTCGGTTTTCTGGTGACGGTCGGCTTCTTTCGAGGATGCGACGATGAATCACGGCCATGTTTGAGACGCTCCTCGCGATCGCGATCGGCACGCTGCTCGCCGTCGCGAACGGCGCGAACGATGTCTCGAACAGCATCGCGACGCTCGTCGGCAGCGGTGTGACCCGGTATCCGCGTGCCGTTCTCTGGGGTGCGCTCTGGACCGGTGCAGGCGCCGCGTCGGCGAGCGTCGTCGGCGGGGCGATGCTCTCGACCTTCGGGGCGGGGCTGTTGCACAACGCGGCCGGGCTCCCGCCCGGCGCTGCCCTCGCTACGCTGCTCGGCGCGAGCGGCTGGGTCGGCGTGGCGACGCGCACCGGACTGCCGGTCTCGACGACTCATGCGCTCGTCGGCGCGCTCATCGGCGTTATCGCATGGACGCAAGGTGCCGGCGCGCTTCGCTGGAGTGCGCTCGGCGGGACGGTTTTCCTGCCGTTGCTCGTGAGTCCGTTCGCCGCGCTCGCGCTGATGTTCGCAATCCGCGGCTTCGCGCGCAGCGGGCCGAGGGTCGAGGCCTGCCTCTGCGTCGAAGCTGCCGCAGCGAACGTCGTCGCTCCGAGCTGCGTTGCGGCGCTCGCTCCGAGCGGCGGGGTCGTCGTGAGTCGAGGCAAGTACGAGGAATGCCGTACGAAACGGCCCGCAGCGATCAAGCTGACGCTTGACCGTTTGCACTGGATCGCGAGCGGCACCACGGCCCTCGCGCGCGGTCTCAACGATGCGCCAAAGATTGCGAGTCTCGCTGCCGCGGGCAGCCTCTGGCAAGGGCGAACGGACCTGCCACTCGCGGCGATATTCGCGCTCGTCGCGATCGGCATGATTGCCGGAAGCCTCCTAGCCGGGCGCCGCGTCACCGACGTGCTCGCACACCGAGTCACGGTGCTGCATCACCGCGACGGCTTCGTCGCGAACGGTGTGACGGCGGCGCTCGTCTGCGCCGGCACGATCTACGGCTTGCCGGTGTCCACGACGCACGTATCCTCAGGCGCGATCTTCGCCGCCGGCGCGCTGCGCGGCGAGCTCAATACGGCGCTGCTGCGCGGCATCGTGCTCGCCTGGGCCGTGACGTTGCCGGCCGCGGGCCTGCTCGGCATCGTCGGCGCCGCGGTGCTGCGTGAGCTGTCGATTCGATAACTCGGGGCCGTCGCCGACGCTACGACTCAGAACCCGCGCGGTGCGTCGCGTGCAGCGCCCCGATCCGCGGCGGCCGGAAGCGGGCAGAACCCCTGTGCCGGGACGCCGAGCGCGGTATTGAACTTGCTCGACAAGTTCTGAAACGCTATCAAACCGGTAAGCTCCACGATCGCATCGTCGTCGCTCAGCTCGCTCCGCAAACGGGCTAGGAGCGCGTCGTCGACTCGTCGCTCCGTGAACGTCATCGCCTCCGCATATTCGAGCGCTGCACGCTCGAGGTCGGTGAACGCGGAACTCTCACGCCAATTCTGCACGGCGTGCGCTTTCTCGACGGACACGCCACGCTTCAAAAGCGTGGCGGTGTTGAGATCGACGCAGAATGCGCAGCCGTTAATCTGGGACACGCGGACGGTGACGAGCGAACGCAACGCGGGCGGTAACGGGGAGGATCTCCGGTCGATCATACCGTAGAGGACGGCGACGCCGAGAAAGAGTTTCGGTGCGCGCGCCCAGAGCAACGCGGAATCGAGGATCGCGCCGTACTTGCGTCGCTGATTCCAGAAGAACGGGCGAAGATACCAGGCGTACTCCTCACGTGCCTTCGGTCGGATGCGCATAGCAGCTCCTCATTTTGAGCAGCCAAATCTATAACAACGCCCGGGACCTCGCGCGATTCGGATTGCTGTATCTGCAGGACGGCGTTTGGAACGGGGAGCGGCTGGTCTCCGAGGCGTGGATCGAGTTCGTCCGCACGCCCGCGCCTTCGCTCGCCGCGCACCGCAACTGCTCCGGACGGCCGTAGTGACGGGTCGAGGGACGCTCACGCCGCCATCGGCAATCGGGGCAATACGTGATCGTCGTGCCCTCACGCAAGCTCGTCGTCGTCCGGCGCGATCTCGACTACGGTGAACGGGCTTCGAGCGGTTCCGAATTCTTCCCGCGCCAGCTAAAGACGGCTAAAGAAGCTGACATCGGACGTAATAGAGTATTACACTGGCTCTGGGTTACCGGTAACAACACTCCAATAACGAGGCGCTCCATGTGCACACGGCTGCGTCTGGCCGTCATCGGATCGCTCGGCTTTGTCCTGACCGGCTGTGGTTCCGCGATCAGCGGGGACTACGGCGGGGATGACTGCCTTTACGACAAGCTGACTTTCGCGGGGGACGACAACGTCTACGTCACGATGTTCGGCATCGAGCAGGCGGCTCGCTACCGAATCGATGGGGAGCGTGTGATCGTCACGGCCGGCGACGGTCAATCCATGGTCTTCACACGGAACGGCAAGAACCTCGAAGCCTCGCTTTTCGGCGAACGAATGATCTGCACCGAGCTATGAGCCCGTCTGCTCACGTGCGGAGCTGGCTGTCGTCCGCCTACTCGTAGCCCAGCCCCATAAGCTAGCCAGATTCCCTGGTTTTTGGAGAACAACGATGCCAACCAGTCGTGAAGTTATGGCGTTCATCGCGTTGATCAGTACGACGCTGTTGCTGGCGGGTTGCCCTTCAACCGACTCCGGCACCGACGCCAGCCAGCCGCTCGAAGGGAGGCCGCTCGCGAGAGCCAATCAGCTCGAGGGCACTTGGCTCGGAATCACGGAAGGTGATTTCGTCGGGTTGGAGTTCATGGCCGACGGCCAGGTTCTCGCGACACCGGTCGTCGGGTTCGGTACGAGCCAGATGTTCCGGTACAGCTTGCTCGAGGGCGGCCGATTGTCGCTCACGTTGCCGAACGGTCAATCGCGCGTTTTCACGGCCGAGATCGGGGGCGATCAGCTCGAGCTCAGCGGCTTCATGATGCTGTCGGGCACGAATTCCCAGCGCTACCGCCGCTTGCCGAGCGGCAAGACGTTGGAGCAAGGCATCGAGGAGCAACGAGCCGCCGAAGCGAGGGCGTACGAGGAGCGCCTCGCAGCAGTCAATGCGTTCCTGGCACACCCCGACCTCGTGATCGCGCCGACGACACCGGCAGCAGGCGCTCCGGCCGCAATCGCGCTTGAGCTGGCGGCCGGCGGAGTAGGCAGAGCTTGGCACGACGACGCGCCGCCCCATCTCGACCAGATCACCGTGCAACCGGGCGCCGGCGACCGAGCGGGCACCCTTCAAGTGAGTGTGACCTTCGGGCAGCAGATTCAACCGCCGCCGACTCAACAGAGGTCCGGCACCACAATCACCTTTGCCGTGGCAGGCGACGCTCGCAATCCCACGCTGACGGCTCAGGTGAATTTTGGCGGGCAGCCATTCGAGCTTGCGATCGTCCGCGACCGAGATCGGCACGCGGCGATCGTGGGCCGGTTCGACGCGGAGATTGCACGGATCGAGGCCCTGCGTGCGCCACTGATTTCGGCGCTCAGGGACTATGCCGTGCTCCAAGGGACGAGCGCCCCCGACAACCCGAATCGCCCGCAGCCGAGCAGGATCGAGGTCGTGCTGGTGCGCGACGAGGCGTCCGGCGCTTATGCCGGCGAATCGACGCTGATCGACGGCACGACGGGCCAGGCCGTGACGGCGCCAGCAACGGCGCAGATCACCGTCACGGGCGATCGCGCGATGCTGATGATCAACGCCTCCAACCGGCAATATCAGCTGTCGCTCGATCAGGCCGCCGGCAAATTCAGCGGCGGTTGGTTTTACCAAGGCAATCCGAACGGTTGGCAGGCGGAGCTGACCGCGACGCAAGCCTTCGACGCAGCGACCCGGCAACGTCAGGTCGGGGCCGAGCGCACCGCGCTCGCGTCGCTACAAGTCGCTACGCCGCTAATCGGTCTCGTGGACGGCCGTATCCAATTCCTGCCGCAGCCGATGGCGGTGTCGCTCGCGTTGTCGAGCAGTGGCGGACAGATCGCCGGCACGGCGACATTCCCCATCGTGCGCGCCGTCATCGACGTGCAAGGTCAGATCGTCGAGTCGCTCACGGGGCCGCGCCTGCAACTGCGGTTCACGGGCTTGCGCGAGTCGGGTCACGGGCACGCGCAGAACGTCTTCACGACGCTGCGCACCCAAACTTGGTCGTACGCCGTAGCGGACGCAGGCACGTCCGGCGCTCCGATCAAGCTCACGAACGGCGCGCTGACGCTGACTCAAGCCACCGATGCGTATCGGCGCTCGCTTCTCGAGCAACTCACGGCCGCTATGAGCGGCGGGCTGAAGATGACGATCACGCACCCCCGCTACAACGACAACGTCACACCGTTGACGTTCGAGTTTCGCATCGACCGCGCGACGGGCAGGATCGGCGGCTCGGTGGTATCCGGAACTGCGCGCAGCATGTTCAACGCGCGCTCGACGGTCTCCGGGGAGCTCGCGGATATCGCAGGCGTACCGCTTCTATCCGTGGAGATCACGGATCCGCCGCCGGCCAGGGCGAACCTGTTCCGCCGCACCGACGTGGCGGAGCTCGCGGCCTATCCGACGGAGGGCGGATGGCAGTTCGTGGGCCCGTTCTGGCCCACCCATCAAACGACAGCGCGGCAGTATGTCGGCTTCAGCCAGTTGACCGAGTAGGGGAGCGGTATCCGGCGAGCTCATTGCGCCAGTTCAGTACCACCTGAATCGGCGGCGGCACCCGCGCGCTGTACTTGCGCGTCAGAAACTGTCCGTCGGTGGGCGACACGGCGTAGCCCGCAGTGATTGGCGGCCAATTGCATCACCAGCCGCCGCGCTGCCGCTCATGAGTCGACCTGCGGCGCTCGCCGACGAGCTCGGGCCCGAGGG
>JBBIJV010000038.1:0-21841 GCA_037445815.1 Rhodospirillaceae bacterium
GTTCCTGCTCGACTCGGACAGTATCCTCGTCGAGTATGCGGAGCCCGCGGCCGCGCAGTAGGTTACTCGTCGTCTCGCCCTCGATTTCTTCCGCGCCTGTCTCCTTCCGCGGATGGCACGTACAATTCGTTTCCTCGTGGGGGGAGGAAACGCTTATGCGTGCAGCGTTCGTTTTCGTCGCGATGCTCGTCGGCCTGGCCGGCTGGATCACTGGCGACGCCGCCACCGGGCCGATTCCGCTGAACTGCAATCGGTCCTGTCTCGAGGGCGTGATGGATCAATTCCTGGCCGCGATCGTCGCGCACGATCCTTCGAAGGGGCCGGCCCTGTCGAAGGACTTGAAGTACACCGAGAACAATCAAGTGCTCGACGTGGGCGACGGCTTCTGGAAGACCGCGCAAGGCATCGGCCGTTACAAGCACTACTTCGCGGATCCGGAGTTCGGCCAGGTCGCGTTCATGGGAACCATGATGGAGGCGGGCGCGCCGCTGCTCTATAGCCTAAGGCTCCGCATCGAGCTCGGGCGCGTCACCGAGGCCGAGTCGATTCTGTTCCGCCCCGGGGGCGGCGGTCCCAACAACATCGCTGCAATGGACGAGAGCGGCCGGCCCGAGGACCTCTGGTTCAGGTCCATTCCGCCGGCACAGCGCCTGTCGCGCCAGGAGATGATTGCGATCGCCGACGGCTACTTCACGGGGCTGCAAAAGAACGACGGCAAAGGCATCAACGGCACCGGTACTTATCCCTTCACCGACGACTGCCACCGCATCGAGAACGGCGCGCCTACCACCAACGTGCCGAAGCCTGCCGACGCGGCGCCCGACGCCATCAATCCGTTCTGGTACGACTGTCTCACGCAATTCAAGATGGGTCTCTACTACGTCGTCCAGAACATTCACCAACGCCGCTATCCGCTCGTCGATGCGGAGCGCGGCGTGGTATGGGCTCACGTGGTGTTCGATCAAGGCACGGTGAGCTCGGGCGTGTTGCCCGACGGCAGGCAGCACAGCTATCCCGGCTTCAACCGCCCGAGCAGTATCTTGGTGAGCGAAGCCTTCCTCATCGAAGACGGCAAAATTCGTCGCGTCGAGATGATCGGGCCGTCAGCCGTCTATCACATGAACTCGCCGTGGGGAGGGCTCAGCGGCGATTGAGGATCGCGCCGGTGCGGTAGCCGGTCGTGCAGTGCGGCCGTGCGCGACTCAGCGCACGCGATCGCCGTCAAGTCCTTTGGCCGAGCACGCTTGTCGGCCATGGCGCCGGGTCGTTGGCCGGCGGGTTCGCCCTCACACGGAGCAAGGGAATTTGAACGCCCCTGCTCGGTCGGCTCGGTCGGCGGCAGTGCGCGTGATGGGCGTGCAATCGGCGCCGTCACTCGGTGACCTCGGCCTCGACGAGCTTTGCGAGCAAGGTGAGCGACTCCTGCCAGCCGAGATAGCAAGCCTCGGCGGGAATGACGTCGGGCACGCCTTCCTGCACGACGCTGAGCTCCGTTCCGACGGACACGGCCTTCAGGGCCACCGTCGTCTGCATCTCGCCGGGCAGGTTCGGGTCGTCGAAGCGGTCCGTGTAGCGCAGGCGCTCGCCCGGCACGAGCTCGAGGAACTTGCCCCCGAAGGCGTGGCTTGCCCCGGTGGTGAAGTTCGTGAACGACATCTTGTAGGTGCCGCCCACCTTCGCGTCGATCTCATGCACCTTGCCGGTGAAGCCGTTTGGCGGCAGCCACTTGGCCATGGCGTCGGCGTCGATGAACGCGCGGTAGACGCGCTCCGGCTTGGCGCGGAGCACTCGGTGAAGTCGAATCGTGCTTGGCATGTCGGTCTCCTTGACTGTTCGAGGGCCGAGACGTCCCCGGCCTTGCTCCCCTGTCGAACGACGCGGCCCGAATTCGACACCGCAGCGCTATGCGAACAGGAGCCAGCACAGCGCGGCGCCGGCCACCGTCATGCTCATGCCCCACGCGAGGAGCTGGTTGAAGAGGCGGCGGCCCATTTCGCCCGACGGCACCGACGCGATGCAGAGCGCGCCGATCGTCGACAGCGGCGAGACGTCCACCAAGTGCCCCGCCACGTTCATCGTCGACGCGACGGCGAGCACGCTGCCGCCGCCCAAGTTCTCTACGATGCCGGGTGCGGTCGGCAGAAACGCAGGCAGCACGACACCCGACGTGCTCGAGTAGGCCGAGATCACGCCGATGACGACGGCCAAGAACGGCACGATCGTAGCCTGCGTCGCGACGCTCGATAGCAGGCCTGTCATCAAGTCCATGCCGCCGGTTTTCTCGAGCAGGCCGATCAGCACCGTGACGCCGCAGACCATGAGGATCGTGCCCCACGGCATGCGCTTGATCGCCTCCGCGTCGTCGGCCGCGCGCAAGAGCGACAGGAACACTGCGCCGGCGAACGCGGCCATGCCGATGTTGAAGCCGCCGAAAATCACGCCGAGGATCAACACCCCGATCATGCAGAGCGTGAGGATCTGGTGAACGCTCAGCGCCTTCACGGGCTCGGCCTGCATCTCGACGCGCTCGGCGCGCAAGAGCAGCTTGAGTCCGCCGAATAGCAAGTACCCGCCGAAGCCGACGATGGCGTGGGCCAGCAGGTTGTAGCCCCACGTCGCGAGCTCGAGATTCGGCAGGCCGATGCGATCCATGAGGCCCGTGACGATGATGCCCGTCGGCGCGAGCGGCGACAGCGAGCCCGAGTTGCAGCCGTTGCCGACCATGATGGCCATCAGGAACGGCGAGATGCGCATGCGGACGGCGGTTGCCATCGCCATCGGCGCCAGCAAGCCCGTCGTCGCGATGTTGCCGGGGCCGGCCGAGGCGAGGGCGGCGCCCAAGGCGAAGTACATGATCGGCACCACGCCGACGCGCCCGCGGCAAAGCCGCATCGCGTTGTGCGCAACGATGTCGAGCGTGCCGTTCACGTGCGCCTGCGCGAACAGAAGCGTCACGCCGGCGAGCGTGAGAAAGAGGTCCACGGGAAAGCCCGCGGTCACCTCGCGCAGCGGCAAGCCGCCGACGTAGACCCCGATGACCCACGCGAGCGCGATCGCGAGCAGGCCCACGTTGAGCCGCGACGTGCACGAGAGCACGATCGCGAGCGCCAGCGCGCCGAGCGTGACAGCGCCCAGGCTCACCGAGCCGTCCTCATGCGCGTGCGCGCTGCATGCGCGCGCGAAGGATCTCGAACGCGAGCGGCACCACGGAGATCAAGATGACGCCGATCGTCACGAGCCCGAAGTTGTCCTTGACGAACGGAATGTTGCCCGTGAAGTAACCGAACAGCCCGAATCCCCACACCCACAAGAAACCGCCGCCGACGTCGAAAGCCAGGAATCTCGGATAGCGCATGCGCCCCACCCCCGCGACGAACGGCGCGAACGTGCGCACGATGGGCACGAAGCGCGCGAGGACGACGGTCTTGCCGCCGTGCCGCTCGTAGAACCGCTGCGTCCTGAGCAAGTGCTCGCGCTTGAGCCAGCGGCTGTGCTCCGTGAATACGCGCGGCCCGACGGCGCGGCCGATGAAGTAGTTCGTGTTGTCGCCGATGATGGCGGCGGCCGTGAGCAGCGTCAGAATGCCGACGAGGTCGATGACTCCGGCAGCCGCGAGCGCGCCCGTCGCGAACAGCAGCGAATCCCCCGGCAGAAACGGCGTGACGACGACGCCGGTCTCGAGGAAGATGATGAGAAACAGCAGCGCGTAGATCCAGACGCCGTAGTCCGTCGCGAGCTCGAGGAGATGGCGGTCGACGTGCAGGAAGAAGTCGAGCGCCGTCAGCAAAAAATCCATTCCCCCGCCCGCCTCACCCGAGGTCGCTTGGATCTCGTCACGTCGAACGAGCGATCAGTCCAAACCTTTCGGATGAGGGCTTTCCGCCAGCACTTCGTGGCCGTGCACGACGACGCCCCTGCCGATCTTGGAGTTCCACATGCCGTACACGAAATACAGCAGAATGCCGCCGATCAAGTAGACGATGAAGAAATTCCGCGTGCTTTCGCGCGCCATCAAGGACATCAGCAGAAACAAACACATCAACGCGCCCAATGCCGGCGTGATCGGAAACAGCGGCGTCTTGAACGGCCGCCGCATGTCGGGCCGCGCGAACCGCAGGTAGATCACGGTGAGGCAGACGATCGCGAACGCGAGCAACGTGCCGATGTTCGTGAGATTCGCGAGCTCGTCGAGCCCCATGAACCCGGCGAACCCGCACGCCAGAACGCCGACGATCAGCGTGTTGATCCACGGCGTCTTGAACTTCGGGTGCACCTGCGCGAACACGGGCGGTATCAGGCCGTCGCGCGACATCGTGTAGAAGATGCGCGTCTGCCCGTAGAGCAGCACGAGCATCACGGACGACAAACCCGCGATGGCGCCGATCTTGACGAGCACGCCGAACCACGAGAGGCCGATCTGATTCACGGCTTTGGCGATCGGCGCCGGATCGTTCAAGTCCGTGTACGGAACGATGCCGACGAGCACGGCCGACGTGAGGATGTAGAGCACCGTGCAGATGATCAGCGAGCCCAGGATTCCGATCGGCATGTCGCGGCTCGGGTTCTTCGACTCCGCGCCGGCCGTCGAGACGGCTTCGAAGCCGATGTAGGCGAAGAAGATCGTCGCGGCCGCCGTGATGATGCCGGATACGCCGTACTGCCCCGTGTTCTGCGCCGTCAGCACCGACCACAGCGCCGTGCCGATCTCGCTCCAGAGGCTCTGCTCCGCCGGGGCCGCGGGCACGGCGGCCGGCACGAGCGGCGACCAGAGATCGGGGTTCACGAAGAACGCGCCGATCGCCACGAAAGCGACGACGACGGTGACCTTGATGGCGACGATGATGTTGTTGACGAACGCCGATTCCTGCACGCCGAGCACGAGCAAGCCCGTCACCGCGGCGATCGCGACGACGGCCGGCAGGTTCACGGCACCCATGCCGACGACGGCGCCCGTGACGAAGTCCGTCACCTCGGTTCCGGGGGCCCCGCGCAACGCCGCTGGTATATCGACTCCGAAGTCGTGCAAGAAGCTCGCCACGTAGCCCGACCACCCCACGGCCACCGTCGAGGCCGCGAGCCCGTACTCGAGCACGAGCAGCACGCCCATGATCCAGGCGCCGAACTCACCCACCGACGCATACGAGTACGAATACGCCGATCCGGACACGGGGATCGCCGACGCGAGCTCGGCATAGGACAACGCGACGAGGGCGCACAGCGTGCCCGTGACGATGAACGAGATCATGATGGCCGGGCCCGCGAATTGCGCCGCGGCCCGCCCCGTCAGAACGAATATGCCCGTACCGATGATGCAGCCGATGCCGAGCAGCACGAGATTCGTGGCTCCGAGCGTCTTCTTGAGCTCGCCGTGCTCGTGCTCGGCGTGCATCTGCTCGACCGTTTTGCGCGCGAAGATGTCCCGCAACGATCGCCTGGCCATCAAAAAGCTCCTCGTGAAGGCAGAGTGCTGGTCAGTCGGCCGACGGTAATTTTTCTGTCATCCGGCCGTTCCGGAAACCCACCGTTGCCTGGACTCTACACCAGGCCGAGCGTCGAGGTCACGGCCGACCGACCTCGATTTCGTAAAGCTGCGGCCAGTTCTTTCCCGTGACGAAGAGCCGCTTGGCTGCCGCGTCGTAGGCGATGCCGTTCAGCACGGCCTCGCTGCTGCGCGCGCTCGCGGGGTACAGCGTGGCGAGGTCGACGAAGCCGAGCACGTTGCCGTCGGCCGGGGAGATGCGCGCGATGCGGTCGTCGTACCAGATGTTGGCCCAGATCTCGCCGTCGATGTACTCGAGCTCGTTCAACCTCGTGACGGGAGCGCCCGCGGCGCGCACCTCGATCTCGCGCGTGACGGCGAACGTCTGCGGATCGCGAAATCGCAGCGTGGCCGAGCCGTCGCTCATGATGAGCTGCCGCCCGTCGTGCGTGAGCCCCCAGCCTTCGCCCGTATACCGCATCGTTCGCTCGACCTCGAAGGTTTCGAGGTCGTACACGACTACGACGCCGTTCTGCCACGTGAGCTGATAGACGAGGCCGTCGAGAATCGCGATGCCTTCGCCGAAATACTGCGGCCCCAACGCGCGCTGCTTCTCTGGCCGGCCCGTGGCGAGATCGACGCGGCGCAGCGTCGACGCGCCGTATTGGCCCGTGCCCTCGTAGAGCTGCCCCTCGTGGATCGCGAGGCCCTGGGTGAAGGCGTTCGGGTCGTGCGGATAAGCGGCCACGACCTTGAAGCCGCCGGGCTCGGCGCGCCGTGCCCCGAGCTGCGCCCAGGCGGCAACACCCAAGGCAACGGCCGCGGCCGCTCCGGCCGCGATCCAGTAGAGGCGCCGCGGCCCGCGGGCGGCGGGCCTGGAGTTCGTGGACATAGCGGGCTACTTTGGCAAACCCCCCGACGCGCAGCAAGCCGCGCTCAGCGCTCGGCGGCGTCGAACTCGCTGCGCAGCAGCGAGTACATGGCGTGGTCGATGAACTGACCGTACAGATTCTCGCGCGCGCGCAGGATGCCCTCGAGCTTGAAGCCGAGGCGCTCCGGTATCGCCCGGCTCTCGCGATTCTCGGTGCCCGCCGCGATCTGGATTCGGTTCAGATCGAGCGTGAGGAATCCGTAGCGAACCACGAACCGGCAGCACTGAGTCATGACACCGCGCCCGCTAGCGTTCTCGGCGAGCCAGTAGCCGATTTCGCCGATGCGATTGATGCGATCGATGGGCAAGTAGCCGACGACGCCGGCCAGCGCACCCTCGCACAGCACGCCGAACGTCGGGCCGCGGCCCTCCTCGCGCTGCGCGATCACGTTGCTCAAGAACGAGCGCGAGTCTTCCTCGGTGGTGACGAGATCCACCCACGGCAACCAGCGGCGCAAATGGCCGCGATTGGCGTCCGTCAGCGCGAACAGCTCGGCGGCATCATCCTCGCGCAGCACGCGCAAGGCGGTGGCGGAATCGATGAGGAACATTCACGAGGCGCGGGCTTCTGGCCGCGCGCACTTCACTGCCGCTGGTCGGGACTGACGATGCGGCGATGGTCCACGACTTCGCGGAGGAAGTCACGAATCTCGCGCGACGTGAAATGCCGCGAGGGCTTGAGCTCGCCGTCGAACGTATCGCCGATGAGCTCGCCCGACGGCGTATAGAACAGCGCGAGCGGGATCGTGTTGATCTTGAGCCCGAGCGCGTGCTGGACGGCGGCGTTCTTCTTGGAGTCGCCGACGTCGATCTCGACGATCTCGAAGTGCTTGTCGATGTAGGTGCGAGTCTCGGACGCGAGCAGGTTCCGGTGCAGCGTGAGGCAGTCGAGGCACCAGTTCGCGCCGAACGCGACCATCAGCACCTTGCCGCTTGCGGCCGCGCGCGCTTTGCCCTCTTCGATCGCCGCCCGCGCGTCCTGGTAAGCGCGGTACGGGGGCTGAGCGAAGGAGCGCTGCTCGGCGGGCAGCAGCGAGGGCTCGACGGACACGCCGTACCACGCCGCTACGCCGACGACGGCCACGAGCGCGCCGGCCCCGAGCCACGACCAAAGCCGAGCCCGTAGGACCGTTCTGGCCCTATCGATGAAGCCGGGAACACGCATGGCAGCACGATACACCCGGCCTCGCCGGGGCGTCATTCAGGCAGTCCGAAGAACTTTCAAGGTTTGAACCGGCGCGGCGGCTACCGCGGCTCGACGGTCTCGGCGATCTCCGCAATGACGCCCTTTGCGTTCTCGACGGCGCTCGCCGTCCCGCGTGCGAGGAGGCGCAAGTAAGTCCCGCCCGGGACGATGCGGAGGTACTGGATGCCCGCACGGCCTTCGGCGACGGCGGACACGACATAGCCGCTGCCGCCGGCGAACGGCGCGGGCCCCTGCTCGACGATTTCGGCGTCCCGCCACGCCGCGCCGACGGCGCGCAGCAGCTCGACGGCGACGCGGGCCTCGTCGCCCATCATCGCGCGCGACTGCCCGCGGCCGATCACGATTTCCGGCTGCTCCTCGTCGCCCTCGACCTCGAGCCTCACGGCCTCGCGCGAGATCACCTCGGCCACGGAGTACGGCTCTACGGCCCGGAACGTGAACGGCAGCTCGGCGAGCCGCTCGTCGAGCGTCGGCGCCGGCGCTACCTCGATCGAGCGTACGAGCGCCTCGGCGTCGGCCTCCGTGAAGCTGCGATCGGCGATGTTGAACGTGACGAGCACGGTCTTGCCGCCCTCGAGCAGGGCCAGATACTTCGTGATGTCTCGGCCGTCTTCGGTCTGTCGGCCGCTCGCGAACGGAATCCGGCCGTCGATGCGCCGGACGGAGCGGATCACGACGCCCTGCCGCGCGTAGCCGTCGGACAGGCTCTTCGCCGACGAGAACCGCTGGGCCATCTCGGCGTAGGCCTGCGCCGAACGCTCCGCAATCGTGATCGTCGAGCCCGTGGACTCGTTCTCGAGGCCGCGCGCCCCCCGCGACACCGTGAAGCCGGGCGGCGGCGTGAGCGTCACGGACGTGCCGGGAATCGCGACGCGTTCCTGCGCGTCGGCCGACCGGGGCGGAACGGCGGCGGCCAAGGCGGCGGCCGCGGCGAGCGCGATCGCCGGCAGGAGAGTGCGGGCCCGGCCGCGCGTGTCGATAGGGAGCGGAGCCATACCCTCACTGTAGCACCGAGGCCGGCGTCGACGTACGGTTCGCCCCGGGGGCGGCGTCAAGCGCCTTCGGGCAGCCCGTCGACGAAAGCGACGACGCCCGTCTCGAGCGCTATTCGGCGCGCTTCGCGACGAGCGACGCCAGCGAGAAGCCGAAGCGGCCGCGCGCGTTCGACTCCATCACGAGCGTGGCCCTGCCGCTGCCCGGCTTCGTGAGCTGCGGCTCGCCGAGCAGCACGTAATCGCTGCCGTCGAACTCATAGACGGCCGTCCAGAGCAGCACGCCGCCGTCGTCGCCGACCGTCGGCACGAGAACGACTTTCAGCACGTCCGTGAAGCGGATCTCCGCGGCCATGCCCTCTTGCGCGAGCAGCCGCTCGACGCGCAGGCGTTCGTGATCGTCGAGCGCGATGCCGACATCGAGCATGACGAGCTCGGGCCGCGCCGCCGCGACGGCGAGCTCGTGCCGCTGGCTGAACCCGTCGACGAGGCGATCGCAGGCCGCCTGCTCGGCATGACAGAGAGCGACCAAGTCGATCATGCCGACGCCGTCGCGCTCGAGGCCCACGCGCTTCACCACGGCCGGGTGCGCCTCGTGGCCCTCGGGCGTGAAGAACCATTGCACGGGCGCGTCGCCCTCGCGGCTCGCGACGATCGTCCAGCCGCTTTCTTCGCCGAATTGCGCCGTCGGGTCCGCGCGCAGCGCTTCGAGCGCGCCCGCGACGCTCGAGTAGCCGAGCGCGGGCTCGTCGGCCGCGGCGGCGCCATGGGCCGCGAGGCCCGCGAGAGCGATGATCGCGTCACGCATGCTTGCCTCCTTCGGGCACCACGCCGAGCCAGATCTCCACGCCGCCCTCGCCCGACGCGGGGTCGAAGCGCTCGTCATACCGCTCGAAATCCGGCGTGTTCGCGGAGCGGAAGCCCGACCGCGGCAACCACTCGGACATGATTTGCTGCCACGTCCGCCGGATGCCGGCGACGTTGCCTTCGTGCAGGAACACGGCGTAGCGCACGGGCGGCACGCGCATGCGGCCGAGCTTTGTGGGCAGCCCCTCGAAGCTCTCGACCTCGGCGGCGCACATGTATTCCATGGTCTGCGCGGCCTCGTCGCCGCCGCAGAGCGCGCCGTAGGCAATATTGCCGACCTGGTTGGGCAGCGGCCACAGCGTTTCGAGCTCCGTCCATTGCTTCGGGATACCCGAGCCTGCTTCCGCGAACGAGTGCTTGCGCCGGATGCCGGCGAAGAGCATCGGCCGGCCCTCCTCGAAACGGACGGGTTTCAGGTCGCTCACGTATCCCCCTCGTAGAGCGGATTGCTGTTCTCCCGAGGACTCTACGCCTCGCTTGCGACGAACCGCCAGACGCGGTCGGCCGAAAATCTCCGAGCGCAGGTCGGACGCCGCAACACGCGAGCTCGATCGTTCGGCGCAGCGCCGCTGAAGGCTAGGCGAGCGCGCGAGAAAGGAACGGCAAGCTCACGTCGAGGCGATAGTCGACGCCCGAGTGCGCGCCGTCGAACTCTTCGTAGACGTGGCGCACGCGGTGCTCGGCGAGCGCGCGCGACAACCGGCGGTTCCCGTAATGGATCCGGTACTGATCGCGCCAGCCGCAATCCAAGTAGAGCCCGCGCAGCGTGCGCAGGCTGCGCGCATACCGTGCAACCAGGTGCACGGGGTCGTGGCGCAGCCAGCGCCGCCAGCGCCGCTCGAGGCGTTCGCCGGTCTCTAGGGAAAAGGGCACGCGAAAACCGTTCGGCGCCTTGGGATCGGGATCGTATGTAGCGGCCATCGCGAGCGCGTTCAGCGTCTCGATTTCCGCCCGGCTCGGCTGCCGCTCGGCCCAGACGTGGGCCAGAAACCGCGCGATGCGGCCGTCGTCGGCGCCGTCCTTGCCCGCCGAAGCCGTCGCGCGCACATCGACTGGGCCCTCCACGCGCGGCGCCGCGCGATGCTTGGCCAGCTCGTCGAGCGCGGTATGCCACTCGTAGACGAGCTCGAACCCGGCGTCGCCTGAATGGCTGGCCGCCGCGCCCCAATGACGCGTGTGCTTCATCGAGTGAATCAGCGCGCCGTAGCCGCCCGACGACTTGCCGAGGACGCCGCGATGCTCGCGCACGGCGAGCGTGCGCAGCTCGCGGTCCACGAAGGGAACGAGCTCGCGCGTCAGGTAATCGGCGTAGCGGCCGACGGCGCTCGAGTTCACGTACTGATTGCCGCCGAAAGCCGTGAAGCAATCCGGGAACACGATGATGGCGGGCGCCATCTTGCGCTCGTGCACGAGCCGCGCCGCGCGCTCGGGAACGTTCTCGTCGAAGTTGCGCCAGTTGGTCGCGGCGCGCCCGGAATTCGTGAAGCTCGCGAGATAGAACAGCACGGGGAAACGCTTGCCGGGCCCACCGCCGCGTACCGTGTCATATTGCGGCGGCAGCCAGACGTCGAGCGCGCGCACGTGCGGGTCGCCGAGCGGGTTGTCGGCCAGCACTTTCGACGTATGCTCGAGCGTCACGACGCGCCCGGAAGGCCACGTCGGACGTTTCAGCGCCATGGGGCTAGACGAGCTCGCGCAGCGCGCGGCGGTTGATCTTGTTCGTGCCCGTCTTCGGCAGCGAGTCGACGAAGTGCACCTCGACGGGCCGCTTGTACTTGACCATCTCGGCCTTGCAGTACTCGAAGAACTCCTCTTCCGTGAGCTCGGCGCCCGCATCGAGCACGACGAACGCCACTAGCACCTCGCCGAGCCGCGCGTCGCGCTTGCCGACGGTCGCGGCCTCGCGGATCTTCGGGTGCTTGAACAGCACCTCGTCGACCTCGCGCGGATACACGTTGTAGCCGCCGACGATGACCATGTCCTTCTTGCGGTCCACGAGGAACACGAAGCCGTCCTCGTCCGCGTAGCCGATGTCGCCCGTATATACCCAGCCGTCGCGCAGCGTCCTGGCCGTCTCCTCGGGCTGATTGCGGTAGCCCGTCATGAGCTGCGGCCCGCGCACGCGAAGCTCGCCGCGTTGCCCGAGCGGCAGCACCGTGTCGCCGGTCTCGAGATCGACGACTTCAAGCTCCGTGCCGGGCACGGGATTGCCGACCGAGAGCAGCTTGCGCCGGCCGTCGTACGGATTCAGGCAGAACGGCGCCCCCTCCGTCATGCCCCAGCCTTCGAGGATGGGCTGCCCCGTCTTCTCGAGCCACTCGCGATGGAGCTCCTCGGGGCACGGCGCGCCGCCGGATGGGCAGTACTTGAGCGCGCTCAGATCGGCCTTCGCGAACATGGGGCTCGAGAGCAAGCCCATGTAGATCGGCGCCGGGCCGCCGGCGAAGACCGTGATCTTGTGGTCGGAGAGTCCTTGCACGACTTTGTCCGCGTCGTACCTCGGCACCATCACGAGCGTGCTGTGCGTGAAGATCGGCACCCACGTCGAGTAGGCGAGCCCCCAGATGTGGAACATCGGCGCGACGTTGAGGAATCGCTCCCGGCCGAACCGGCACGGCCACACCGTCACGTGCTGCAAGATCGAGTAGAGGAGCCCCCTGTGCGTGTGATTGACGCCTTTCGGCACACCCGTCGAGCCGCCCGTGAATAGCAGCAGCGCGATGTCGTCCCGCTTCGGCAGGCGCGCGGGATCGAGCTTCAGCGACGCGTCGGCTCTCCAGGCGTCGAGCGTCGTGCCGCCCGCCCCGAGCGTGAGCCGCGTCGGGATCTCGAGCTCGGCCGCGACGGCCGCGGCTTTCTCCTCGGACAACTTGTCGCTCAAGATCGCGCACGCCGACAAGTCTCCCAGCTGCCGCTTGAGCTCGGGGAGCGTCAGGAACGGATTCACGGGCGCGACCTGCGCGCACGTGGCCATCACGGCCATCAACGCCACGTCCATCTCGATCGAGTTCGCCATCAAGAGGATCACGCGCTCGCCGCGCTTCGCGCCGGCAGCCTCCAGGCGTTTCGCGAGACCCGCAGCGGCGCGGCCGAGCTCCGCGTACGTGATGCGCTGCTGCTCGAGGATGACGGCCGGCAAGTCCGGCTGCGCGTCGACGGCGGCGAGCAGCATGTGCACGAGGCTTTCGTGCTGCGGCAGCGAAAGATCCAGGGCCTTCGGGGCCCGAACGTGGGACGCAGCGGTCATATCAAGCTTCGATGTTCTCGATGGCCAACCAGGTGAAGAAAACTAGCACGCCGGCGAGCGTGCCGATCGTAACAGGGTGATTCTTGAACCGCCGCCCCACCCACTTCGAGCGCGAATTGAACACGATCAACACGAGCGCGAGCGTGGGGAAGATATAGGCGCCGACGAAGGTATAGATCTTCTGCACCTCGCGGAAGCTCGAGAAGAGCCCGATCATCGGCACGACGGCGAGCACGACGAGAAACAGACGATACGCCGGCGCGCGGGTATCGACGGGCCGCGGATTGGGGCGCACGCCGAGCCGCCAGCACTCGGCGAACAAGTACGGCGTCGCTTGCCAGACGCCGAGCAGGCTCGAGAAAACGGTGCCGAACGTGCCGCCGAGGAACAGCCACTTGCCGAAGGGCCCCAGCTCCCCGCCGAGCCGGTCCGAAAGAAGCACGAGCATCGCCGTGCCCTCGCCTTCGAGCTTCACGGTCTGTCCGACGATGATCATGAAAATCCCGAACAAGGCCATCATGAAGTAGCTCGCGGCGAGGTCCATGCGGCACGTGCGCAGGTCCTCCGGGCTCGTGCGCCCCTCCTCCCGCAGCCAGTAGCCGTACGAGAGCACCGTCAGCGTGCCGCCGATGCCGCCGATCAGCGAGACGGTCCAGACGACGGCCTCGGCGTCCGCGCGCGGAATCGTCGGCACCAGCAAGCCGCGCAGCACCGTGCCCGTGCCGGGCCAGAGCGCGATCGCCGTCAGCGCGACGGTCGCGAACATCACGCCGATGCAGATCTTCATCGCCACTTCGAACCCGCGATAGCCGCCGCGCAGCACGATCGCCAGCCCGACGAGGCTCGACAGCACGCCGAACGCGATCTTGCCGTGCGTCGCGTCGTCGAAGACGGGGATGATCGCGTGCAGCGCGACTCCGTTCGCGCTCATCTGCGCCGAGCCGACGAAGAACGACCAGAGCAGGAAGTACGGCAGAAAGATCCAGATCACGACGGGGCCGAGCCGCCGCGCGACGCCCTCGAGAATCGTCTCGCCCGTCGCGAGCTGCCAGCGCGCGAGCCCTTCCGTGACCACGAACTTCATGAACGCGCCGAGCGCGACGGCCCAGAGAACGGCCGTGCCGAGCACGCCGCCCACGAAGGTTGCCGTCGCGAGATCCCCGCCGCCGACGCCCGTGGCGGCGAGCAAGAGACCGGGACCGAGCACGGCCCAGAAGGAGAGCTTAGGTTTCGTCGACATCGAGTGGCTCGCGCGCGGCCGGCGCAACGGTAGCACGCCGGGGCGCCGGGCACTTCCAGTCAGGTCTGGCGCCGCGGCTCCAATGCGGTCGATGACACGTCACGTGACGCATTCTGCACCATCATGGTGCGGCACGCCCTTGCAAACGACGCGCCGCTACCAGCGGCCGTAGCTCGGCTTGAAGTCGATGGCGAGCGCGGCGTCGTAGTAGCGCAGCGTCGCCGACCACGGCGGCGCCAACGCATCGAGCCGCGCGCGGTCCTCGTTCGTGACCTCGACGTCGACGGCGCCCAAGTTGTCGAGCAGCTGCTCGAGCGTGCGCGGCCCGATGATCGGCGCCGTGATGCCCGGCTGCGCCGCGTTCCATGCGAGCGCGAGCTGCGAGGGCGTGCAGCCCTTCTCCTTCGCGAGCGCGACGAGCCCCTCGATGACGTCGAAGGCCGCCGGGGTCGCGGGCCGGCCGAAGTTGTCCTTGCCGCCGTGCCAACGGCCTTCGGCACTCTGGTCGTCGCGCTTGTACTTGCCCGTCAGCAGGCCGCCGCACAAGGGCGCCCACGGAATCAGTGCGACTCCGAAAGTCTGAGCCGCGGGGATCACCTCGCGCTCGGCCGTGCGGTCGAGCAGGTTGTACGCCATTTGCTCGGAGACGAAGCGATTCAAGCCGAGCTCCTTCGCGGCCCAATGCGCCTCGACGCTCTTCCAGGCCGGGAACATGCTCGTGCCGATGTAGCGCACCTTGCCCTGGCGGATCAGGTCGTCGAGCGCACGCAGCGTCTCGTCGATCGGAATATCGGACTGCGAGCGGTGCACCTGGTAGAGGTCGATCCAATCCGTTTGCAGGCGCTTCAGCGACGCTTCGCACGCCTCGATCAGGTGCCGCCGGCTCAAGCCGCGCGCATTCGGGTCCTTCTGGTCCTGCGGGAAGAACGCCTTCGTCGCGAGCACGACGGCCGCCCGACGCCCGCCTTGCAGCGCGGCGCCCACGAAGCGCTCGCTGGCGCCCGCCGAGTACGCGTTCGCCGTGTCGATGAAGTTCACGCCGCGCTCCAGCGCGGCGTGCACGATCGCGATGGAGTCGGCCTCGTTCGTGCTGCGCCCGAACATCATCGTGCCCAGGCACAGCGGGCTCACTTTGACGCCGGTACGCCCGAGGTTGCGATACTGCATGCGCCGTTCTCCTTGGCATCGTCCTGCGGAGAAGCCCCGCCGGGCGAGGCTTCTCCGCGGATCCGCTAACGGCCGCCGAGGAAGTCGGCCTTGCCGATCGGTACGCCGTTGTGACGCAGGATGGCGTACGCCGTCGTGTAGTGGAAATAGAAATTCGGGATGACGAAGCCCAGCAAGTAGTCCTTGCCGTTGAACGTGAGCGTCGCGTTCGGGAACTTGAGCTCGATCGTGCGCTGCAGGCCGCCCTCGAAGTCCTCGGGCTTGAACGTCTTCAAGTGAGCGATCGTCTTCGCGACCCGCGCGTGCAGGTCGGCAAACGTCCGCTCGTCGTCGGCCCACTTCGGCGGCTCGCGGCCGGCCAGGCGGCTCGCGCCACCCTTGGCTTGGTCCGTCATGATCTGGATTTGCCGCACGAGCGGCAGCATGTCGGGCGCGAGCCGCGCGCTCACGAACACCTCGAGGTCGATCTTGCGCGCCGCGGCGTCGGCCTCGGCCTTGCTGAGCACTTTGTCGAGCGCCGACAGCATTTGCGTGAATACGGGGACGGTCAGGTCGTAGATGCTGATGGACACGGTGAATCCTCTTCGAAGAGCTTGTAGTCGTTCAACGCGCGGGTAACCCGCGCAGCGCGGGCGCAATCATAAGAGCGCCGCGCGCCGCGGCATAGGGGCGCAGAGAGCCGGACACCTTCTATATATGGCTGCGCAATCCGTCAGAGGGATTGCCGCATCTTCGGCGGCTTTTGGGGCGCGCTGTCGCTCGCATGCGGCCGCAGCGTCTCGTACGTGTGGCGCGCGAAGCCGACGCCGGCTTCCGTGTAGTAATTGTACGTGACGTCGCAACCGGCCTCGATGATCGGCTCGCGCTCTTCCGGGTACAAGTGCGTTGCGCTCAAGAGACCTTTGAAGCCGCGCCGGCGCAACGCCCGCGCGGCCGTCAACTTGGCCTGGAGATCCGGTACGGCGAGCATGATCGCGCGCAACCGGTCGAGGTTGAGCAGGTGCCAGAAGCTCGGATCCTCGGCGTCTGCGTACGCCACGCGCCGCCCCTCGCGAACGTTCGACTCGATCTTGGCCGGGTCGCTGTCGATCCCGACGATGTTCTCGTTCTGCTGACGCAGGTAGTCGTACGCGCCGGAACCCACGCGTCCCATACCGACGATCAAGATCTCGGCAAGGCCGAGCGAGATCGGCTCGTCGTCGGGGTGGCGTTTGTCGCGCTCGAGCCGCTCGAGCCAGGGGCTCGACCAGCGGTAGAGCTCGTGCGCGAACGCGTTCACCGGCGCGGCCGCGATGAATGAAAGCGCCACGGCGAGCGCCGCCATGACGATCCACTGCTCGTCCAAGAGCTCGTTGTTCACCGCGACGTCGACGACGATCAGCGCGAACTCGCTGTAGGTCATGAGGCTCACGGCCGTCAGGAAGCTCGTGCGCGCGCGTAGCCCGAGGCCGATCAACAGCAGGAAAAAAATCGCCCCTTTCACGGGCAGGAATGCGACGAGCAGCAGCGAGTCGATCACCGTGTCCCACACCGGCAGCTCGCCGAAACCGACGTTCAGGAAGAACCCGACGAGGAACAGCTCCTTGAGCCCCCAGAGCACGGTCGTGAGCTCTTGCGAGCGCTTGTGGTCGGCGAGCATCGTGCCGAGCAGCAGAGCGCCGAGCTCGGGGCTCAACCCCAAGGCGCCGAACGCCTCGCCGCCGCCGATGGCGAGCGCAGCGCCGAAGAGCACCAGCAGCTCGCCGTGCCCGCAACGCGCGAGTAGCCACGCGATGGCCGGCCGGGTGAAAGGCACGAGCAGCAGAAGCAGCGCGAACGGCGACGGTACTTCTGCATCGACGACCGCGAGCAACGCGACCGCAACGACGTCCTGGACGATCAAGATACCGATGGCCACGCGGCCGTGCACGGCTCGCAGCTCGCGATTGCCGTCGAGCACTTTCGCTGCGAGCACCGTGCTCGAGAAGCCGAAGCTCACGGCAAGTGCGAGCGCGAGCCACCAGGACGGAAAACCGCCCGACGCCGCGATGGCGACGCCGATGACGCCCGTCAACACGAGGTGCGAGATGGCCGTACCCCAGACCTCGTAGCGCAACAGCGTCTTGAGGCGCAGCTTCAAGCCGACGGCGAAGAGGAGCAGCAACACGCCGGCGTGCGCGACGTCTTCGAGCATCGGCGTGCGCTCGATGCCGAGCGCCGCAAACACGAAGCCCGCGCCCAAGAACCCGACGAGCGGCGGCAAGCCGATGCGGGACACCGCGAGTCCCAAGAGGAGCGCCGCGGAAATCCAAACCGCCACCATGCGGAAATCCTGCGAAACCTACTTGGGACGCCATTATGCGAAGCCGCGGCAACGCGCGCTCGGGTTTGAGGCGGGGATCGGTGCCGGCGGGAGGAAAAACGCAGGATGCAGTTTCCGAGAAGTGCGTCTCCCGAGCCGCACGTGAGTCAAGTACGATGGCGCCGAGATTGAGCCACCGGCGGCGGCGGACCCAGGGAGTCTCGAAGCGCATGGAACGACTGCAAGCATGGGGGGCGCAGCTGATCGAGGTGTTTCGCGACACCCTCGCGGGGCTGGTCACTTATCTGCCCGTCGTGCTGACCGCGGCCGCCGTATTCCTGATCGGCTGGCTGCTCGCGCACTTGATCCGCAGCGTCGTTCGCCGCGCGCTCGAGAGCATGGATTGGCTGTTCGCGCGCCTGATGCCGCGCGCCGCGGGCCGGTCCGAAACGCTGGCCAGGGCCACGAGCCGCGCGATCTCGACGGTCGTGTTCTGGATCGTGCTCTTGATATTCGCGGCCAGCGCCCTGCGCATCCTGGGCGGCAGCCTGTTCCAGCGCTGGACGGAGAACCTGCTCGCGTACCTGCCGTCGGCGATCGGCGGAGTCATCATCATCGTCGTCGGCTTCACGGGCGGCACGCTCGCGCGCCACATTCTCGAGCAAGCCTCGGTCGGCTTGGGCGTCGGCCAGAGCAGCTTGTTCGGGCGGCTCGCGCAAGCCGTCATCGTCGTGAGCTGCCTCGTCATCGGCATCGATCAGCTCGGCGTCAACGTCAATTTCTTGATCCAGCTCGCCACCGTCACGGCCGCGGCCGTGTTCGGCGGTATCGCGCTCGTGTTCGCGCTCGGCACGCGGCAACACCTCGCAAATCTCATCGGCGCACATTACGCGCGCAAGCACTACGCGCCCGGCGACTTCGTGAAAGTCGGCGCGTTCGAGGGGCGCATCGTCGAAATCGCCGACGGCTGCGTGTTCATCGAGACCGACTTGGGCGACGTCTCGGTGCCGGGCCAGCACTTCAGCGCCGAGGCGTTCGTCAAGGTGAGGAAAACGCCGTGAGCGTGCGCGAAGACCTCGCCGCAGCGTTCCTGAAGCTGCATCCCGAGAGCGCCGCGCGGCTGCTCGAATCGATGCCGGCCGGCGATGCCACGGCCGTGCTGAACGCCGTCGATCTCGAGACGGCGGCGCCCGTGGCCGGGTACATGCTGCCGACCTCCGCGGCGCAGTGCCTCGAGCACCAGACGCCGGCCGATGCGGCCCGCCTCCTCGAGCGCCTCGGCAGCCGCGAATCCGTGGCCGTCGTGCGGCATTTCTCCGCCGAGCATCGTGAAGCCGTGCTCGCCTGCCTCGGCACGCAATGGGTCATGGCGTTCAGGCTGCTGTTGAGCTACCCCACGAGCACGGTAGGCGCGTGGGTCGAGCCGCGCGTGCTCACGCTGTCCGATGACTACACGGTGGGCGAGGCGCGCGACCGCGTGGCACGCAGCGAGCAGACGGCACCGGCCCGCATCTACGTGCTCGATCGATCGCGGTGCGTGCGCGGCGCGGTTCGCGGCGTCGCGTTGCTCCAGGTCTCGACGCGCAAGAAGATCGCGTCGATCCTCGAGCCCGCCGAAACGCTGTGGGCCCGTGACACGCTCGCGACGGCCCAGGAGCACGCCGTGTGGGAACGGCACACCGAAGCGCCGGTCGTCAATCGCGAGGAAGAGTTCATCGGCGTCATTTCGTATGCCGACCTGCGCAAAGCGTTCCGCGAGACCACGCAGGCGCCGACGCCGGGCGGCGGGCGCGAGATGGCGGAAGTCACGGAGCTCATCGCCATCGGGGCCGGCAGCGTGTGGCGCAGCCTCGGGGAGCTCATGCGCAGCGAACGGCAACGGTAGAAGGTCATGCCCGAAGCGCAATCCGCCGGCACGCTCGCGCTCGATCGGGTGAACCGGCACTTCTTGCTCGAGCACCCGGCGCAAGCTGCCGAAGTCATCGACGGCTTCGGCCGCACCGAGGCCGTCGAAGTGCTGACGGGCCACGATGCGGACACGCTCGCCGCGGTCTGGCGGCACCTGTCGCCCGCGCGCATCGACGAGATCGTGCCGGAGCTCCCCGAGAAGCTGCTGCGCCAGGCGCTGCACATGCTCGATCCCGCCGTGCTCGCGCTCTCGCTGCCGCGCATCTCCGCGGAATCGCGCGACCGCTGCCTCGCCTTGCTGCCGAAGCGCGCCGAGGCCGAAGTGCGGCGCCTCATGGACTATCCCGCCGGCTCGGCCGGGCGCGTCATGGATACGCGGATCCCGAGCTTTCGCGGCGACCAGCCCGCGGCCGTCACGCTCGAGCAGCTGCGGCAAGCGAAACCGAAGGACCTGCGGCAGCTCTTCGTCGTGGACACCGAGCGGCGGCTCCGCGGCGTCGTCGACATTCACGACCTCATGATCGCCGAGCCGACGGACCTGCTTCGCGAGATTGCACGCCCGCCGAATGCCGTCGTGTCGCCGTTCGACGATCGCGAGGAAGTTGCGCAGAAGCTGCGCGACTTCGAGCTCGACGTGCTGCCCGTAGTCGACATTCATGGGCGCCTGATCGGCGCCATCCGGCACGATGCGCTGCTCAAGACGCTCGAGGAGGCGGCGTCCGTCGACATCCAGATGATGGTCGGTGCCGGCCGCGAGGAGCGCGCGCTTTCGGAGCCGGGTTTTGCGGTGCGCAAACGCCTCCCGTGGCTCCAGATCAATCTCGCAACCGCATTCGTCGCGGCCGCCGTCGTGGGGCTGTTCGAGTCGACGATCGCGCAGTTCACGGCACTCGCCGTGCTGCTGCCCGTGGTGGCCGGACAATCGGGCAACGCCGGCGCGCAAGCGCTGGCCGTGACCATGCGCGGGCTCGCGCTGCGCGAGATTTCGACGCGTCACTGGTTCCGAGTGCTGTTCAAGGAGATGCGCGTCGGGCTCGTCAACGGGGTCGCCGTCGCCGTCACGACGGGCGCGGGCGTACTGCTCTGGAGCGGGAACTCCGGCTTGGCGCTCGTGATCTGTATCGCCATGGTTTTGTCGATGGTCATCGCCGGCATCGCGGGTGCCGTCATTCCGATCGCGTTGACGACGCTCGGCCAGGACCCGGCCCAGTCGTCGACGATCGTGCTCACCACGGTCACCGACGTCGTCGGCTTCCTGTCGTTCCTCGGCATCGCGACGTTGCTGTCGGGACTCTTGTAGGTGTAGGAGCTTGCCGTGCGCGCCCTGAAGATCTTCCTCGCCGCCGTCGCAACGCTCGTCGTGCTGCTCGTCGTCGCGATCGCCGCCGTCGCGTTCACGTTCGATCCGAACGATTACAAGGGCGTCGCGGCCGACGCGTTCCTGGCGCGCACGGGCCGAACCTTGACGATCGACGAGGATCTGCGCCTCGCCTATTTTCCGTGGCTTGCCGTCGAGACGGGCGGCGTCGCGGTCAGCGAGTCGCCGGGCTTCGGCGCCGGCCGGCCGTTCGCCTCGGCGCGGCGCGTCGCGGCCCGGGTGAAGCTCTTGCCTCTGTTGTCGCGCCGCGTCGAGATCGGCACGGTGGAGCTCGAGGGCCTCACGCTGAACCTCGCGCGAAACGCCGAGCAGCGCGGCAACTGGGAGGATCTGCTCGAAGCGGCCGCGGCGAGCGAGCCCGCCCCCGCGCCGCAAGAGCAGCCCGGCGCGGCCGCCCTCAGCGCGTTCGAGATCGAAGGCATCCGCATCCGCGACGGCAGCGTCTACTGGCGCGAGAACGTCGACGACCTGCGTTACAGCGTCACGGGGCTCGATCTTTCGACGGGCGGCATCGGCAGCGGCGAGCCCATCGCGTTCGAGGCCGCGCTCGACTTCGCCGACGAAACGGCGGGCACGAAAGCCGCGTTGGCCGCGAGTGCCGTCGTCACGGCAACGACCGGCGCCGTCACGGCCACGGACGTGGAGGCGACGGTGACGGTGGGCTCGGGCGGCGGAGCGCCGGTGCGCACGCTCGAGCTTGCCGCGACGCGCGCGGCGTTCGATCGAGCCGCCGAGACTCTCGCCGTCGAGGGGCTCAGCACCGAGATCGCGGGCATTCGCGCCGCGTGGCAGCTCACGGGCAGCACGCTCATATCGAACCCGACCGTGCGCGGCAGCGTCAGCGTCGAGCCTTCGCCGCTCTCGGCCGTGTTCGAGCAGCTGCGCCTGACGCCGCCCGCGTCGCTCTCGGCCGACGAGCTCGGCTCGTTCACGCTCGCAACGAGCTTGAGCTTCCGCGCGGAGCCGCAGCTCGTCGAGGTGAGGGGCCTCACGGCCGACCTGCTCGGCATGCGCGTGACCGGCGACGCATCGCTCGCGGGCGGCAACGAGCTCGCGGGCCACGTCGTCGTCGACGAGCTCACGCCGAACGCCGCGCGGGAGGCGCTGCTGCGCGCGGCCGTGCCGCCGACGGTTGACGTGAGCG
>JBBIJV010000039.1:0-21672 GCA_037445815.1 Rhodospirillaceae bacterium
GCGCTCGAGCGCCGCGTAGATCGACTCGGCGTCGTCGCGGCGCACCTCGCGCCCGCAGTCGCGGCAGTAGAGCACGGCCGCGCGCGCGTAGAGCAGCTTCAGGTGATCGTTGAGCTCCGTCATCGTGCCGACCGTCGAGCGCGACGTGCGCACCGGGTTCGTCTGGTCGATCGCGATCGCGGGCGGAATGCCTTCGATGCGGTCCACCTGCGGCTTGTCCATGCGGTCGAGGAACTGGCGCGCGTACGGCGAGAACGTCTCGACGTAGCGGCGCTGGCCTTCCGAGTAAACCGTATCGAACGCGAGCGACGACTTGCCCGAGCCCGACACGCCCGTCACCACGATCAGCTCGTGGAGCGGCAAGTCGAGATCGAGGCCGCGCAGGTTGTTCTGCCGCGCCCCGCGGATGCGGATCACGTCGTCGGTCATGAGTGTTGGGCGGCCGGCGTCAAGGTGCGCCGGCGAGGGCGAATTGTGGCGAATTGCGCCTGGCCGCGCGAGGGGTCGTCAGTCGCGGCGCAAGCTCTCGTACGCGGCGGCGACGAACTGCTCCGTGGTCCAGCGGCCGCTCGTCGCGCCGTAGCGGCCGTCGTAGTCGGCCGTGGGCTTCGCGGCCTGCACTTGGCGCGGCGTCATGCCCATCTCGATCATGCTCCGGATGCGGTCGCGGATGATCGTGACCATGTCGCGGTACTCCACGACGTCCGCCTCGTCGCAGAGCCGACCGTGCCCGGGGATCACGAGCGTGCCGCCTTCCTGCTTCTCCTCGGGAATCGTGATCTCGATGATGCGGTTCAAGGCGGCGATGACGCCGTCGATGCCGCCGCCGTCCTCGGGGCGGATCACGGGGTAGCCCGTGGTCGTGAACACGTCGCCGGTGGAGAGCACGTCCGAGCGGCGGAAGAACACGAGGCTGTCGCCGCCGGTGTGCGCCGCGGGCTGGTGCAGGATCTCGATGGGCTCGCCGTTGAAGTAGAGGTCCTTTCGCGGCACGAACAGCGTGTCCGTCGGCAGCGCCTCGAACGCGTACGCCGGCTCTTGGCGCGACATTCGCGCGAGCACGTTCTCGTGCGCGATCACAGCGGCGCCCTCGGCGGCGTCCGCAATGGCGCCGACCACGTTGCCGCCCGCGATCGTGCTGCCGGCTTTCGCTACTCCCTCGTTGCCGCCGACGTGATCGGCGTGCCAATGCGTGTTGATCACGTAACGGATCGGCTTGTCCGAAATCTTGCGAATCGCGGCGAGCAGCGCGTCGGACGCCGGCGCGAGCTTCGTGTCGACCACGAGTACGCCGTCGTCGCCGACCTGAACAGTCGTGTTGCCGCCGGCGCCGACGATCATGTAGATACCGTCGCGGACCGGCCAGATCGCGAGCTCTTCCGAGGGCGGCGCTTGTGCGTGCGCGCCCGCTGCGGCGGCCGCGGCCGCGAGAATCGCCGCGCAGATGAGCCACGCGTTCATGACGAGGCTCCGCACGCGCGCGGGTTCCAGCGTCCGCCTTCGGGCTCTTTGCGGAAGTGATTGCTGACGATGTAGCGCTGGGTGAGATACCGCGGGTCGTCGACGATCGTGGTCAAGATCGGAAGAGCACACGCGTCGGGCGCCGCGAACCGCGCGAAGTATTCCGTGACGACGGCGTCCTCGCTGTACGGCACGCCGTTGCGGCGCAGCCAACCCGGCGTCAAGTTCGTCGTCTCGACCTCGAGGTAGCCGCCGCCGCGCGCCGCTCCGCTACCGCCGGCTCCGGCGAGCCCGGGGCCGCCGGCCGGTCGGGGCGGCAGCACCCATTTCGCTTTCGAAAACCCTTGCAGCGACCGCGCCCCGGTCGGCGCGGTCGTGCCGAACTCGAGGTTGCGGGTCTGCCGGCCCGCGTCGGTCTCGAGGGTGAGCCGCTCGTCGCCGTCCCAGCGAATCCTGAGGCGCGTCGGCATTCTGAGCAGCGCCGCGGCACCGTACGCTTCGCAGGAGCCGTCCTGCCCCGGGTCCCACTGATCCGCCACGCGGCGGCCTTCGTCGTTCAACGGCACGCTCGCGTAGTCGCCCTTCGGCGGCGTGACCATGCGCCAGCGCCAGTCCTCGTTCACGATCGCGACCCACTGGCCCGTGAGATCGATCGGCGCGGCCTCGCGCGCGCTCGGCGGAGGGCCCGGCGCACGCGGCGGCTGAGCATCAGCGACTCCAACGGCGAGCAGCGCGACGGCCAGTGCCACGCGAATCTTCATCGCAACGTCTCCGCGAACTCGGGCAGCGCCGTGTGCGCGCCGCCGCGCGTCGCCTCGACGGGCAACCCGTGCTCCCTCGCGAAGTCCGTGAGAAACGGGTTCTGCCCCGGCAGGTAATGCGGCACGAGGCCCGGATCGCGGACCACTTCGATCACGGGCTCGCACGGATACGGCGTCATCGTGCCGGCCGGCGCCAGCAAGAAGCCGTTCGTTTTGACGAGCGGCTCGGTCAAGTAGACGGGGTCCTCCACGATCATCACGTGCGTCAGCACGTCGCCGTACCGATGGAAGCGGTCCGTCATGGCCGCGCGGTCGCTGAGCGGCAGGCCGTTGCGGCGCATCCATCCCGCCTTCAAGTGCGTGGTCTTCACGACGAGCACGTCGCCGTACCGATGGAAGCGGTCCGTCATGGCCGCGCGGTCGCTGAGCGGCAGGCCGTTGCGGCGCATCCATCCCGCCTTCAAGTGCGTGGTCTTCACGACGAGCACGTCGCCTTCCCACGTTCCCGTCGAGAAGCCTTGCCAGGTGTGCGGCGCGTACTCCGGCGGATGCGGCCGACCGTCCATGTAGATCCTGCGGTGCTGCTCCTGCCACGCGATGTGCGTGTGAATCGTGACGAGCTGCTGCGTGTCCTCGTCGCGGTCTTCCCAGATCCTGAGCACGCCGACGCCGCGGAAACCGTACGTCGAGGGATGCGGCTTGCACTGGTGCTCCGGCATCGAGAGCAGCGACGCGTCCCAGGCTTCGGCCCGCAGGCGCGCCGCGTCGGTGATCGGCAGGCCGAGATAGTCGCCGATCGACGGCCCCGGGATTCGCTCGTCGACGTCCTCGTGAAAGATCGGATTCCAGTAGCCGATGAGAGTCGTTTGCGCCGCGGCGGGCAGCGCCGTGCCGAGAACGAAGAGCAGCAGAGCGGCGGCTGCTGCGCCGACCGACTTCTCCGTCGTTCTATTCATGCGTGAACAGCCTCGCTCGTCGCGCCGGAGTCCGCGGCAAACATACCGCAAAAAAGCCCTCGCAGGTGCCCGTCGTGCTGACTTCCGGCCCGGCGGCACGCTACAGTTGCGGTCAAACGCAACTCTTCGAGGGCCGGTCGATGGCGAACGCGTCTTACCGAGCTACGCGCCGCGCGCTGCTCCGCGGGGCAGTCGGCGTCGGTGCGCTCGGATTCGCGGCGCGCTTGCTCGGTCAACCGCCGAACGCTGCCGCAGCGAATCGCCCGCCCACGCCGCCCGGCACGCGGCTCGTCATGCTCGGCACGCGCGGCGGCCCCGGCGTGTCGCTCGATCGAAGCGAGACGGCGAGCGCCGTCGTCGTCGACGGCGTGCCCTATCTCGTCGATTGCGGCTACGGCACGATGCGCGCGCTCGTGGCGTCGGGGCTCGGCTATCAGGCCGTCAGCACCGTGTTCCTCACGCACCTGCACGACGACCACACGGCCGACCTGGCCGCGATGCTCGCGCATCAGTGGACGGGCAGCAAAACGGCTCCGACGCATGTGTACGGGCCGTACGCCACCGAAAGCACCGTGGCCGGCGCGCTCGCGTTCTTCCGCGCCAACGTCGAGATCCGCATGGTCGACGAAGGCCGCACCGTCGATCCCGCGACGATGTTCTTCGGCCACGACATCGACGCCGGCGACGAGCCGGTGCGAGTGTTCGCCGACGACCGCGTCGTAGTGACGGCCGCGACGAACACGCACTACCCCGAGCGGTTCGTCGCGCGCATGCGGCACCGCTCGCTCGGCTACCGCTTCGAGACGGCGACGCGTACGATCTGCTTCGCGGGCGACACGGCCTACTCCGAGAACATCGTCGGCCTCGCGCGCGGCGCAGACGTCTTCGTCTGCGAGGTGATGGACCACCGCACCTACGAGAACAACCTGGCTCGCGCCCGCGAACAGGCGGAGGCGGGCCACGAGGAGAACATCTTTCGCCACGTCGCGGAGACGCACTCGACGCCGGCCGTCGTCGGCCGCATGGCGCGCGAAGCCGCGGTGAAGACCGTCGTGCTGAACCACCAGCTCCGCGGCCAGCCGGCGCAAGGCTTCACGATCTCGTCGTTCATCGACGGCGTGCGCAGCGAGTTCGACGGGCAGGTCATCGTCGGCGAAGACCAGCTCGTGATCTGACGTCAGTACGACGAGCGGTCGACGCGGTGCCCGCGCAGATACACATCGCGAATCCGCCGCGTGTTCGCGATGTCGTCGAGCGGGTTAGCCTCGAGGACGATGAAGTCGGCGCTCTTGCCGGACGTGACGGTGCCCGCGTCGTACAAGCCGAGCAGCTCGGCCCCGTTCTGCGTCGCGGCCACGATCACCTGCGCCGGCGTCATGCCGGCGGCGACCATGTCCGCCATCTCGAGGTGCGGACCCCACGGCACGTTGCCGTCGGTGCCGAGCGCGATCTTCACGCCTTCGCGGCTCAAGCGCTCGAGGTTGCGCGCCTGGATCGCGAAGAAAGCTTGCGCCTCGGGGCGATCGGTGGCCGCGTTTTGCAGCTGCGCGACCTGATCGGCTGGCAACGACGCGGCGAGCCAGCTCAGGTCCTGCGCCACGCCGCGATCGGGCAGGTTCGGCACGAGGACGAAGTCCGGCTTCGCCTTCAACATCGCGACGAGCTCGTCGTCGACGTCGCGGTCGCGAACGCCGTGCGCGAACGCGTCGATGCCGCGGCGCACGAGCTCCTTCGCGTCGTCGAGATAGTAAAGGTGCGCCGTGGCGCGCAGGCCGTTCGCGTGCGCCTCCTCGATCGCGGCGCCGTAGAGCTCGGGCGACAGCTTCTCGTATTGACCGTTGCGGTCGTCGACCCACACCTTGACGATGTCGACGCCGCGCGCGGCCTGCTCGCGCACGCCGGCGCGCGCCTCCTCAGCCGTCGTAACCCAATACGGAATGTCGCTGCGCCCCGGCTCCGGGCTCGTGATGCCGCGGCCGGCCGTGCGGTACAGCGCGTGGCCCGGGATCGACTCGCGGCGCATCGCGTACGCATCTTCGGTGTTGTCCTGACCCAAGCTCATCGCGGCGCCGACGCCGAAGTACGCGCGGTGTTTCAAGTCCGCGAACAAGCTCGCGCGATCGCGCGACAGATGCGTGTGCGTATCGATGATCGCCGGCATCACCGTGAGGCCCGCGAGGTCGACGCTCGTCGCACCGGCCGGCACCGTGACGGCGGCCGTCGCGCCGACGACGCCGAAGCGGTTGTCGGGGCCGACCGTGAACGTCGCGTTCTCGATGACGGTGCCGTCGCCGACGATGAGCCGTGCGCCCGTGAACGCCGTGACACCGGCGCCGGCGGCCGGAGCGTCGGCGGCCGGCGTGGATTCGGGCGGGCTCGGCTGCTCCGAGCAGGCCGCCAGCAAGACGAATACGGAAACCCATTGCGCCGAACGAATGAAGGATCGTGCGACCCGCGCCATGGCATGCTCCCCCCCGTTTCCCCTTCCGCTCGATCTTAGGCCGATCGCGAGGCGATCGCCAACGACGACGCGACGGCCGGGCGCGGTGTGCTCTAGTTGCGCGCGCGCGTCACTCGCGGCCGCGAGCCGACTTGCTCGTAGCGGAACCCGTCCGACGGACGGTCGAGCTGGCGGATGTATAGCGTGCGCGGCTCGATGCGCCCGAGGCTGCCCGTCACCACGACGCGGTCCCCGGGCTTCAGCGTGTCCGCCGTCATGCCGACGCTTTGCAGCTCGAAACGATTGTCCATCTCGAGGCGCCAGCGCTCGTCCGCTTCGCTGCCCGCGACGGTGATGAAAATGAACGGGTGCGGATTCACGAACTGGAACTCGGCGACGACGCCTTCGAGGCGCTGCTGGCGCGCGCCGTCGTAGACCGCGCCAATCGAATGGTGTGCTTCGGCGCTCGCGCTCGCGAGCACGAGCGCCGCGCCAACGATGTTCCGCCGCGTGCTCATTCTTGGGTATGGTACTCCCGCGAACCGAAGCTGCGCGATTCGAGACTGCATTCGCGCTCGATCGTATGGAACCAATGCGGCCCGTAGTTGATCGCGCGGTTCTCGAGTTGGTCAAGACCGCCACATTTAGCGGGGGCGATTTCTCGATCCGGGTGGATGGCGTCTGTAGGTTGAATCCGGAATTTGCGCGGCGCGTGGCGCAGTTGGCATTGGAGTACTCGACGCATGCCAGCGCAATCGTGGTTGGCTCCGACGAGTAGACGCCCTATGTCTTCTTAAGTGTCGATGGGTTCAATGCGTACAACGCGAGCAGGACGGCAAACGAAAAGACCAACAATCCTGCCGCAAGCCAGTGAGCTTCCGCATACTCGAACGCTTGGACGTGGTCGTAAATCTGAACCGAGACCACGCGCGTTTCTCCGGGAATGCTGCCGCCAATCATTAGAACGACACCGAATTCGCCGATGGTATGGGCAAATCCCAGTATGGCCGCGGCAATCAGCGCCGGCCTTGCCAACGGCAAGCCTACTGAAAAGAACCGATCCACAGGACCGGCACCGAGCGTCGCAGCGGCTTCCAAAGGGCTGTCGCCGATTGCTTCAAAGCCGCTTTGCAGCGGCTGGACGACAAAGGGCATCGAATAGAACACGGACGCCACCACCAATCCCGAAAAGGTGAAGGGCAGCAGGCCAACGCCGAGCGTTTCAGTTAGCTTCCCGATCGGACCATTCGGACCCAAGGCCACGAGCAGGTAGAACCCAATGACGGTAGGTGGAAGTACGATCGGCAATGCAACGATTGCCGCAATCGGCCGCTTCCACCACACCCTGGACCTAGCGAGCCACCAGGCGAGCGGTGTCCCGAGGACAAGGAGGACGACGGTAGTGGTAAGCGCCAGTTCGACCGTCAGGCGAATGGCGATCAGGTCATTGTCCGACAACATCCGACTCGATCGCGCTGGTTCGTTGTTCCTCGCCTGGCAGCACGAAGCCGTACCGTCTCATGATGGTTCGCACATTCGCAGAACTCATGTATTCCGCGAACTCGGCGGCCAACGCCTTGCTCGCGGCTCTCTTCGTGATGATGAACCCTTGCTCTAACGGCTCATGCAGCGCCTCGGGGACGAGATAGTAGCTGCCCGTCGCGGCTAATTCGGGACTGAGCGCGAGTGACAGTGCAATCACACCGATCTGAGCGTTTCCCGATTGAACGAACTGCGCGGTCTGCGCGATGTTCTCGCCAAACACGAGCTTTCGCTGTATCTGGTCCCAAACCTGTGTCGCCCGCATCGCTTCTTCAGCTCTCTTGCCATATGGCGCGTGGGCGGGGTTAGCAATAGCTATCTTGACGACATCTAAGCCGGGCAAGTCCGCTAGCGTCAGCTCACTGGCATCGAGCTGAGCACTCCAGAGAACAATCCGGCCAGTTGCGTACGGCCGCACGTTGGACGCGGCGAATCCGGCCTTAACGAGTGCGCGCGGATACTCGATATCCGCCGCGAAATACATGTCGTAGGGTGCGCCTTGTTGAATTTGGGTGTGAAAATTGCCTGATGACCCATAAATGACATCGATGGCGTCGTCAGGATGATCTTGCCGAAAATCAGCCACGATTTCGTCCATCGCGAACTTGAGATCGGACGCCGCCGCGATCCGCAGCGTTTCCGCCGAAGCGCCGGACGCTGCAAACGAAAGAACAACTAACGCCGAGAGTGCTTTCGCACCGATCATGGCTGCCCCAGCGAGCAGGACGGGTCACAACTATATCGTGCTGGTCTTCGCGACGACACGACTCGGCGGCAGTGCTTGCGCCGTCTGGCACATCCCCAACCGATGCCGAACGCTCGACAGAGCGGAAGCCCCGTGACCCAGAGTGTGACCCAGGGGGGGCAAGCGTGTGATGCCCTCGGCGCCGGCCAAGCGTTCTAGCCTGCCGTTGAACGAGCACCATTCGAGCCGCGGGCGCGAAGCCGGGTATTTTCCGCGGGAGTTGTCTATACCCCATTTGTGCCCAGCGCTCTCTCTCCTAACAGCTTGACGCGACTACTGTTTAGGCGCCATATTGCTGTATATCCGAACAGCACCAAAACGGGGGCGCACGATGTCCTGCGCCGCGGGCTGAACTGGCAGTGCGGAATTCAATCCGGCGCTGCGCGCGAGAAGGTGCGCGTGGCGCGAGCGCTCGAGCACTTGCCGGAGATCTCCGATGCGTTCGAGAAGGGCGACATCTCGTACTCGAAAGTCCGCGCGATGACGCGCGTGGCGACGCCGGCCAATGAATCGGTGCTCGTGAACATCGCGCGGCACGGCACGGCGAGCCACATCGAGAAGCTGGTCCGAAAGTATCGCTGGACGCAGCGGAGCGATGCGGCGAAGGAATCGCAGTGGCAGCACGAGTTCCGCAACGCCTACTGCTTCTACGATGCGGACGGCGCGTTCGTGCTGCACGCGCGGTTGCCGCGGGAGCTCGGCGCCCTCGTGCAAAAAGCGCTCGAGCGGGCCGGCGATGTGGTGCGGCCGCCGGGTGAGCCCGGGCGATTCGGCGAACGCATGGACGTGGAAACGTTTCGGCAGAGCCCGGCGCAGGCGAAGCAAGCCGATGCGTTACGGCTGATGGCCGAGACCTACCTCGCCCATCACGGCGAGGAGACCGGTGCAAGAAGCTCGGCCGATCGCGTCCAAGTCGTCGTCCATATCGATCGAGAGATCCTGTCCGAGGCAAGTGCCGCGGAGGCCGATGGGCCGCGCCTCTGCGAGCTCGAAGACGGCCCGGCGCTCGCGCTCGACACGGCGCGGCGGCTCGCGTGCGACGCCACGGTCGTCGGCCTCGTCGAAGGCCAAAACGGCGAGCCGCTCAACATCGGCCGCAAGACGCGGAGCATTCCGGCGCCGATCGCACGAGCACTCAAAGCGCGGGACGGCGGCTGCCGGTGCCCGGGCTGCGACCGCACGCGCTTCACCGAAGGTCACCACATCATCCACTGGGCGGACGGCGGGGAGACGGATCTCAAGAACCTCGTCACGCTCTGCTCCTTCCACCATCAGCTCGTGCACGAAGGCGGGTTCGGGCTCACAGGGACCGGCGACGGCGAGCTCGTGTTCACGCGGCCGGACGGGCGGCGCGTAGAAGAGAACGGCGCGAGACGCGGAAACGTCGCGTTGCCCGGGCACCCGAGCTACGCGAGCGCCGACGGCGAGCTGCACATCCGCACGCTGAACCGCGAAGCGGGCCAGAAGATCGACGCGAGCACGAGCCGGTGCCGCTGGCTCGGCGAGACGATGGACTACAGCATGGCGATCGAGGGCATGTACTGCCTCGAGCAGCACGCCCGCAGAGTTGCCGGGGCGGCCGGGGCGAGTACCATCGTCGAATGAGCGACGCCGCGTTCCGCCGTGCCTTCGGCGAGCCGTTCTTCGATCGGCTCTGGCAGCTGAAGCCCGACTGGGCCATCGCGATCGGCTACTACAAGTACGCCGATCGGCTCGTCGTGCCGGACGCGGCAGCGCGCGAGGAGCTGCTCGAGCAGGTCGATCGCTGGCTCGCGCAGCTGCGCCGCATCGACCCGGCCAGCTTGAGCCCCTTGGTCCGCGCGGACTGGGCGATGCTCGAGAACGAGCTGCTCGCCAATCGCTGGGCGCTCACGGAGCTCAAGGCCTGGCAGTGGGATCCGTCGGTCTACAACGTCGCGGAGCCGTTCGCGCTGCTGCTCGACTTGACGTTCGCGCCGCTCGACGAGCGGCTGCGCCTCTTCAGCCGGCGGCTCGAGCGCGTGCCGGCCTACTATGCGGCGGCGAAAGCGAGCATCGAGAGCCCGTCGCGCGAGCACACGGCGCTTGCGATCGAGCAGAATCGCGGGGCGCTGGCCGTGTTCGGCGCCGAGCTCGAGCAGGCGCTCGAGATGTCGGGCCTCGACGCGCGCGAGCGCGCGCAGTTCAACGAGCGGCTCGCCGCCGCGCGCGGCGCGATCGAGGGCTACGTGCGCTGGCTCGAAGCGTTCGACGAGCGGCTCGCGAGCGGCGCCGTCGCGGCGCGGTCGTTTCGCTTGGGCCGCGACCTGTACCCCCAAAAATTCGCTTTCGAGATCCAGTCCGGCGACACGGCCGAGGCGCTCTACGAGCGAGCGCTGGCGGAGAAAGACGTGCTGCACGGGCGCATGCGCACGCTCGCGGAGATCCTCTGGCCGAAGTATTTCCCGAACGAGGCCGCGCCGAGCGACGCGCTCGACCTGATCGGCCGCGTGATCGCGCGGCTGGCCGACAACCACGTCGCGCCGGCCGAGCTGCTCGACGAGGTCAAGCGGCAGATTCCCGAGCTGGAGCGCTTCGTCACCGAGCACGGGCTCGTGGAGCTCGACCCGTCGAAACCTCTGATCGTGCGCGAGACGCCGCCGCACAAGCGCGGCATCGCCGGCGCGAGCATCGACGCGCCGGGCCCGTACGACGCCGCGGCGCCGACCTACTACAACGTCAACCCGCTCGACGGCGAGCCTCCCGAGCGCGCCGAGAGCTGGCTGCGCGAGTACAACCGCTGGATGCTGCCCGTGCTGAACATCCACGAGGCGATCCCCGGCCACTACGTGCAGCTGCTGCATGCGAACCGCGCACCGAGCTTGATCAAGTCGATCTTCGGCAACGGCGCAATGATCGAGGGCTGGGCCGTGTACGCGGAGCGCATGATGCTCGAGGCCGGCTATGGCGAGCACCGGGCCGAGGCGTGGCTCGTCTATTCGAAGTGGAACCTGCGCAGCGTCTGCAACACGATTCTCGACTACGGCGTGCACGTGCTCGGCATGACGGAGGCCGAGGCGCTCGATCTGCTGATTCGCCAGGCCTTCCAGAGCGAAGCCGAGGCCGCCGACAAGTGGAAGCGCGTGCAGCGGACGAACGTGCAGCTCACGAGCTACTTCGCCGGCTACTCCGCGATTCTGGAGCTGCGCGAGCAGTTGAAGCGCGAGCGCGCCGGCACGTTCGATCTGAAGCGCTTTCACGAGCAGTTCCTCGGCTACGGCAGCGCGCCCGTGCGCGTGATCCGCGAATTGATGCTCGCAGGGCGCTGAGCGCGCGCTCGACTGCTACGAGAGGAAGCCCTGAAGCAACTCGGGCCCCTAGTCTTTCCCGAAGCGCTGGGTCAGATTGCCGTATGCGTCGATGCGGCGGTCCCGGAAGAACGGCCACCCCGCTCGGCTCGCATCGATCTCGGCGAGATCGATTTCCTCCACGAGCACGGCCTCCTCCGCGACCGGCCCGCGCACGACGATCCGGCCGTCCGGGGCCGCTACGAAGCTCTGGCCCCAGAACTCGATGCCGCCGGAGCCGCGCGGATCCGGCTCGAAGCCCGTGCGGTTCACGGCCACCACGAAGCAGCCGTTCGCGATCGCATGGCTCCTCTGGATCGTCTCCCAGGCCGCGTGCTGGCGCTCGCCGTACTGCGCCTTTTCCTCCGTGTGCCAGCCGATCGCGGTGGGATACACGAGGATCTCGGCGCCCTGCATCGCCGTGAGCCGCGCGGCTTCCGGGTACCACTGGTCCCAGCAGACGAGCACGCCAAGCTCGGCCGGCTTCGTGTGGAATACCTTGAAGCCCAGGTCGCCGGGCGTGAAGTAGTACTTCTCGAAGTAGCGCGGGTCGTCCGGGATGTGCATCTTGCGGTACTTGCCGAGGTACCCGCGCTCCGCGTCGATGACGGCGGCCGTGTTGTGGAAGAGTCCGGCCGCGCGCTTCTCGAACAGGCTCGCGACGAGCGTGATCTCGAGCTCGGCGGCGAGCGCGCCGAGCGCTTCGGTGCTCGGGCCCGGAATCGCCTCGGCCAGCGCGAAGTGCGAGGCGTCCTCGCTCTGGCAGAAATAGCGCGAGCGGAAGAGCTCCGGCAGCACGACGAGCACGGCGCCGCGCTGCGCCGCGTGGCGCACGTGGTCCATCGCGCGTGCCAGGTTGTCCTGCGGGTCCGCGCTCATGGCCATCTGCACGAGGCCAACCTTGAGCGGGCGCGAGGCCGTCATCGCTGGTGCTCGCGCTCGATGTCGCGGGTGTCGCAGTAGGTCGTCTGCGGGAAGCAGGCCATGTACTGGTCGAGGATCTCCATGCCCTGCGTCGGCCGAACGACGTTCTGCGCGATCTTCGCGCGCACGAGCTCGCTCATGCGCCGGTGCAGGTCGTTCGGAAAGTACTGCACCTGCGCGAGCATGTCCTGCACGGCCGTGCCGTGGATGATCTTCTCGATCCAGAAATCGCCGTCCTCGTCCGGGTCGGCGTACACGTGCGCTTCGGTGACGCGGCCGAACAGGTTGTGCGCGTCGCCGATGATGTCCTCGTAGGCGCCCATCAGGAAGAAGCCCAGGTAGTACGGCGTGCCGTTCACCGTGGCGTGCACGGGCAGGAAGCGGTTGTCGCGCGTCGAGACGTAGTGCGTCACCTTGCCGTCCGAGTCGCAGGTCAAGTCGACGAGCACGGCGCGCTTGTCGGGGTGCTCGTCGAGCCGGTCGATCGGCACGATCGGGAACGGCTGGCCGATCGCCCAGTGGTCGAGCATCGACTGGAACACGGAGAAGTCGCAGAGGTAGAGATCGGAGAGCTTGTCCTCGAGCTCGACGATCTCGGGTCGCGACGACTCGGGATTGCGCTTCAGCGCCTTCAAAAGGCCCGTGCAGATGCGCCAGTAGAGGCTCTCGGCGAGCGCGCGCTCGCCGAGCGGCAAATAGCCGAGCCTGAAGAGCTGGCTCACTTCCTCGAGCCGCTCGTTGACGTCGTGGAACGCCTCGAGCAGCTCCGCTTGCTTGCGCGTCTTCGGCAGCGCCGCGAGGATTTTCGCGAGCGCGTGCACGGGCTCGGCGGCGTTCTCGGGCACCGTGAGGTCCAGCGTCGGATCGTCCTTCGCATGCGCGCCGAGAACCGGGACGATGAGCACCGAATGGTGCGCCGTGAGGGCGCGCCCGCTCTCCGTGACGATGGCCGGCGTCGGCACGCCGTTCGCGTCGCAAACTTCCTTGATCGTCCAGACGACGGCGTTCGCGTACTCCTCGAGGCTGTAGTTGATGCCGGCGTCCTCCTCCATGTGGCCCTTGTCGTAGTTCACGCCGAGGCCGCCGCCCATGTCGAGATACTTGAGCGGGATGCCGCGCTTCACGAGCTGCGCGTAGATCTGCGTGACTTCCTTCGTCGCTTCCTTTAGCACCTGGATGTCGGCGATCTGGCTGCCGATATGGCAGTGAAGCAGCACGAGTTTCGCCTGCTGGCCGCTCGCCTCGAGCTCGTTCACCATGCGCATGAGCTCGGACACGTTCAAGCCGAACTTCGAGTTCGTGCCCGACGACTCGGACCAGCGCCCCGAGCCGCGCGTCGCGAGGCGCACGCGCACGCCGAGCTGCGACATGTAGCCCGTGCTGAACGCGAGGCCCTTCAAGTCGTTGAACTCGGAGTATTTCTCGATGACGGGCACGATGTTCTGCCCGAGCTTCTGGCCCGCGATCATCAGCGACAGCATCGTGCGGTCTTTCACGCCGTTGCAGACGAGCAAGGTGTCGCCGTCGATGTGCGGCAGGCACGCGATCAGCTCGGCCTTCGAGCCGCACTCGAGGCCCATGCCGAACGGGCGCCCGGCGTCGAGCAGCTCGTCGACGACCTCGTGGAGCTGGTTCACCTTGATCGGATAGATGCCGCGATAAACGTTGCCGTAATTCGACTCGACGATCGCCGTTCGGAACGCTTCGTTGACGCGGCGCACCTGCGCGCGCAGCACGTCCTGGAAGCGCAGCAGCACCGGAAACTGCACGCCGCGGCGGCGCAGCTCGTTGACGACGTCGACGATGTCGATCGTCGTGCCCTGCTCGTCGAGCGCGCGCACGGCCATGTGACCGCGCTCGTTCACGAAGAAAAAGGGGTCGCCCCAGCTCCCGATGCGGTAAAGCTCGGTCGCGTCGGATACCTGCCACTCGACGGGAGCGGCCTTGGCCTTGGGTTGCGTGGACATCCAGTTATTCTCCGAGGACGTACGCGAAAATGAGCGGCGCCACGATCGTGGCATCGGATTCGATGATGAATTTGGGCGTCGAGGCGGACAGCTTGCCCCAGGTGATCTTCTCGTTGGGGACGGCGCCCGAGTAGGAGCCGTAGCTCGTCGTCGAGTCGCTGATCTGGCAGAAGTAACCCCAGCGCGGCGTGTCGGCGAGCTGCAGGTCCTGCTGGAGCATCGGCACTACGCAGATCGGGAAATCTCCGGCAATGCCGCCGCCGATCTGGAAAAAGCCGATCGACCCCTTGCGGCACGTCGCCTGGTACCACTCCGCGAGGCTCATCATGTACTCGATACCGGAGCGCACCGTGTGCACGTTGTCGATGTCGCCCGAGATGCAGTGGGCGGCGTAGATGTTGCCGAGCGTCGAGTCCTCCCAGCCCGGCACGAAGATCGGCAGGTCGCGCTCGGCCGCGGCGACCATCCAGCTGTCCTTCGGATCGATCTCATAGTGCTCCTCGAGCACGCCCGAGCGCAGGATCTTGTACATGAACTCGTGCGGGAAGAACTGCTGGCGCGCCTTGTCGGCGCGCTGCCATTCGTCCAGCACGGCGCCTTCGATGCGGCGAATCGCCTCGAACTCGGGGATGCACGTGTCGGTAACGCGGTTCAGGTGCTGGTCGAGCAGCTCTTCCTCTTGCTCGGGCGTGAGATACCGGTAGTTCGGGATCCGCACGTAGTGGTCGTGCGCCACCAAGTTGAAGATGTCCTCCTCGAGGTTCGCTCCGGTGCAAGTGATCGCGTGCACCTTGCCGCGGCGGATCATCTCGGCGAGCGACAGACCGAGCTCGGCCGTGCTCATGGCGCCCGCGAGCGTCATGAACATCTGGCCGCCGCCGTCGAGATGCTTCACGTACGCCTGCGCCGCGTCGACGAGCGCGGCGCCGTTGAAATGCCGATAGTGGTGGCGGATGAAATCCGAGATTGCGCCCATCGCGAACCCTTGCGGCGCCTAGGCGCCCGCCGAAAGCGTGAAGATTAGAAAATGACGTCCGGCGCCACAACCCCGGGCGATTCTTTCTCTCATGACGACGCCTCCGGCGCGGCCGGCACCTGCTGCGTGAGACAGTGCAGTGCGCCGAGGCCCGCGATGATGACGCGGCAATCGACGGGCACGACGCGCCGGCCGGGGAAACACTCGCGCAAGATACCGCACGCCGTGTCGTCGGCCGGGCAACCGAACGTCGGCACGAGGACGGCGCCGTTCGCGATGTAGAAGTTCGCGTAGCTCGCCGGCAGACGCTGATCCTCGAGGTACTGCGGCTCGGGCATCGGCAGCTCGACGACGGTGAGGGCGCGCCCGCCCACGGTCAACGTCTCGAGCAGGCGGCGGTTCGCCGCGAGCGGCGCATGGTTCGGATCGGCGCGGTTCAGCTCGACGACGGTGACGACGGTGTCGGCCGACACGAAGCGCGTGAGGTCGTCGATGTGGCCATCGGTGTCGTCTCCCTCGATGCCCTCGCCGAGCCAGAGGATCTCGGCGACGCCGAACGCGTCGCGAAGCAAGCGCTCGATGTCGGCCCGCGTCAACGTGGGGTTGCGGTTCGGGTTCAGCAGGCACTGCTCGGTCGTGAGCAGCGCGCCCGCGCCGTTCACTTCGATCGAGCCGCCCTCGAGCACGACGTTGGGTCTCGCCCAGCGCGGCACGCCGAGCGCTTCCGCCATCTGCCGCCCGACCTCGCGGTCCAGGTCGAACGGCGGGTACTTGCCGCCCCAGGCGTTGTAGTCGAAGTCCACGGCGAGGCGCGGCTCCAGCTTCGTCGGGCGCGTCACGAAGATCGCCCCGTGATCGCGGGCCCAGGCGTCGTTCGTCGGGAAGCGATAGAGCCGCAGGCGCTCCGGCGGCACGGCCGCGGCGAGCAGCTTCGCGACGTGGCGCTCGTGCTCGGCGTCGCGCACGTTGATGTAGACGGGCTCGCATTCCGCCAGCGCCCGCACGAACGGGACCATGGCCGGCTCGACGCCCGCGAAGACGCCGGGCCAGCTGTCGCGGTTGTGGGGCCACGACAGCCAGGTCGCTTCGTGCGGCGCCCATTCGGCGGGCAGGCGGTAGCCGCGCGCACGCGGCGTATCGTCGCGGTCAGAGGACAATTTGTCTCCCGTCGTCAAGCGAGCCGGAAGCCGGCCGGAATCCAAGAGGGCGCGCATCATACTCGCTCGTATCGCCGATCGATACACCTCTCGAGCGCCGCAACGCGGGTATCATTGGCGGGATGCCGACGGCGACTCCGCAAACCGATCGAACGGCCCTCCTCGCTGTCCGCGCCTGGCTCGCGGCCGCGCTTTTCGCCTGCGCCTCGCTGGCGGTGCCGGCCTACGCGCAGACGATCACGAGCGGCTCGCTGCTCGTCGCGTCGCCGCAGCTCACGAACGCGGATTTCGCGCGCGCCGTCATCCTCGTGCTGCGCCATGATCAGAACGGCACGCTCGGCATCGTCTTGAATCGCCCGACCAACGTTGCGCCGGCCGCCGCGCTGCCCGAGCTGGCCGAGAGTATCGGCACGTACCAGGGGCGGCTCTTCCGCGGCGGACCGATCGCGCCGACGCGGCTGCTCTATCTCGTGCGCGGCCTCGCCGCCGCGACCGTCAACGGCCCCGAGGTCGTCGAAAAAGTATTCTTGAGCATCGACGATGCGGCCTTGGCCGACATGGTGCGGCTCGCGGACGGCACGAACGAGCTTCGGATGTATGCCGGGCACGCGGCGTGGGCGCCGGGCCAGCTCCAGGCCGAGATCCGCGCCGGCGGCTGGCAGGTGCTGCAAGGGACGCCCGAGCTCGTCTTCCACGAGGACCCGGGCCGCCTGTGGACGGAGCTCGAGGGCCGCGCGCCGAGCGGCGACGAGGTCGTCGCTAAGACACTGCCCTGAGGCCGGCTTTCGGAATTTTCGCGAGATCCGCGTTCAGGTAGACGACCGTGGCGTCGCCGCGCTTCGCGATCGCGACGGCCTTGTCGAGCGCGGCCTGCGGGTCGAGCTCCATGTCCGGGATGAGCTCCTTGATGACGTAGTCGCCCGGCCCCGGGCGAACCATGAACAACGTCGCGCGGGTCCGCGTTCCCTTGCCTTCGGTGACGCGCCAGAGGCGCAGGAACAGCGTCGGACGGGTGATGGGCTCTTTGGGAGTGCCCTGGATCACCTGTACGCCGTCCTTGAGCGTCGCTTTCGAGCCCTGCTGAGACATTTCCTGGCTTGGGCGCCGACCGTCCTGGTGAGCCGTAGTCTCCCGCCTGGCCGGGCCGAGCGCTGTGACGGACGTATCAGAGCCGCCGTCCGAGCGGCTTCTAGTGCACGGTCCGGACCCGGTAGTTGCCGCGCTGCGGGTCGAGCTCGAGCGAGATCAGGCCCTCCTTGGCCGCATCCTCGAGCAGCTCGGCGAACGTGCCGTAGCCGTAGTAGCTCTCGTTGAAGCCCGGGTACACGCGCTTGACGGTCTGCTTCACGAGCGAGCCCCAGACGGGATCGTAGTCGGACTCGAGCGACGTCACCGTCGCGACGATCCGGTCGAACGCCTCCTGCTTGCGCTTGTCCGTGCCGTCCGCGGCTTCCTTCTTCGGCTTGCGACGCGTCTCGGCGCGCTTCTGCACCCGAATCAAGTCGTCGTAGAAGATGAACTCGTCGCAGTTGTTCGCGAGCAGGTCCGACGTCGAGCTGCGCACGCCGCAGCCGATGACCCGCTTGTTGTTTTCCTTCAGCTTCGACACGAGCGGCGAAAAATCGCTGTCGCCCGTCACCAGCACGAACGTGTCGATGTGCGACTTCGAGTAGCAGAGGTCGATCGCGTCGACGACCATGCGGATGTCGGCGCTGTTCTTGCCGGAAACGTTCGAGCGCGGGATGTCGATCATCTCGAAGCCGTGCATGTGGAACTCGCGCATGAAGTTCTGGAACCGCGACCAGTCGCAGTAGGCGCGCTTGAAGACGATGCGGCCGCGCTCGAGCAGGCGCTTCAGCACGAGGTCGATATCGAACCGGCCCTTCTTGTCCTGCTCGACGCCGAGCGCCAAGTTCTCGAAGTCGACGAAAACGGCGGTCGTGAGCTCGTTGCGCACGGACGGATCGGCGGACATCGTGGATTCCTATTGTTGTCGCCCCGCATAGTGCGGGCTTCGGCCGGAGCGAAGCAAGGCTAAGTTCGCTCGACGGCCGCGGCGAGCGTCGCCGCGAGCACGGCCACGAGCTTGCGCCAGCCCGGCGTGCCGACGTGCTTTTGGTTCACCTCGAGCTCCATGCCGGCGTAGCCGCGCTCGCCGTAACGGCGGCGCAGGTGCGTCACGAGCGCGTCCGAGACGCCGCGGTAGGGGTAATTGCGCCGCAGCACGAGACTCGGCGCCGCTGCTCGCAGCGCCGCGCGCCACGCCTCGACGAGCGCGACCTCGTCCTGGCGCGCCGGGTCGTAGAGGAAGCCGACGTCGCAGCGGCGCACCTCGCCGCGCAGCACCGGCGTGAAGCTGTGCGCCGACACGTGCAGCACGCCGCCCTCGCGCACCGCGGCGGCCACGGCGCGCTCGACGGCGTCGCGATACGGCCGGTAATGCGCTTCGAGCGCTCGAGCCCGCTCTCCGGAGGACAAGCCGCGCGTGTAGGCCGAGAACACGTTGCGATTGCCCGGCGAGCGGTTCAGGTCGACGACGAGCCGCGTCGTCGTGGCGACGAACGGCGTGACGCCGAGCCGGCGCCCGAACGCGCGGGCGACTTCGACGGCGCCCAGGTCGTAGCCGCGGTGCGTGGCGAGCACGTCCGCAGCGCCCGCGAAGAGCGGCGCGTACTCTGCCGGCACGCGATTGCCGCCGTGCTCGCAGCTAACGACGAGGCGGCGCGAACGGCGTGCCGGCCGCAAGCGCTTCGCAGAGCTCCGCATAGACCTCCTTAAGCTTGGCTCGCGTCGGCAGAAGACCCACGGCCTTGCCGATCCGCGTCGCGAGCGTGCCGTAACGCAAGTAATGCTCGAGCAGCCGGCCCGTCTCGAGAGACAGCGAGCCGCGCGCCGCGACCGTCTCGATCAAGTGCTCCCACAGCCCCTTGAGATCCGTGCTGCTGCCGCGGAAGCCGAACGCCGCGAGATAGCGCTTGTCGCCGATGCCCGCCTCCTCGCCCTGCCGCGCCGCGAGCTCGAGCAGCGTCGCGAGCTCTGCGGTGCGCCGTGCGTTCATGCCTTCGGCGTCGAGCCACTGCTCCGCGCAGAGCAGCTTCAACACCTCGACGATCAGCTCGGCGTAGGCCACGTCCATCGTCGGCGTCTCTTGAACGTCGAGCACGCGGATCTCGATCGCCATGCGGTCGAAGCGCGCGATCGCGCCGCGGGCGTTGACCCACTCGTGCCGCAGCACGCCTTCGGGGTCGTGCGGCGCGAGATCGGCGTAGATCCGCTCCAGGATTCGATCGTGATATTCGCCGATCGAGCCGACGGGTTCCGGCACGACGTCGCCGGTGACGGACGGTATGCGCGCGCAGTTGCCGCGATAGACGACGAGGCGATTGTCGAGCACGCCGTTGCGCTCGCCGTCGACTACGGCTGAGCTCGCGGCGAGTCCCGGCAGGATCGGCAGCAGGAACCGGACCGCGGCGTGCAGGCGCCTGAACTCCTCGTCGCCCGAGAACGGCAGGTTGACCTGCTGGCTCTGGAGGTTCGCCCAGCCGTGGCCTTTGCACGAGAAGATGCGGTCGAACGTGTCGTAGATGAGCCGCGTGCCGTGCGGCCAGAGCTCGACGCCGTTCGGGTCCATCCAGGGATGCATGGCCGTCGGCATCAGGCGCAAGCCGTCGCGCGCGAGCTTGTCGTTCGCGAGCTTCACGTTCGCCTGGAACGCGGCGCCCAAGCCGTCGAGCGACGGACGCGGGCCGTTGCACTTGAATTCGACGACGTGCAGCGCGAGCTCGTTGTTCCACGCGACGTCGCCGTTCTCCCACTCGTCCGTGAGCTCGCCGGCGACCGCTTCGAGCAGCGCGTCGGCGGCCGGGGCAACGTCGAGGCGCTCGGCGTCCACGAGCATGTATTCGACCTCGATGCCGTAGGCGTCGAACAGGCCGAGGGGCGCGTCGACTGGTTTCTCTGTTGGGTGCTGCATCGTCGCGGCGCGCAGGTTAGCAACGCGCGGCCCCGGCTGCACCAGCCTGCGGGAAGGTGGAAAGCATGCTTGATAGGCGGAGCCGGTGCATGTAAAGCTTCCTTTCCAGTAAAGCTTCCTTTCCACCCGAGGTGCGGCCATGGACAAGAAAAACCGCCGGTACGTCAAGGAGCTCGGCGGCTCCCTGATCGTCTACGGCGTATTGCTCTTCGTGAGCGTTTACGTCGAGAGAACCTTTACGCTTTCGCCGGTCGCGCGCTACGTCGTACTGCTGTCGCCGATGATCGGCGCCGCCGCCATGACCTGGGCCATCCTGTGGCACGTGCGCCGGCTCGACGAGCTTCAGCGGCGCAGCGTTCTCGAGTCGCTGGCGTTTTCGTTCGCCGTCACGGCGTTCGGAACGTTCGCCTGGGGTTTCGCCGAAACGGCCGGAGCGCCTAAGCTGCCGACGTTCGCGATCTGGCCGATCATGGCCGTCGGATGGATCGTCGGCGGCTTCATCGCGCACAGCCGGTACCGTTGAGGCGCGGCCGATGAAGAACCATGTGCGCCGGCTCCGCGAGGAACGCGGCTGGTCGCAAGGCCAGCTCGCCGAGGCGCTCGACGTCTCTCGCCAGACCGTGAACTCGATCGAGAACGGCCGCTACGACCCGAGCCTGCCGCTCGCGTTCGCGATCGCGAAAGTGTTCAAGCTCAAGATCGAAGACATCTTCCTCCCCTAACCTCGAGGAGAAAAGACATGCGACCCGCGATTTCTCTCGTGCTGCTGACGTTGGCGCTCATCGTGGGCTCGACGACGGCGCCGCCCACGGCCGCCCAGGACGCCTCGACCGAGACGGCGAGCGTGGTCGGCGTCTGGCAGGGCGCGTTGGTCTTGCCGACGGCACAGCTCCGCCTCGTCGTGAAGATCCGCGAAGAGGGCGGCGCGCTGACCGGCACGCTGGACAGCATCGACCAGGGCGCGAGCAACCTGCCCATCGATACGATTCGATTCGCGGACGGGAAGCTCGAGCTCGAGCTGCGCGCGGTCGGCGGCCGGTTCTCGGGCGAGCTCGGAGCCGGGGGCGAAATCGCCGGCACCTGGTCGCAAGGAGCCGGCAGCTTGCCGCTCACGCTGCGCCGCGACGCGAACGTGCCCGTCTTGGCTCGGCCGCAGGAGCCGAAGCGGCCGCTGCCGTACCGCGAGGAGGAAGTTGCCTACGACAGCGAGCCCGGCGTGCGGCTCGCGGCCACGTTGACGCTGCCGCAGGGCCCGGGGCCCTTCCCGGCCGTCGTCCTGATCACGGGCTCGGGGCCGCAGGATCGCGACGAGTCCCTGGCCGGCCACCGCCCGTTCTACGTCCTCGCCGACTCGCTGACGCGGCGCGGCATCGCCGTGCTGCGCGCCGACGACCGCGGTGTCGGCCGGTCGACGGGCGACTACTTTGCCGTCGCTTCGAGCGAAGCGTTCGCGACGGACGCGCTG